>DASXTE010000211.1:0-4292 GCA_036505595.1 Pyrinomonadaceae bacterium
AATCTGATCGAGCACTTTGCGGGCTGCGAAGATTGGGTCTTTGGATTTAGCCACGCCGCGATCTTAACACGATGGCTCGGACTCGGATAAACTTTCTCGCGGACGAGCAACACACTAATAGGACACTACCGAGCGTGGCACTTCGTTGACAACCGATGAAGGCCAGCTTACTCTCAGGTTTAAAGGGAATTGAAGTTGGTTTGACTCGCCTCGAATTCAGCTCACAGCGCTAGCTCATGGACGACCCCCAATCATCGCATTCGGGCGATACGGCACCCGTAATTAACGGCGCTGCGTCTCAGCGGTGCGTCCTTTTGGTCGAAGACGATCGTTCGTTGCGACGGTATTTGGAAGTTACTCTGCAACGCGCAGGCTATCGGGTGATTGCGGCCGCCGACGGAATCGAGGGAATGAAGCTGGCGCTGTCATCTGACGTCCACATCGTGGTGACAGATGCCATCATGCCGCAGTTGAGCGGCCAGCAACTCGCCGCCTTTCTGCGCAGTAACCCTAAACTTTCGAAAGTGCCGATTGTTTTGCTGACGGGGCAGGAAAACAAGGGTGAAATAAACGCCACCTTAGTCGATGCGTTTCTTTACAAACCTGTCAAAGCTGAAGAGCTAACCAGTTGTCTAGCGAAACTGCTGGACCAACCTCAGCGATAGCACTCGTCACAACAATTCATCCAGCGTCGTGTACTCTTTGTTCTGCGAAACGGCCACAGCTTCGTAGGTCAGTTTGCCAGCGGTGCCGCGGACTTCGACCTTCGTGCCGTTGTTCGCCAGCTTCAGAGCATAAGGCAGCGTCGCGTTAACGCAATAGTGAAGCACGCCTTCTACCTAAAAAGTTGGATCGAAAATGCGGTGTCGGCACTCAAAATGGCGCTGGCTGAGGCGTTTCGTGCAGGCTGTTCCAAGGCTTGCGCGAGCGGAGCGCTCTGGTATATTCGGTGCGCAGTTTTGCTGAGCAGGGAAGCGGAGAGCGAACGTGACAGGAGTCGTATTGAGCAGAATCAGCCTTTCCAGCCGGGCGATTAAGATACCGGCTTCTCCGATTCGACGGCTGGTGCCGTATGCCGACCGGGCCAAGGCCCACGGCATCAAGGTCTATCACCTGAACATCGGCCAGCCGGATATCGAGACCCCAGCCGAGATGATGGACGGATATCGGAACGTCGATATCAAGGTGCTTTCCTATGGGCCATCACAGGGTTTGAAGGAGTACGTTGATACGCTGGTTCAGTACTATGGACGCGTGGGAATAGATGTCCGGGCCCAGGACATTATGATCACGACCGGCGGCAGTGAGGCGATATCGTTCGCGCTGGACGCGGTGGCCGACGCCGGCGACGAAGTCATCGTACCGGAACCGTTCTATTCCAACTATGCGGGATTCGCGGCCACCGCCTCCGTCAAGCTCGTGCCGGTAACTTGTCTGGCCGAAACCGGCTTTGCCCTGCCGCCCAAAGCCGAGTTCGAACGGGCCATCACCAGCAGCACCCGGGCAATCATCTATTCCAACCCCGGCAATCCGACCGGCGCGGTTTACACCCGAACAGAACTGGAGATGCTTGCGGATTTGTGCGCCGAGCACGGACTTTACCTCATCGGCGACGAGGCCTACCGCGAGTTCATCTACGATGACGACACCGAGCACACAGGCGTCCTGAATCTGGCTGGAATCGAAGACCGGGCGATACTGGTGGACAGCGTGTCCAAGCGCTATAGCGCGTGCGGGGCACGGGTCGGCTGTATTATCAGCCGTAACGCCGAATTGATGGCCGCAGTATTAAAGTTCGGTCAGGCCCGACTTTGTCCGCCGACGGTTGACCAGTTGGCGGCGATGGCCGCGGTAAAGGTGCCGGACAGCTACTTCACCGAAGTGCGGCGCGAGTACCAGCGCCGGAGAGACCTGGTATGCGATGCAATCGCAAAGATACCGGGCGCGGTCTGCCGCAAGCCCGGGGGCGCATTTTACGTGGTTGCCAAGTTGCCGATTCGCGACGGCGAGGAATTCGCCATCTTCATGCTTGAAGAGTTCCAGCTCGAGAATGAGACGGTGATGGTCGCGCCGGCGGACGGATTCTACGCGACGCCGGGCAAGGGCAAGGACGAGGTCCGCATCGCCTACGTACTCAACTGCGATGATCTGGCGCGGGCAATGAAGATTCTCGCGGCCGGGGTGGAAGCGTACAACCGGAAATAGATGATCGCGTTAACTAATCTTACGGTTTTCCTTTTGGTGATGGCGAAGCTTTCGGTGGTGGCGGTTCGATCTTCAAGCTGTTACGAATGCCGTCCCAGGTTGCTGTCGCCTTTTTCAAGGACTTATCCGGCCCGAAAAAAGTCAGCACAACCAGCCGTTCGCCGACTGTGGCCCAATAAATACCAGCTTCGCCAGGTTCGCCTGCAAGAATTGCGACCACGCGAATACCTTCGGCCGGCGCGCCGCCTATCTCAGTGCTCGCCGGAGTGCGGGTCGGCTTGGCTCCCATTTCAAGGAACTGCTTTTCGGTGAAATTGACATAGGGATCGATGATCTTGCTCTTAGCCTGGGCAAGCTTTTCGGGCGTGTTGACTTTTCCACGGTGCACGAAGAACTTGATGATGGCGTCGCTGTCGGGCCGGTTCAGCGTCAGTTGCTGCGCGTCAGAGTTGCTCTCGTCGCTGATCGTCCAGCCGTTCGCATAATCGAACGACAATCCATCTTTGGTGAAGTGTTTTGTGTCGCCGCTTTGCGCCAGCGCTGTAAAAACGAGCAGGGCCAAAGTTGTCAGGCAAGTTAAAATCCGTGTCAGTTTCATCTTCCCTCCCTAAATCGAGCCGCCATATTAACGCGATTCCATCCATCCAATACAGCGCTGAAGATGCGCCTTCATCTTCCCGCCGGTGTCATGATGAATTCTGCCGTGCCCCGGCAAAACCCATTCGAATTCATAATCGAGTAGTTTTCGCATCGACTTTGTCTGTTCCGTCCATGAATACCAGCAAGCGTTTCGAAATGCGATCAGCGTCTGCCGATTCGGCGACCACGCGAGATGATCGCCGGTGAAGAGAAACTTGTTTCGATAGAGCAGCACCATGTGACCGCGCGTGTGGCCGGGGACCGGAATCGCGATGAGATCCTGATCGAGTTCGACCGGGTCGCCGCCGCGAATTACGCGCTCCATCCCGAGGCGCTGCCCGCCATCGTCGGCGTGCATGACGCGCTCGCAGTTAAATCGATCGGCAAATCGCTGATGGTCCGCCACATCATCTTTGTGAGTGAGAAACATCGTGCGCACGCCGCCAATTACATCAATCTTCTTCACGAGTTGTGTCGCGAACCGCGGCGAATCGATCAAAACATTGCCGCCTTCTTCTTCTGGCCTGACAATCAAATAACTCCACGCGCCGAAACTGGATTCAGCGTTGAAGCCACAGTAATAAACGTTTTCGGCAATCAACTCAGGAAACGCGTCGATGCCAAAGCGCGCGTCGTGATGTGCCACGGTCCCGATTGAACCGGTCGGACACGCAACGAGCGCCATCATCGCCCGCCTGATTTCTTCATCTGTTTGCGGCTGGCGATGAACGATTGAGTAGTCGGTGTCTTCCGCAAAAGTTTCCGGCGCAATTTGCCGGCAGGCGTCGCAGTCGATGCAGGTCGAGTCGACAAAGAAATCGCCCGGCACGTTTTCCGGAAGTCTTAACGCAACGTTCGCCATGGTGTGCACCAAATTTTGTGCTGTCGAGGATCATGAACCCAGCGACTCTGTGGATCAAGTTCGCTTTGCGTTTTCGTCAGCTTTGAATAACATTGCGCTCTGCATGCCTATTCGCTCGGGGAGGTTCATCAATGTTCGTTAAGAGATTTGTGCTGGGAATTATCCTTTGCAGTTGCTTTGCGCTTCCGGCGTTTGCGCAACAACCTTCGGTCGCCACTGTCGAAGTCACCGCATCACAAAAGGAAGCGGAAGTCGGCCAGGAAGTGAAGCTGACCGTCGTCGCGAAAGATGCCAATGGCAAAGTGGTAAACGTTGCGCCCTCGACGTATTTCGCCGGCCCGTTCGATGCGGCCGCTGCGGACGAGAACGGCGTCGTGAAACTGGTCGGCCCCGGCGAAGTCATCGCCGGAGCAATGGTCAGCGGGAAGCCTGGGTTTACGACGATCGTCGTGAAGCCTGCCGGCATCAAGACGGTGGAAATCAATTCCGTCGCCGCGCCGATTACGGTTGGCAGCGCGGTGCAACTCGAAGCGACCACGCGCACTGCCGCCGGCGATCCGCGAACAGGCGTTCCCATCACATGGAG
>DASXTE010000212.1:0-17725 GCA_036505595.1 Pyrinomonadaceae bacterium
AGATTTGGCCAATTTGCGACAAGGTCGGGCCAATCGGAATGGGCGCAGTCATATTTGGTTCTCCTGTGCGGCTAAGCTTTCGTATAACACGGCGGGTGACGTATTATCAACGCTCTTTCGAGGATCTGATGAAACAAGTCACACGGTTCGCGGCTTTGTCGGCAACTTTGCTGCTAGTGTCGGGCTTTACCGAATGCTATAAGCCGGTGACGAAGAACCAACTGCCGCCGCACATCAAAACCGTCGCGGTACCGGCGTTTCAAAATCAGGCGCTGCGCTTCAAGATCGAAGACCGTTTCACCGGAGCGGTGATGAACGAGCTGATTCGCCGCGGACATGGCCTGCGTGTGCAGAGCGAGCGCGAAGGCGCCGATGCGGTGATCGACGGAGTGGTAAAGAGTTTCAACTTCTCGGGCGTGCTGCTCGACGACAAAGGGCGCGCGCGGATTTTTGAAGTGACCATTACGGCGGCGGTCACGGTGCGAGATCAGCACGAGAACCGCGTGCTTTACGACAATCAGAACTTCGTCTTTCGCGGTGAATTCGAATTCGCCAACGATCCGCGCAACTTCTTCAATGAAGAAGACCCGGCCGTGATGCGCATGGCGCGCAGCTTTGCCGAATCGATCGTCTCCACACTGGTGAATGGATTCGGCGTGAAGGAATAAATGCCCGTTCGTACCCGCAAAGATCTTCATCAATCGCTGAAGCAAGGAAAGATTGAGCCGATCTATTTTCTGTTCGGTGCGGAAGATTTCTTGCGTGACCAGGCAGCGAACGCGATCGCAGACGCGGCACTGAGCGAAACGCTGCTGCGCGAATTCAACGATTCCAGTTTTAGCTTGCGGACGGGCGAGGCGCGCGACGCGATCGCCGCCGCGGAGCAACTGCCGATGATGTCGCCCCGGCGCGTCGTGCGAATTAGCAATTTGGCGAAACTGAACGAAACCGATGAAGAAATCCTGCTCGATTATGTCAAGCGGCCGGTTGAAAGTTCTGTGGTTATTTTCAATTCCGACGACATCGACAAGCGAAAGAAGCTTGCGAAGAAGTTGGTGAGCGGCGCGGCCTTCGAATTCGCGCCACTGAATAACCCTGAACTGGTGAATTGGGCGAAGTCACATCTGCACGAGTTGAAAGCCGAAGCCTCACAGCCGGTGCTCAACCGCCTCATCGAATTGGTCGGCTCTAACGTACGGATGCTGACGAATGAACTCAGCAAACTGGCGGCGGCCGCTTTGCCGTCGGGCTTGATCACCACTGATCTGGTTGAAGAACTGGTCGGCCGGTCGCGCGAATTGATGAATTGGGAATTGACGGATCAGATGCTGTCGCGCAATCGCGCGGGCGCATTGCGAACTCTGAAGCACTTGCTGGACGACGGCGCGCCGCCCGTCATGCTGATCGGTTTGATTGCGAGCACGTACCGGCGCATGGCGCTCGCGCACGCGCTGCTTTCAAAAGGCGCCCCGCCGAAGGAAATCTTTCGAGACGTGCCCATGCCGCCTTTCCGGCAGGGCAGTTATTTGCAGATGCTGAACCGTGTCGATGGCCGCAAACTGGCGGGTAACATCGTGAGGATCGCGGAAGCGGACGTCGGCATCAAAACTTCCCAAGCCACGCCACGAATGCAGGTTGAGCTACTCGTCACCGAATTAATGAACTAGCGATTTCACTTCGCGTCGGGCGGCACAGCCTTCTCGTTTCCATTCAGGAAACGATCGAACCAATACAACTGCCAGTTCACACTCTCGACCAGATGTTTCGGCTCGCCCGTGCGCGTGAGGTTGTGGTTCTCGCGCGGGAACATCACGATCTCAGTCATCACGCCAAAGTGTTTCAGCGCGCGAAACCATTGCTCGCCCTGCTCGATTGGCACGCGAAAATCATTGTCTGAATGCAAAATGAGCGTCGGTGTCTTCACGTTCTTGGCGTACTTCAAGGGCGAGCGGTCCCAGTAAAGATCGAATCTCTGAAACAGATCGCCGTTGAAATCGGGCGTGTGGCCGTAAGCCCCGTCGCGCGTGCCTTCGTCAGAAATAAAATTCACGACGCTGCGTAGCGTAACCGCGGCTTTGAATCGATCGGTGTGGCCGACGATCCAGTTCGTCATAAAGCCGCCGTAGCTGCCGCCCGTCACCCCCATGCGCTCTTGATCGATCCATGGATAGCGCTTCAGCGCGGCGTCGAGGCCGTTCATGATGTCGATGTAATCTTTGCCGCCCCACTCGCCGACGATGCCGCGCTCGAACTTTTGGCCATAGCCGGTTGAACCACGCGGGTTCGTAAACAGCACCGCGTAACCTTTCGCCGCGTAAACCTGAAACTCGTGATACCAATCGACGCCGTATTGGCCCGCCGGCCCGCCGTGAACGCTCAGGATGAGCGGATACTTCTTGCCCGTTTTCCAATTGATCGGCTTGACCAGGAAGCCGTCCACGTCCCAGTCGTCCGCGCTCTTGTAAGTGAAGCGCTCGACATCGGCGAGCTCGAGTTGTTTCCACAGCGCTTCGTTCAAATTCGTCAGCTTACGTTCGTTGTTGCCGTCGAGGTCGGCGATGTAAAGGTCGTCGAGGTGCTTGAAATCGTTCGCAAGATAGACCATGCGCCGGCCGCCAAAATCAAAGTCAACGCTGCGCACCGCGCGCGCGCCACGGGTAACTTGCGCGACCGTGTTCGCCGTGACATCAACGCGAAACAGATGATTCTCGCCCTTTACGCCAGTTTCGAAATAGATCGATTTGCCATCCGCTGACCATTCCAACGCGCCCGGGATTAGATCGAGATTGTTCGCAGCCAGCACTGACGGCGCGCCGCCAGCCCCAGGCGCCAGCCAAATCTTCGGATGATCGCGTTCGTGAATCTCTCCGGTAAAGGCGATCCATTTTCCGTCAGGCGACCAGCGCGGTTGATTGTCCGCTTCGTCGTGATCGGAAATCTTGGTGAGCTTGCCAGCGCCGTCCGCGTTGATGACCCAAACGTCGCTGTTCCGGTTCTCGTCGTATTCCTTGCCGGTGCGATTCGAAACGAACGCGATGCGTTTTCCGTCCGGCGACCACTGCGGATTGCTGTCATTCCAGTCATTGCCTTCGGTGATCTGTTTCGCGCTGCTGGTATTTACATCGACGATCCACAGATGCGTGCGACGGTCGTCGAACCAGCCGGAGTCGTTGAATTTGTACGAACTGTTCTTGTAATGCCGCACGTCGCTGCGATCGCGGCTTTCGGGACGGCTGTCACTGGGCCCAATGCGGCTGACAACGATCAAACGCGTTCCATCGGGCGACCAGCGAAAGAGGCTAACGCCATTTTTCAGGTTTGTGACTCGCTTCGCTTCACCACCGGTCATTGAAAGCAGGTAAACCTGATTCCGCGGCTGATCAGATGAAGCGGCGCCGGCCGCCGCTGCCGGTGTTGGTCCAGCCGCAGGTGTCGGCGACGCCGCGGGCGCAGGCGTACCCGAGTCACCACCCGGGCGTGAAGAAAGAAACGCGAGCGATTTTCCGTCCGGACTCCAGCGCGGCGAATTTGAAGATTGCGGCGCGGTGGTGAATTGCCATGGCGCGCGGCTGCCGTCAGTCGCGGCGATCCAAATCGAAGAGTTGCGCCGGTTTTGCGCGCGATCGACTTTGGTAACGACGTACGCGACCAGCTTTCCATCCGGCGAGATATTCGGATCGCTGACGAACTCGAACGCGAAGTAGTCTTCCGGAGTAATGCCGCGCGGGTTTGATTGTGAAAGCGCGGCGACTGAAAGACAGAGACAGATTAGCGCTGAGGCAACAGCGCGGAGGCTTCTCGTTATCATCACTTTCATTCTCCATGGTCACAATTCATCGAACATCACTTCGTCGATATAACACCAACCCCACTCTTCTTCCGGCTGAAACGATTTGATGATCGGGTGATTGGTTGCGTGGAAATGTTTTGTGGCGTGCTTGTTCGGCGACGAGTCACAACAGCCGACATGCCCGCACGTCATGCACAGGCGCAAATGATTCCACGCATCGCCGATCTTCAGACAATCTTCACAGCCGTCGGCACTCGGGGTGACATCTTTAATTTGATCCGTATGAGTACATTCGCCATTCATGCTGTCCATGATAAGCCGTGACTCCTGTCAGACAAATCCTGCGTGGCCGGCTTTCGACAAAAGAGCGTTTCCTAACAAAACCCTGTCATTTCTTCTTAGTTCACGCTGGCATCGCGCTTGCCAAACTGTCCAGTGATGGCAGGCTGACTTCCAAGTTCGTCCGCGATCTGTGTTCGTCGAAGGCGATCACAAACAAATTAAGAGAGGACTCGTTTCATGCGCAAACTATTATTCTCAATGATCGTGATCGCCTGCGCGGCATCGTTTAGCTTCGCGCAAGGCAGTGACGAATACAACAAGTTTGAGGTCTACGGCGGTTATTCACATGCCCGCGTTGATTTGGGTGGGGGCGACCGCGAAGGCTTCAACGGATTTGAGGCAGCCGTCACCGGCAACATCTCTCGTTACTTTGGCCTGAAGGGCGACTACGCCTACCACCGCAAGACGTTCACCGACGCCGGCATCAGCGTCAGGGCCCAAACGCACACTTTCGTCGGCGGCGTCCAGATTAAGGACAACTCGACGGAGACGAAGTTTAAGCCTTTCGTTCACGCCTTGCTCGGAGGGACCAATGCTCAGGCTAGCGCTTTGGGATTTACCGATAGCTCAAACGGATTCGCCGGAGTCTTCGGCGGCGGATTGGATGTTCGGGCGAGCAGGCATATCGACATTCGCGTGGTGCAGGCTGACTACGTTCCAACGCGACTCGAAGGCGAGTGGCAGCATAACTTTCACGTGGGAGTTGGTATTGTGATCCACTAGGACCCCTGACACCCCGGTTCCAATCAGAAAGCCCGAGCGGATGTCCTGATCCGGCTCGGGCTTTTGCCGCTTAAATTTTCTTCTATTTCGTGGTGGTTCTCAGATAGTCATCAGTCTTATCCAGCCAATCCTGTCGCGGCGGGCTGAAGATGTCGACATCGAGGGTATCTTCCAAAGCTTCCGCTTTGTGCGGAACGTTGGAAGGAATGTGCAGGACTTCGCCCGCCATCACGTCGAGCGTCTGCGATTCATCGGCGCCGATCCAAAATCGCAGACCGCCTTCCAGGATGTAGGTAATCTGCTCGTTCTCGTGCGAATGTCGCGGGACGATGCAACCCCTCTTGAGATAAACATGCGCCAGCATCATTCGGTCGCCAGTGATTAGCCGGCGCGCAAGACTGTCGGACACGAGTTCTGTCGTCATGTCGTGCCAGCGGTAATGAGTCACAGTTCGTTCTGCCATTGTCTCACCAACCAAACGAAAAGATTTGCGGCATACTAAACCAACTCAAGGCGAAACTGGTACTTCTTCTCTGTGACTCTGTGCGTGCTCTGTGTCTCGGTGGTGAAAATCCGTCAACCAATCACCACAGAGACACGGAGAATCCACTGAGACACAGAGACGTTCGGATTAAGAAACAACCTGAGTCTGCGGCAGTCGCAGGGCGAACACGGTTCCGCCGCCGGCTCGCTTGTGCCAGGATACTTCTCCATCAATCATGCTGGCGCGCGCGCGAATGTTCGCAACCCCGCGACCAGAATTCTTGCGCGCCCCGGATTCAAAACCACGGCCGTCATCTTCGATTCGCAATTCGAAAGTATCATCAGCCGAAACCATTGCACTCATCGTCACTTGCTTTGCGTCCGCGTGGCGGCAGACGTTGCTCAACGCTTCCTGCGCGATGCGATAAATTTGAATTTGGGTGCTCTGTGGCAGGTGCAGCTTCTCGTCCAAAGAATCGTCGCAAGCGAATTCGTATTCGAACTTGCAATCCGGCGCCGCGTGTTCGACGGCGTGAGCCAGAGCGAACTGCAACGCGGCCGACAGCCCAACGTTCTCCAGCGCCGAGGGACTCAAGTCTTCGCAGATGCGCCGCACTTCCTGAGAAATCGATTCGATCTCAGATCTGAGTTGCAGCGTGTTGGGCGGCGGATGCTGTCCGCCATTTATCAGAGTGGGAAGTTGATCGGTCAGCAGAGCGAGATGTCGCAAATCCGCGAGCGTCTGATCGTGCAAGTCGCGAGCAATGCGACGCCGCTCGGCTTCGGTTTCATTTGCGAGTTGCAGTCGTGCTTCCGCGAGTTCGCGATTCGCGGCGGCAAGCTCCGCGCTGGTGCGATGAATGCGGCGGTTCTGCACGTAGCCCCACCCGAGCGCAATCAAGGCCAGCAGCAACAGCACGCCTAACGCCGTCGAAGTCCACGGAAACGGCGCGCGCGCTACGGTAAATTCAAACGACAGCGGATTTGCCGGCGTGAGGTCTTTTGTGAATGCGCGGGCGACGACTTTGTATTTGCCGGGCTTCAGTTGCTCCATCGCGAACTGCGAATCGTGCGAAAGCTTCTGACGAATGATCTTTCCCGAACTGTCGTACAGAGCGAATGCATACTGAAACTGCTCGGGAAAAGTGCGACTACTGATCGCGGTCACGTCGAGCAGCAGACTGTTTTGCGGATAATCGAGACGCAGGCCTGATGCAAGTTCGCTTTGCTGATGAATGCGCCGGCTGATGATGCGCGCGGGCAACACGGTCGGCTTCAGAAAGCCGGGCTCATAACGCACGACGCCGCGATTGGTCGCGGCGGCAACTTCTTCGCCGCCGTCGGATCGGCGCGTTGCAATCACCGCGAACACGCGCTGCGACGGCAGGCCCTGCTCCACGTCGAAGCGGGAAACAATTGCTCCGAATTGATCGTCGAGAGCGACGCGCAAAAGACCTTTGCCGAGCGTGGCGCACCAGATCGATCCCGAGCGCGAATTGTCCGCGCTGAGATAAAGCGCACGCGCATTTACTCCGGGCGCAATGTCACGAAGCTGTCCGTCTTTGTAAAAGTAGAGTCCGCGCGCGCTGGCGATCCAGAGCCCGCCACTGTCCGCAAGCACGGACCAAACTGCATCGCCTTTGAGTTTATCCAGCGCCGCGTCGGCAGTTGTTGCTTTGCCATCCCAAAAGAAAACGCCGGCGGTCGCCGTTCCAATTACGAGTCGGCCACTCGTGTCAGCCGCGAGCGACGTGACTTCGCGAAGTTGATTGTCGGCGGAAGCCTCCGGCCAGACGAGTGTTCGTTGCGAGCCTTGAAGTTTCTCGACTCCGTAGCCGTACGTGCCGATGTATGTTGCGCCGTCAACGGGGGCAATCGCGCGCACGCTGTCGCCCTGCGGCAGATTGGTGTTCGATGACGGGATGCGTGTCAAAGCGAGTTCGTTTCCACCTGGCGCTGAAAACAAGCCGTTGGAAGTGCCGATCAGAACTCGTCCCGCATTCTCCTGAGCGAGCGCGTAGACAATCCGACGCGCGACTTCTGAAACATTGGTCCATGTTCGCCCACGTCCGTCATTCGCATAGAGGCCTGCGTTCGTTCCAGCCAGCAGATGTCCGTTGGAGTTAAGCCACAACGCGCGCCCGTAATTCGCGTTCGCGTCGCTTGATATCGCTTCAGTCCGCACTGCGTGCGGGTCGTAGCGGCAGACGCCTTTATCGGTTGCGAACCAGACGACCTGCTCCGCATCGACGAAGACTCCGTACACGTGATCGGATCGCAAAGCGCCGCCTGTCTCTTCAAAGGTGAAGTGCTCGACAGGTTTTCCGTTCTGAAGTCGAAACGCGCCATGGCCGTCAGTGCCGGCCCAAAGGTCTTCGCCGGCGCCGCGCGCGATCGTGGTCACCGGCCCGCTCGAAGCGTTCGCGCGCGCAGGCTTGAGCGGATCGCTTTCGTCGAATATCGCGCTCTCATCTTTTCCCGCGCGGGCGCCGACCCATAAACTCCCGTGGGCGTCGGTTTCCAGCGCATTGATAAAGAAACTGCGCGGTTTGCTCGCGACTTCCTTCGCTTCGCCGTTTTGAAACTCGATAACGCCGCGGCTTTGTGTGCCGGCGTAGAGCGTGCCGTTGACCAACGCGAGGCTAGTGATCTTCAAAGGCCCCGGCTGATCCTTGTCAGCGCTCTGCAAAGGCTGGTCGGGAATCGCGTGCACAGGGTAAGTCAGCGGTGGATTGCGTTCAGCATCAGTGACTCCAAGGCGGGAACCGCTTTGCTGGCTGACGCGGCAGTCGAAAATCTGGCCGCTTTCGCTCGCCATGATCGCGTGGTCGCGCTCAGGCGTGATGATCGCGGTAATCACCTTGCCGGCTGTTTCCTTAATCGCTTCGAACTTGTCGTTCCACAGACGCGCGGCGCCATTTTCAGTGCCAATCCACAAAGCGCCAGACTCGTCAGCTTTCAACGCCAGCACGCGGCCCTGTGGTAGTCCTTCGGCTGTCACCGCGCTCGTGCGCCGGCCATCGAAGCGCGCGAGCCCGCCGTCGGTGGCAAACCAGGTAACCCCGAACTCCGTCTGCGCAATCGCGTGCGCGCGGTCAGAAGGCAGCCCATGAAACGAAGTGACCGCGCCCCACTGATGCAAGTTCGGCGGCGGCGTCGGTGAAGGAGAAGGCGATGGCGTGGGCGAGGGCGTTGGGCTCGCCTGAGGCTGATTGAGTGCTTGGTCTTGTGAAAATGCAGTCGGGAGCAGCCAGAAAGTCGCGGCGGCGAATATCAACCACAGAGTACACAGAGGCAATCGCAGAGGTCTGAAAGAAGTCTTCCTCAGCGTCCTCTGCGAAAACCTCTGCGGCCTCTGCGGTAAATCTTCTTTACACACCGGGCTATTTCTTCTTGACTGCTTCCCGCTTCTGCTCTTCGACAAATTTCTTCCGATCGCGCTCGATCCAGCTTTCGAGATCTGCCGCCGCTTTCTCCAGCTCGTCGCTGTTCAAGAGTCCGCGGCGCAGCGCTTCAAAGAAGGCGCGGGTGCGCACGTTGTAAGCGAGCTTCTCGTAGGCCTCGTGGTCAGTGCCTTCGGGAATTGAGACGAAGAGTTTTTCGTAGAGCGTAGCGAGGCGGCTCTCAACGCCGCGCAAACTCAAAGAACATTTGCGCGCGATCGCCCAATTCGACAAACCCAATGCGAGATAGTAAAGCGCTTCGGCTTCGAATTCGGTCAGCAACGGGCGCTTGAAAGAATCCTTGAACGCCGGATCGATCATGTCGGCGCCGTCTTCCAAAACGGCCGCGACGAAACGCAGGAAGCGCGACTCGGGATTGTTCTTGTGAATGAAACCGTACGCTGGCGGCGGATCGACTGACTTCACGATCTTGCGAATCTCGTTAATGTAAATCTCGTGCGGAAACTGCGTCCAGAAAATAATTCGCGCCGTCGGAAAGTCGCGCCAGATCGCGCGCGCGGCTTTGACGCCAGAAAGCTTGGGCATCTGAATGTCGAGGATGCAAACTTCCGGCTTCTGTTGAAGCGCCAGCTTCACCGTCTCTTCGCCATCGCCAGCCTCGAGCACGGGCGAATGCGAAGGAAAATCGCGCTCAAGAATTTCGCGCAGGTACGCGCGCTGCGCCACATTGTCTTCGGCGATTAGGATGGACATCGATTTAGTCGCTCGTGATGATAGCCCGAAACTTGCCATATTCGTACAAGTAGGACATTCCGCCCATGCCCATTCCGCCCATGATGGTGTCTCGCGGGTAAGTAAACTCTCGTTCTGCTTCGTAGTCATAATCGGTTTCGCCCTTGCGCATGAGCATCAGACAACCAGCCGCTTCCGAAGTCACCGGGTGCATTTTGTAGCCGTTGGGTTTGCGGAAGAACGCGACAGTGTGAACGATAAGCGGCTTAACGGCGCCTTTGTCATCGGCTTCCGCGCCCTGTTGGATCAAAACTGCGTAGTCCAAACGACCGTCGTCATCGAAGTCGCCCTTGATCAATTGTGCATAGGCTTGAGGATCACCTGACTGCTTAACCGAATAACAGTCGTCCTCGCTTACGTCAGGAAAACTCCATCCCGGATAGTATCGATTCAATAGAACCTTGATCGAAAGTGGCAGGTCGGGTGTTTCGTCACATCGATAGACAGGCTCACTTGCCGAACTCACTTCGGCCGGACCGAATGTCGTTGGCGGTCTGGGATTGCGATGAACGTGCATAACCGCCGCGCTGGTTGCGAAGGTCAGTAACGAGCAGCCGATCCTTAACAGAAGTTTCCGCACACACAAGTCTTAATACGCTCTGACAGCACGCTCCATGTGGCTCGCCACACCTCGGCACGCGGCTGCGCCGCCCGGCTATCCAGGCGGTTGAGGATGGCAAGCCAAGGAAGCCTCGTCTATAATCCTGCCCCCGAAACTCGTTTCGCGCTCAAGTGAAATCGACATGAGTATCCCGAACTGGAGGATGGTATGTCAGAAACAAAATGCCTAATCCTATACGTCGATGATCATGAAGACAGCGCCGAGATGCTGAAGCTGGTGCTTGCCGAATCGGATTACGAGGTTCACTCAGCGCGCCGTGTGGATGAAGCGTTGAGACTCGCGTCGGCCCAGGCGTTTGATTTGTACGTCGTGGATAAAAGTTTGCCGGACGGCTCAGGACTTGAGCTGATCAAGAAGCTTAACCAGCTAACACCCGGCGTTCCCAGTATCGTCTACACTGGCGATGCCTACGAGATTCATCGCGAACAAGCGATGGCCGCGGGAGCGGACGCGTATGTTTGCAAGCCGAACATTGACGAGCTGATTGCCACTGTTCACGCGTTTCTCTCTGAACGCGAGTGCGTCACCGCCGCTTAATCTCCGGCACGATCTTCCAATAACCAACGTCTCAAACGCGGCCTGTTTGTCCGCCGCAGGCGACTTTACTCTTTTGTCGAACCCCCTTAAGATGCGCGCCCATAGCGCATTCAATCACACGTTCCGACGGAGGTTAATCGTGAATCGAAGAAATTCTTTGCTCGCGCTCATCTGCACCGCGGCATTCGCCTTGTCATTGTCAACCGGTTACGTCGCAGCCCAGAAGAAGCCGGGACAAACCAAGTCTGACGACAAGAATGGCGGCGGTCTGTTCACCAGCGCAGGCGCTCCGAACAGCGATCCGGAGTTTGCGAAAAAAGTTAAGGAGTACACGACCGAGCCGTACTTCATGACCGAACTGGTCGATCATCTGCCGCTGTCAGACAAAGTTCCGTCTCCGGAAAAAGTGCTCGGTTACATGGTGGGCACGCCGAATAAACTGACTTATTCAAAGGATCTCTATCGGTATTATCGCGAATTGGCCAAGGCGTCGCCGCGAGTGCGGGTATTCACCGCGCCGGAAAAGTCGGAAGAAGGCAAAGAGCAACTTCTGATTGCCGTCGGAGACGAAACCGCGCTCGCCAGGTTGGATAGGTACAAAGAGATCACGGCCAGGCTTGCCGATCCGCGCAAGGTTAACGATGCGGAAGCACAAAGTCTGATCGGCGAAGGAAAAGTTTTCTATTGGGCTTCGGGATCGATTCACTCGCCTGAGACGGGCTCGCCGGAGATGTTGATGGAACTCGCGTATCGGCTCGCCGTCGAAGAGAGTCCCTTCATTCAGGCAATTCGGAAAAACGTCATCGTGCTGATCACACCAGTGCTGGAAGTTGATGGGCGCGACATGATGGTTGACCTTTACAACTATCGCAAAACAAATCCGGGAAAGAATGCGCCGGGTCTGGTTTTCTGGGGCAAGTACGTTGCGCACGATAACAATCGCGATGGGTTAGGCATGGCGCTCGCGCTGTCGCGCAACCAGATGAAAACTTTTCTCGAATATCATCCCGCAATCCTTCATGACCTGCATGAGTCGGTGCCGTTTCTTTACACCTCGACAGGCACTGGGCCTTACAACGCGTGGCTGGATCCGATCACGGTCGATGAGTGGCAACTGCTCGCGTATCACGAAATCGAAGAGATGACCAAGCGCGGCGTGCCGGGTGTTTGGACGCATGGGTTTTACGATGGCTGGGCGCCGAACTACATGTTTTACGTCGCCAACGGCCACAACGCGATCGGACGCTTTTACGAAACATTTGGCAATGGCGGCGCCGACACGATGGATCGCACTGTGGGCGAGCAATCTCGGCGCGATTGGTTTCGGCCGAATCCGCCACAACCTCGCGTCAGATGGTCGATGCGAAACAATGTCAACATGCAGGAGTCGGCGATTCTTCTCGCGATGAACTTTGTTTCGAATAACAAGGATCGGTTTCTGCAAAACTTTTACATCAAGAGCAAACGTTCGGTCGCGAAAGCTATGAACGAAGGACCAGCGGCCTACGTAATTCCGTCGGATCAATCGCGGCTAGTCGAAGCCGCGGACATGGTCAACCTGTTGCGCTTGATGGGCGTGGAAGTTCACAAGGCTGACAAAGAAATCTCCGTCGGCGCACAGAAGTTTCCCGCCGGTTCATATGTGGTGCGCATGGACCAACCCTATTCGCGCATGGCTGACATGCTTTTGGACACGCAGTACTACAGCGTGAGCGATCCGACGCCGTACGACGACACGGGCTGGACGCTCGGCGCTTTGCGCAACGTGAAGACGATACGCGTCACCGACAGAGCAATTCTGCAGTCGCCGATGACGATGCTCGTGGCGGACGCGCGTGTGACGGGAAAGATTGCGGGCTCGGCGTCTACTGCCGGCTACATCATCAATCACAACACCGACAACACGCTGGCCACGCTTCGCTTCAGGTTGAAAGACGTGAAGATGAGCGCCGCCGAAGACGCCTTCAAGGTTGGCGATCAGCAGTTCAACGCCGGTTCGTTCATCATCAAGCCGGAAGGCAACCCCGCGGATGTACGTCAACAGTTGGACGCCGCCGTGAAGGAGTTGGGATTGACGGCGACGGCGGTGGATAAGCTGCCGGAGGTGAAGACGCACGACCTTGCTGTGCCGCGCATCGCGATTCTCCACACCTGGACGAATACGCAAAACGACGGCTGGTATCGCATCGAGTTCGATCGGTTTCAAATTCCCTACACGTACATTTCCGATCAAGTCGTACGTAACACGCCGAACCTGCGCGAAAAATTCGACGTGATCATCTTTCCGCCGCTGGGCGGCTCGGCGCAGTCGATCGTCAACGGCATTCCCATGCGGGGCGATCCGATTCCATGGAAGCAGTCAGATGTAACGCCGAACATGGGTCTGTCACCGGATCAAACTGATGACATGCGCGGCGGCATGGGACTGGCCGGCGTCATGAATCTGCAAAAGTTTGTCTCTGATGGCGGTCTCTTCATTTCAGTCGGCACGAATTCGCGGCTGGCGATTGACTATGGTTTGACTACGGGCGTTTCGATTCAGGATACGCGCACCCTGCAAGCGCGCGGCTCGGTTTACAACGCGCGGTTTACCGATCGCAAGAGTCCGATCGCTTACGGATACGATGAAACTCTGCCGATCTACTTCAATCAGGCGCCCGTGTTTCAAGTAGCGGCGGCCGGTGGTGGCGGCGGCGGTTTCGGCGGTGGTGGGGGTGCAGCAGGCGGAGGCGGTAGCAGATCGTCGGGCCGTGGCACGCTCACTGATCCCGATATTGTGCAAGCGATGCCCCAGGCGTCACCGGCCGCATCACCTGCGGGACCGCCCGGCGAGCCGACAGCCGAACAGCGCCAGCAACTCGGAGCGTTTTATGTGCCGCCGAATCAACGACCGCGCATTGTCATGCGCTTCGTGTCTGACGAAAAGAATCTTTTGGTGAGTGGAATGCTTGCCGGTGGATCTGAACTCGCCAATGCGCCCGCCATCGTCGATGTGCCGGTCGGGAAGGGTCACGTCGTGATGTTTGCCAATAACCCGATGTGGCGACATCAGACACAAGGCAGCTTCTTTATGATCTGGAACGCGGCTTTGAATTTTGATTCGCTCAATACTGAGCGCGCTGCACCTGGACCTCGACGAGGCGCCACCGCGGACCGTGACGACGATCAGTAGCGAGACGGTCGCCAGCTACTGTTGGGTAGTGCCCTAATTTGAGGTCTTCTCAGTGTCTCTGTGTGAGCTCCGTGACTCTGTGGTGAAATATCGCGTAAGAAATCTCACCACCGAGACACTGAGACTTCACTGAGACACAGAGAATGCAAATTAGGGCACTAACTACCGTTGGCATTCAGCGGCATGACGACACGTTCCAGTTTTATGCGTGCAGATAATTTAATAAGGAGACGATCAATGTTATTTCCCCGTAGAGTTTTTGTGCCTAATTCAAATCGGCTCGTCTTAGTACTTGCGCTTGCAGCGCTCCTTCCGGTCTCAGGAGCTGCGGGCCAGAGGCCGGCGCGGGAGGAAGGACAGCCGCCGGCGACTCCAACGCCGACGCCGACACCGCAGAGTTCACCGGCTGCGTCTCCAGATGCGCGGCCATCACCGGGTGAAGAAGAAGGCCGACCGCGCGATCCGATGTCGACGCCGACTTTCAATGGCCTGCGATTTCGCTCGATCGGTCCGGCGTTCACTTCTGGGCGCGTGATTGGTTTCGCCGTTGAGCCGAACAATCCTTCGCACTACTTGGTGGCCAGCGCGTCTGGCGGAGTTTGGAAGACCGTCAACAACGGCATCACGTGGACCCCGGTTTTTGACCGAGAAGGTTCGTACTCAATTGGCTGCATCGCACTTGATCCGAAAAATCCGCTGACGGTTTGGGTGGGAACCGGCGAGAACAACAGCCAGCGCAGCGTCTCGTACGGCAGCGGCCTTTATCGATCAGATGACGGCGGCAAGACATGGAAGAACGTCGGGCTGAAGAATTCAGAGCACATCGGCCGCATCGCGATTGATCCGAAAGACTCCAACATCGTCTATGTAGCGGCGCAAGGACCGCTGTGGGGGCCCGGCGGTGATCGCGGCTTGTTCAAAACGACTGATAGCGGCAAGACGTGGAACAAGATTCTCAACATCAGCGAGAACACCGGCGTTACGGACGTCGTCATCGATCCCAATAATCCTGAAACGATCTACGCCGCTTCGTACCAACGTCGGCGTCACATGTGGACGCTGATCGATGGCGGGCCCGAGAGCGCAATCTACAAATCGACTGACGCGGGCGCTACCTGGAACAAAGTGCGCGCGGGTTTGCCGACGACTGAGATGGGCCGCATCGGTCTGGCAATTTCGCCGGTTGATTCGAACGTCGTTTACGCGACCATCGAAGCCGCCGATCGCAAAGGCGGCATCTTTCGTTCAAGCGATCGCGGCGGGAGCTGGGAGCGGCGCAATGAATTCGACGCAGGCGCGATGTACTACGCGCGCATCGTCGCGGATCCGAAAGACGTCGATCGGATTTACGTCATGAGCGTTTTTCTGATGGTTTCGGACGACGGTGGACGAACTATTCGACGGCTCGGCGAGAAATCAAAGCACGTCGACAATCACGAAATTTGGATCGATCCGAACAACACGGATCACTACCTGGTTGGCTGCGACGGCGGCGTCTATGAAAGCTGGGACCGCGGCGCGAACTGGCACTTCAAGAACAATCTGCCGGTGACGCAACTCTACGACGTCACAACTGACAATGCGGCGCCGTTCTACAACGTGTTTGGTGGCGCGCAGGATAACTTTGCTTTTGGCGGGCCTTCGCGCACGCGCAATGCTTCAGGAATCGTGAACAGCGATTGGTGGGTCACGCAAGGCGGCGACGGTTTCCGTACGCAGGTCGATCCCGAGGACCCAAACACAATTTATGCAGAGCTTCAAAACGGAAATCTGGTGCGCGACGACAAACGCACGGGCGAGCGCCACGGCATCACGCCCGAGGTAGGCCGCAACGAAGATCCGCTGCGCTGGAACTGGGACTCGCCTTTTATTATCAGTCCGCATTCGCACACGCGGCTCTACTTTGCCGCCGACAAACTCTTTCGCAGCGACGATCGCGGAGACAGTTGGAAAGTAATCAGTGGCCAACTGTCGCGCGGTCTCGATCGGGACAAGCTGCCGGTCATGGGTAAAGTCTGGAGCATGGACGCCGTCGCGAAGAACCAATCGACGGCATTCTTTGGCAACGCGTCGGCACTGGCTGAATCGCCGAAGAAGGAAGGCCTGATCTACGTCGGGACTGATGACGGCCTTCTTCAAATTACGGAAGACGGTGGCAAGAACTGGCGCAAGGTGGAAAAAATCGGCGACGTGCCGGAGCTTGCTTACGTTAGCCGCATCATCGCTTCGAACGCGGACGCGAATACTGTGTATGTCGCGTTTGAAAATCATCAGAACGCGGACTTCAAGCCTTATCTTTTCAAGAGCACCGACGCCGGACGGACGTGGACGTCGATCAAGAGTAATCTGCCCGCCAACCAACCTGTCTGGGCTATTGCCGAAGACCACGTCAATTCGAATCTGCTTTTCGTCGGCACCGAGTACGGTCTGTTTGTTTCTGTCGATGGCGGCCAGAAATGGATTCAATTGAAAGGCGGGCTGCCGACGATCCAAGTGCGCGACATCGCCATTCAGCGACGCGAAAACGATTTGGTGTTGGGAACATTCGGACGCGGCTTTTACATTCTCGACAATTATGCGCCACTGCGCGCGGTGACGCCGGAGATGCTAAAGCAGGAGGCTGCGCTCTTTCCGGTGAAGGACGCGCTGATGTATATCCAGGCCCAGCCTATCGGTGGCCGGGGCAAATCATTTCAGGGCGAATCGTTTTTCACAGCCGAGAATCCGCCCTTCGGCGCAACGTTCACTTACTACTTGAAAGAGGAACTCAAGACGAAGAAAGCGAAGCGTCAGGAAGCTGAGCGCGCGGCCCAAAGGAGCGGCGCGGCCATCGCTCTGCCCAGTCGTTCACAATTAAGCGCGGAGGAAGAAGAGGAAGCGCCCGCAGTGATCTTCGTCATCACGGATTCGCAGGGACGCGTCGTGCGCCGGCTGACCGGACCCGTGACGGCAGGGTTTCAGCGCGTTAATTGGGACCTGCGAAATCCCGCGTCGAGTCTTCCGCCGCCACCGAATCCGGAAGGCGAGGATCCTTTCGCCGAGCCGCCCGGAGGTCCGCTGGTGATGCCCGGCACCTACAAAGTCTCGATGATGAAGCGCGTCGATGGTGTGACAACTCCGATAGCTCAGTCGCAGGAATTCCAGGTCATCGTCGAAGGGCTCGATCGGATGTCGCCGGTGGGTCGTATCGCGCTGGTGGAATTTCAGCAGAAGGCTGCGAGACTGCAGCGAGCCGTGCAAGGCGCCACGCAAGCTGCTAATGCTTTGACGCCACGATTTGCGGCCATTCGCCGCGCTTTAATCGAGACGCCCAACGCGCCGGAAAAACTGCTGGATGAAGCGGCGACTCTTGAGAAACGCAAGAATGAAATCCTGCGAGCGTTGAGCGGCGATCAGGCCCTGCGCCAGCGCAACATGAACCTGCCGCCGTCGATCAACGAACGCGTCGGCAGCATCGTCGGCGCGCAGCGCATGTCGACCGCGCGTCCCACCCAGACGCAGATGGATCAATACGCCACGGCTGCCGCCGAATTCGAAGGGGTACTGGCCCAACTGCGACAACTGATCGAAATCGATCTGCAAAGGTTGGAGAAGCAGATGGAAGCCGCCGGCGCGCCCTGGACGCCGGGACGAATTCCGGAGTGGAAGGATCAATAGGGAATAGCTTGACTCTCGCGTCCGGCACAAAACTTGGTCGCTACGAAATCCGCTCGAAGATCGGCGAGGGCGGAATGGGCGAGGTTTATCTCGCCCGCGACACGCAACTGGATCGCGACATCGCGCTCAAGATTCTGACCGCAGATGTCGCACGCGACCAGCAGCGCCTCCATCGATTTCTCCAGGAAGCTCGCGCCGCCGCG
>DASXTE010000213.1:0-38540 GCA_036505595.1 Pyrinomonadaceae bacterium
GCTTGCGCCTTCAAGGCTTCGAGGGCAGGGAACGACAACTCGTTCGGCACGACGCCGCGCACGTAATCTTCGAGGCCGATCACGTTCACGACCGTCAGCGACCCGCGGCGGTTCGCGAACACTTCGATTCGGCCACGGAAAGGCTTGTCGTTAAAGCGAACGGGCGCGTTGCTTTCGTCGCTCGATGCGAACGTTACCGGCGCACTCGAATGCAGCGGCGCGAGTCCGCCGGCAAAGGCGACGACTTCGCGGTTTGGCGCACTGGCGCGCGATGTCAATTTCACGCGATTGAGACTGTTCGCGTTTGGGGATTTTGTGCTGCCGTTGTTCACGATCTGACCAGCGCTGGCAGAACCGTTTCCGCTTCCGTTGCTGTTGGTCGCCGGTAGTTTCTCTTCATTCGTCGGCGCTTGAAATGATGTCGTGGCATCGAAGCCCGCCGCTTCCAGTTTGCCGATGGCTTCTTCCGCATCTTCGATCGACTGCTTCACGACAATTACGCGCCAGGCGCCGGCCGGCTCCGCGACGGCTTTCGCTTGTTCGTCAGCCAGCTCACGAACCGAATCGATCAGCCGATCGGCATCGTCGCGCGACAACGACTTGGCCACAACGATTTCTATATTTTGCTCGGATGGCTGCGTGGGCGTGAGTAAACGCGACTCGACGCGCACGCGCGACACTTCCAGAGCTTGGGGCTCACCAACCAGATCGGACGCGTTCAGCAGCTTGGCCGTCGTTGAGATTGTCGCCGCGCGCACATCGGTCGAGAGTGCAATGCGCATCACGGGTTCAGCAGATTCAGTCGGTTGATTTGGCTGTTGCGGGGTGACGGTTCGATTTCGCTCCTGCGTGTGCCGTGCGGTCATTGAAGAAGCAAATGACAGCAAGCTCAGGAGGAGACTCGCGGCAAGAAACATGGACATGGTCTTCGATCTACTAATAACCATATCTGCTTGATCGCTCCGCAAGGGAGAAGCCATGGGCGGGCTGAGTCATCTTACTACACTGCGCGGCTGTCGAAATGCGGAATTTGCCGCGGCGACCTATTTCGCGGAATTGGTTCGGTCAAGCGCCGCGCGGAGGCCGCGCGCCAGCTTCATCGCGTCATCATTTCCCCAAAAATGCATGAAGAAAAGGCGTGGCGAATCGTTGAGCATGTGACTGTGCAGGGCCGTGACCGCGATACCGTTCGCTCGCAAAACGGCAATGACCGGATTAACTTCGCCCGCCGTCAACACGAAGTCGCCGGTGATGGCCGCGCGTCCACCGCCCGTTGGTTGAAAGTTAATCGCCGTCGCCAAACCCATTGAAGAGGGAATTGGCTCGGCGCCTCGACCCTCTTCGCCTTCGAAGATTCTTTCCGCGCGTGCTACGGAGAATTGATAGACGCCGCCGTTGATCTTGCCGGTGCGCCCCAGAATTTGATCCAGTTGTTTCGTGTCGAGATCGACCTGCTCTGCCTGCGATGGAGGTGGCGAAACCGTCAAAGGCGTCTTGCTCAACGCCAGCGCCGCATGAATCGATTCGGCAAGCTTCACCGCGTCGCCATGTCCGCTAATGTGCATGTACATCACGCGGGGCGATTCGTTGAGCACGTGGTTGTGAAGCGCGGTTATTTCTATCCCGCCGTCCTGAAGTTTTCCCATCACCAGCGCAACTTCATCCTCAGTCAAAACCAGGTCTCCCATCACCATCGTTTCCGCAGCCATTTTTCTGAAGGCGACCCATGAACCGAGTGCGAGTGTCGGCTTCACTTCCACATCGCCAACTTTCACACGTAAATCCGTGCGCGGCAGACCTATCTTGTAAACGCCGTCAGGTTGGACTGCGCCTGCTTTGCCGACCGCCGTTCCGATAGGTGTCCAATCAAATGGCTGCTGCTGCGCGCGCGAAGAACACGCAAGATGAGTAGCAGCGAGAATGGTGAAAACAAAAACGCTCATGTTCGAACTTCGCCTGGCGAGGTCCGATGAATGCTTTATGAAGCGCATGATTTGAATTCCTTTCGACTGCCTAATCAGGTTTCAAGTCGCTTACGCACACTTGCCATGAACAGAAACGTGCCGACTATTCCAAACGTGCCGGCAATCACAAACGGCGCTTGCGGCGTTACCCGCCATAGCAAGCCGCCCACAGCCGCTGCCGGCGTGATGGCAAAGCTGCGCAGCAAATAATAGAGTCCTACCGTCCGCGCGCGCATTTGCGGATTGGCAAAATCGACGATCATCGCTTTGCGCGCAGGCTCGCCGATTTCTCTTAGTCCTCCAATGATAAACGCAATAACCAGCCCGATGAAATCGTGCGCCGCCACGATAGCCAGCGGATAAAGTGCAAAGGCGCAAAAGGTAGCGATGATGAACGGTCGTCGGCCGACCCGATCCGCGGCTTTGGCGGCCGGAACATAGATGATGAGCGTGGTTACAAACTGAATCGCTATCAGAGTACCGAATCGCGCGACGCTGACATGCAGAATGTTAGTGATGTAGAGGATAACCAAAACGTCAGCCATTCCTTCACAAGTACGAACGAAAATATCGGAAACAAGTAAACGCTTCAGGCCGTGCTGAAAAGAATTCCAAACGCCAAGGATGTTAGTGGAGCGACGCGCTTCATGTACGATGCTCATGAGGCGTATGAGAAAGACGGTTACTCCAGCGATCACCAGTGTGACGATTAATCCCACGTGCGTGCCTGAGATGATTCCGCGCCGAGCGATGATGACGCCACCAATCACCGGCGCAATGACAATCGGAACTCGCTTCAGGATCGATTGGACTGAAAACCCGATCGCGCGTTTTTCGGGTGGCAAGGCGTCACCGATGATGGCGAACATCGCGGGCGATGCCATACTCTGCCAGCACATTGCAAATGCAAGTCCGACAAAAGCGAATGGCCATGAACTTCCGAAGAGATAAAACATATAACCGATGCACGCAAGGCCGAGAAACAATAGAAACGCTTTTCTGCGGCCGAATCGATCTGCGATCCAACCGCCGGGATACTGAGAAGCTGCGTCGAAGAAATCCTCGGCTGTTCCAAACAGCCCGATTACTGGGACACTTGCGCCCAGGGCCTCGAGATACTTTGGCAGGAATTTTTTCCAGAGTTCCTCGCCGAAGCCGAGCAGAAAAATGGCTAACGACGCCAGCGTGACGTTTCTTTCCAGACTGAGAAACTCTGCGGCACGCGCATGCCAGCTGGTAGATACGGACGATGACAATTGGCTTCGGAGTCTCCTTTGTGTTCGCAGGCAAGCTCAAATAGCAAGAAATTTCTTGCTAGATCGCAAAACTTAAACTATATTCTGCCCGATTAGTAGTTCATAAGAAATCCCAAACGGTCCAGCACTAGTAAACGTACGGCTTCATTAACTGCGAGGAGTAAACGGCGTACTACCGGAGGTTGCGCCATGCTGGACCACCTCGATAAAACTCCGCGGATATTCATTACAGCGCGAATTGCCGCGACCATTGTCGCTGCCCTGCTTACCGCACTGTCGCTAACCGTGTGGTGGCAGAACACGCCTTCAACCACGGCGAAAATAGCCTCGGCAACGCGCATCACCGCACCGTCCGAGTCAACACAGCAAAATGTAATCGGCCGCGACTGTCAGCAGTGTCATAAACTCGTTGTGCAAACCTTTCCGCTCGACGCTCACGGCAAGAGTGCTAAGTTCCTGACTGATTCCCGCGCAGCGAGCTGCGAAATCTGCCACCGCAACAGCGAGAAGCACGCTGAAACCAGCACGCGCACCAAGATGGGTGAGCCGGCGGATTCGCCGGCCAATCCGAGTGCGCGCGAAACAAACGACGCATGCCTCACCTGCCACTCACGTGACAACACGCATTTCACGTGGACAGGCGGCCAGCACGACCGCAACGACATGAGTTGTTTGTCGTGTCACAGCATCCATCATGCAAAGCTGCTGGGAACGATTTCGTCTGACTTCGGCGATAAACCAGAAAGTGAGATGGCGGAACTAATCAATACGCGCTTGCCCGAACACCTTTTGAGCCGGTCGACGGTTGAGGAAACCTGTCTCGGCTGCCATGTTGAGCAGCGAAAAGCTCTGTTCCAGCGCTCCACCCACCTGTTTCGTACCGAGCTTCGCAACATGAAGGTCGGCTGCACTTCCTGCCACAACCCTCATGGTGGGGAGGCGGGCAAGATGCTCGCGGAGTATACCGTCAATAATCTCTGCTACACCTGCCATGCAGAAAAGCGCGGGCCGTTTCTCTGGGACCATCCGCCAGTCCGCGAAAATTGCTTGAACTGTCACTCGCCGCACGGCTCGAACAATCCCAAGCTTCTGACTGCGCGCGTTCATTTGCTGTGCCAGCAATGCCACATTCATATGTTGCCGCGCCATTCGACCACTGCCGGACAAGCTCTGGACATCTGGTCGATCAATCGCGGCTGTGCCAATTGCCACGGTCAGGTCCATGGCTCGAATCACCCAGGGGGCAGGACCCTTACGCGGTAGGAGGAGCAGATGAGAATCCAACTCGAGAGACTCAAATCGATTCTTCGCGCCGCGCTGGTTCTCATCACTTGTGTCATCTCGCTGGTCCTGTTTACGACTCACGTTTTGGGCCAGACACCGGACAAGGACGAGACGAAACCAAAAACACAAACAACCAGCATCCACGGAACCATCGAATTTGGCGCACAGCTTCGTGACACACAGGGAGGTCACACCGCTAAGTTTCAGGAAGCGCGAGATGTTCCAAAAGGGATCTTTATTCAGAACTTGAAGCTGAATTTTAATTCCGCCGATTCACCTTACTCGCTGGCAATAAGAGGATATGAGATTCGCGAACGTGACCAGCGTATCGGCTTGAACTTCGAGAGGATTGGAAAATATCGAACGCAATTCATTTGGGACCAGATCCCTCATTCGTTCGGCACCGGGCAATCCTTCCTGCAAAGAACCGCGCCCGGGTTATATCAAGTCAGCCCCACGCTGCGGGCAAGTTTGCAGGCGGTTACCCAGCCAGACGCCACGCGAACACCGGTGAACGGCCCGTTGCCCACATTAGTGCGCCAGGAGTTGCGAACTGCACCCTTCACCAATGTAAGGCTACGCCGAGATCAAGCCCTTTTCAGACAAACTTACCGGCCCTCGGAGAACGTCGAGGTGTACTTCCAGGTTAGCTGGCTGCGGAATCGCGGGACGCGCCCGATGTCCGCCGGCACATTCGTTCGGCGAGCTGTTCCTGGGGGCGGTCTAGCGGATATCGGAGGCTTTTGGGAAGGCATCGGACAAGAGTTCCTCGAGCCCATCGATCAGCGAACGACAGACTTCAAGGTGGGAGCGCAGTTTAGCGGCAAACGATGGAGGGCTGGCGCAGAGTACGATCTTTCGCTGTTCCGCAATCGTATCGAATCGCTGATTTTCGAAAACCCTTTTCGCGTCACCGACGAGGAGGGATGTCTTCCGAATCCGCCGCCGCTGCCCCCGCTAACCTGCGGGGCCCAGAATAGATTCCGCATGGTTCGATGGCAGAACGATCTGCCTCCAAATAATGATTCCCATACCATCACTTTTTGGGCGAGTCTGGATGTTACGCCGGAAACGCAAATGCGCGCGCTTTTTTCATTGGCTTACTGGTCTCAGAACGATCCGTTCCTCCCGTGGACGCTGAACACCGCGATTGTGCCCACGCATTGGGACGCTGTCAGTCCAATTACCAGACCCACTGATGTAAATCAGCTCCCGGCCAGAAGCCTCAACGGAAAGATGCGAAACATCAACCAGGAATATGCGCTGGTGAACCGCAGCAATAGCTTCCGCTTTCAGGCTCAATACCGGTCGCAGTTCCTGGATAATCAATCACCTATGATTGTGTTCCCGGGTTATGCCGCGTTTGGCGATTCCTCGTGGCGCGCAGCGCGAACAGATTTCTACAACTTGCCCATCGAGAACCTGGATTGGGATTTTAGGCGCCAGAATATCGACGCGGGGTTTCAATGGGATGTTCTGCCGCAGCTGACCTGGAGAGCAGACTATGACTGGGAGATATGGAACCGCAAGTTTCGAGATGTGAACCGAAACAACCAACACAGCATCAGAAACCGCCTGGATTTTGAATTCAATCTTTCAGAAAATAAGAGTAAAGCAGCCGAAGACACGTCAGCGACTACGACAGCCAGTCGGCCGGCCCAAGGTCCCAGGCCTAAGGACGTCACGACCCTGCGATTCAAACTAGACTACACTTACGCGAACCGGCGGGCGCTGGTGTACAACACGCAACCACTGACTTTTGTTTCTAATTTCGCGGGTTCTCCCGCGAATGGTCCCACCACGGCGTGGGTAGTCACGTCATTCACAACGATGAACGATGGCTTCCCAATCGAATTCAATCTTCTGCGCCGGTTTGATGAGACAAGTAGAACTCGAAACGATGGCAGCCTTACTTTTGAGTTGCTAAAGGGCGAGCGCACGAATTTCTCGGCTTCTTATCACTACCTGGGAGACGAGTACGACAAGAATTTTTATGGGCTTCTTTTTAATCGGTCCTCGTTTGTCGATGCCCAGTTCACGCACGCATTCGAGAACGGTAGTTTCTTTTATGCCACTTATTCTCTGGAAAGGAACCACTTCAAATACCGGGACCTGGCGCACCTGCTGCCCAATCCGGCTGCGCCTCCAGGCGCGATCGTTCAGGGTACGCTTGCTCAATACCCGATCGCCAATACCTGGGAGCGCACCAGCGCAAACAGACTGGACAGTTTCGAATTCGGCATCAACTGGACGCCCCAGGAAGGAAAGTGGAAAAAGTGGGAGTTTGATTTTTCATACGCGCTTTCGGCGGCCCGCGATCAAATCACGACCGTAAACCCGTTTCCTGTTCGCGCAGATTCAGTGCTTCATGCGGGGGCGAATCCCTATCCAGATACTGTCGTGCAGCGTCAGGACGTCAATGTCGCTGTTTCACGCAAGATAAAAGAGGGTTTCGAAATCGGCGGGCGCTACTGGTATGAGCCATACCACCAGAATGACTTTAGCTACAACGTGCTCGCGCCCTACGTGCATGGAAATCTCACCAGCGATACTCCGAAATATCTTTTCCAGGACGCGCGTTATGGTAGCTATCACTCCAACGTGGCTACAGTTTTCATTCGATATTCGTTCTGAACGATGTGTTGCTAAATTCCCCCTTCTGCTGGCGTCGGCCGTTTTGAGTTCCACAATCCAGTTCAATGAAAATACGCCTGCGTTATGCCCCGCGAAATAACCCATCACGGACAAGTCATCGAGGCGATTCGCAGCAGCGGCCTCATCTCTGAGCTGCTGGATACTCACGACAATCACTTCAAGTACGAGTTAGAACTGGAACTGATCGTGTATGGCCGCACCTACGCGGACAAACGAGTTGGTCCGTACGCGCGCTTGTTGGAGTATGAGGCCGGCGAGGAAATCATCCACGAGGGCGATTGGGGCGGAAACAAATTCTATATCCTGATTAGTGGTTGCCTGGACGTTTATCTGAAAGACAACAACGGAGTCAACAGAAGAGTCGACGAGATTGAACTGCAGAGCAGTTTCGGCGAGATGTCCCTACTCGCCGGTCAGCCGCGCAATGCCACCGTTGTCGTCCGCGGCCCTGCGGACGCGACAGTGCTGGAAATTCAGCGGCCCGCTCTCCGCTTGCTCCGCAAGCTGAAAAAGTTCGGCGACCGCTTGGAACACAATTATCGGGCTCACGGCCTGAACCACGCCCTCGTCGATATTCAGGAGGCCGCTCAGGATGCTTTGAGCGGCGAACTGCTCGAGAAGCTCAAAGCCGCCGCTCGGTTTACCGTCTACGCCAAAGACCATGTTCTTTTTCGTGAAGGCGACCCGTTAGACAAACTGGTGTTCATAAACAATGGTTGGGTGCGGCGCGTGCGACACATTGCGTCAGACGTAAAGACAGCTCGCGCCATGAGTTCGAGGCTTGTCATCGCGGATGCGGTAATTGAATTAGACGACGACGTTGGTTTGGATTTTCTGGGGGCGGGCAATTGGTTGGGACTTGAATCATTGCTCGATCGCGAACAAACGAGCTGGAAATATGCAGCCACCGTGATGTCGCGAACCGAAGCCCTCGAGATTTCAATTGCCGAGTTGCGCTTAAATCCGTCTTTGGTAAAGGAAATCGTCGAATACTTCCCGCGCGTATCCGCTGCGGACGATCGACCGCCTGCGCCTGCGGACAAGAGAGTTGTTGCCGCTGCCGCCAAGGAGATTTCGACCGGCATCATCGATGGAACCAACCTTCTGGTGATGGACATGGACCTTTGCATTCGTTGCGGCAATTGTTCGCTGGCATGCCATAAGGTCCATGGGCAATCAAGGCTCCTGCGGCATGGCATTCATGTCGCTCGACCGCTCAAGCCTGGTCGCCGATCAATTCAACACGTCCTTTCCCCATCCGTATGTCTTCATTGTCAGGACCCCGAATGCCTGACCGGATGCCCCACGGGGGCGATTGCGCGTTTCGATCAGGGCCAAATCGATATCGATCCGCAGACCTGCATCGGCTGCGCGGATTGCGCCACGCAATGCCCTTACAACGCAATTTCGATGGTGCCGCGCAAACCAGCAAAGACAAACGGCAAAGGGTTGCGCGGCCGAATCGAAAGTTGGCTTAGCCTGGCAATGCCGAAGCTTCCACCGGAGGTGACCGAGACAGCGGATCTACTCGCCGTGAAGTGCAACCTGTGCGCGAACACGCCGCTTAATCCGGCCGGAGCAAAGACACGGGCGTACTCGTGCCAGGAGAACTGTCCGACCGGGGCGCTGGTCCGCGTCAATCCGCGTGAGTATTTCAGCGAAGCTAAGAATGCCATCGGCATCATCTTCAAAGATCAGACACATGCGATTGGACGGAACATTCACCGGCGAGATACTCCGGCCCGCGTAATGCACAGCATCGGTCTGCTGACAATCATTGCCATTCCGTCGGCGATTCTTTGGGCGGCCGGCCGATACACGCTGGACGCTCATTTCCAGGGCACATGGCTAACGCTGCGTTGGCTGACGGGGCTGCTGGGACTAACGAGCATTTCCGCGGCTGTTACTTATTCAGCGCGAAAGCAAATCTACCGCCGGCGCGCCGGGCCGCTCCGCTACTGGAAGCTGGCTCACGTGTATCTGGGAATTCTTGCCGGCGCCGTGCTGTTAATTCACGGGGGCCGCGACTCAGGCGGCTTGGTGACTTCGATGCTGATGGTTTCGTTCGACGTGGTGATTGTCGCCGGCATCTTCGGCGCGCTGTGTTACTTCATCGTGCCGCGAATCATGACAAGCATTGAAGGCGACCCATTGCTGATCGAGGATTTGCGAATCCGCCGCGCAGAACTCCGCGAAACACTGGCTTTGATTGACACGGCAAACCCGGAATTGCGCAATCTGGTTAAGTCGAAGGTCCGCAAGCGGTTTTTTTCCCTTCGATATCTGCTGCGCCAGTACATCAAGCGCGAGGAACTCACCCGTGTGTTGGCTGACGCGCGCGAAGAGTTTCGTACTGATGCCCAGGCGTTAAGCGATGCAAAAGACCGTCGCTCGCTGATCGAGGCGGTGGAAGCAACGGTCACCTTGCGGCGGGTTGATTCATTGATTTACCTGCATCAACTGCTAAAGCTGTGGCTGGCGCCACACGTGGTCGCAGCTTCGTTGATGCTGACGCTGATGTGCGTTCACATCATTCAGGTAACATTGTTTACCGTGCGGTAGCCATGAGTGAAGTCCAACAAACCATCTTCACTGTCATTCGCGAAGATCGCCCGGAGGTGGATCCCAAGACAGTCGTCGGCGAGGGATTGCGGATTGGCCGTTTGGCCGATTCCGACATTTGGCTCAATCATCCGCTCGTCTCGCGGCTGCACGCCGGAATCAACCGAGTTGAGGATGACTTCTATCTCATAAATCTGAGTGCGTCGAGCGCCACAACTCTAAACGGACGGGTCGTGCCGTTTAATGAGATCGAAACATTGGCTGACGGCGACGAGATTCAGATTGGGCCATTCTTTCTCAGCATCCACGAAGCGGACATAAAACTTGACGTCACAGTTTCATTGGACTTCGCCGTCAGCGCTGGGGCGCGAGAACCTGTTCACAAACGAGAGGCTCATGAAAAGCAATTGACGCTGGATAGTGGGGCGTTGCGCACCACGACGGGGTCGCTGGCATTGCCGGAGTCGAAAAAGTTAATGGGCCGACGCAAAGGCACGGCCGATTTATCAAACGCTCTAAAAGTATTCTGGGGAAAGCGAACGCGCGAAAAAGCGGGGCGGCCGTCACCATTGCATCCGCGTACGCCTCCCAAACCGGGCAAGATGCGGTTCAATTGGGTGCCGACCAGAGATCTAATTCGGCCATGGCCTTTCGCAATCTTCACGTGGGCAGCGATCCTCGTGGCGACGGTTTCCGGAATTGCAGTGCTCGCGCATAAGAACGCGTTTGCCCCGGATGAGCCAATCTCGTCGCGTCACACACTGACCAGTTTTGCTTTGACCCCGCCAATTGCGAAGGCGCCCAACGGGAACTCCTGCAGGTCGTGCCATGCGTTCGGCGTCAGCGCGCGAAACCGCGAACGCATGAATGAAAAGTGCGCTGCCTGCCATCAGACGGAAAGCTTCGTCGCCACCATCATCCCCGCGCACCGCGAAGCGGGCATCGGCTGCACGAATTGTCACACTGAGCATCGCGGCGAGAATTTTCGGCCGCTGAATGCGGCGCTCGAGTCGTGCGCCCAATGCCACAACGACCGCAACAAGCGAACGTATAACGGGAAGGCCGTGCACACGCCGCACGGAGGAACGTACGGTTATCCCGTCGCGGATGGGAAGTGGATTTGGAAGGGTTTGGACGCTGAGGAACTCGCGCAAAAGCCGGAGCTCACCGACTTCATCAACAAGAGTCACGTGAAATCTACTGAGACAAACGATTGGCGAAATGCGCAGTTTCACGGAATTCATCTCAACCATCTTCGCGTCGTTCCGGGAATTGAGGGAATTCTTGATGACGATGGCAGCACAGTTCTGTCGTGCAGCAGTTGCCACCGGACAGGATACATGGGCGCGAACGTCGATCGCAGGTTTCCGCCCACGACCTGCGGAAAGTGCCATAACGCTCAAGTCTTCAACGAGCCGGTGACTTCGGCCAGGAAGTCTGACACGCCGAGTTGTACGTCATGTCATGTTCAGCACGTCCGCGATGCGCACTGGGCTGCTTCGCTTCGCGCAGCGGGCGCGGACGCTTCGAAATAGATCTACCGAATGAAGAAGTCACAACTACTGGTAATCACCGCTCTGCTTGCGCTGCTAATCGCGCTCAATCAGTTCTTCACTCAGCCGGCGTCGCGGCGACACGCAACCTCTTTTGATCTACCCCGCGAATCGCTGGTTGAGCGAGAAGCAAAGTATCTCGGTGGACTGCCTTGGTATGGCTGGGGCGGTGTCGCTTTGTTCCTGTTGTTCATAGGCATCGCGTTCGCGCTGCGCGATGCGCGGCGCGCGCGCCGTCTGCTCGAAGAACCAGTTGAGAAACACCTCGATGAAAATCAGAAGCGCGTGGAGCTGTCGAAAGAGTTGCTTGAGAAATACGATCCCAACGGACCTGATTATCCGCATCCGGTCATAATCGCCGATCGCTGTATCGGTTGCCAGGCGTGTGTCGAAGCCTGTCCGCATGATGTGCTGGCAATGGTCGACAATATGGCCGTCCCCGTCGCGCGCGAGCAGTGCATGGAGGACACATCGTGTCAGGTCGCGTGTCCCGTCAACCCCAAAGCCTGCATTGTCGTCAACACAGCCAAAGTCATAAAGCCCCGGCCGGTGCCCGTGCGTGATGACAGGTTCATGACGAATGTTCCGGGCTGTTATCTCATCGGCGATGTCTCGGGCACGCCGCTAATCAAGAATGCGGCTAACGAGGGCGCGGACGTCATCAAGCATCTGGCGCGCGAACTCAAAACTCTCGCGCCCGAGCCAAAGGCCGAATTCGAAGTCGCCATCATAGGCATCGGTCCCGGTGGGCTTTCCGCAGCCGTCATGGCCAAGCGTTACAAATTGAAATACCTTGCTATCGAGCGAGACAGAGTGCTGGCCACGATCGCGGCCTATCCAAAAAACAAGTACCTGTTCTTCAAACCCGAATCGATGGAAGCGCGCGGCGCCATTCCGACCAGCGGCGACGGCGATCAGCGCGAACGGCTTTTGGATGCATGGATCGGCACGATGCATAGTCACGGAGTCGTGATCAACGAGAAAGAGGAATGCCAAGCCGTCAAGCGCGCGACTGACGGAGATTACTTCACTATCGAAACTGCCAGAGGCGAAAAGCACGAGCCGGCTACCTACACTGCCCGGCTTGTTGTGCTTGCATTGGGTGCTCGCGGCGCCCCGATGAAACTCCGCGTGAAGGGCGAAGAGTTAAAATTGAGGCGCAACGGGGACATTGAGGACAAGGTGGTCTACACTTTATCGGACGCTGACGATTTTCGAAACAAGAAGCTCATTGTCGTCGGTGGCGGCAACGCATCAGTCGAAGCAGTCGTCGACCTCGTCGCGCGCCGCAAGGGCAGTCAGATCGAATTTCGGCCGCCTGACGAAATCAATGACGTGACTTTTGTACTGCGCACCGACTTTACTCGCGACGTGAAATTTCTCAACAAGCAGCAACTCTATCACTGCATCGACGAGGGCAAAGTCAGGATTCTCTTCACAACTGTTATTAGGGAGATTCGCGAAACGGAGGTTGAGCTGGAAGACACCTGGACCAAAGGAGACAAGGGGAGGATCGCAAACGATTATGTGCTGGCGCTAATCGGCGGCGCCCCGCCCACCACATTCCTGCAATCAATCGGCATCACCATTCCGAAAAGTTAAGCCGACAAGGACTATTTTCCACAACCAAATTCATGCCGAGTCAGGCTTTCGTCGCGACGAGTTACGTCGCTTCGTTTGTGGTGTTGGGGTTGCCGTAGCCGTTGGCGTCGGAGTTGGAGGAGATACTGTCGTTGGTGTTGGTGTCGCAGTGGAAGTCGGCGTTGGGGTCATTGGCACCGTTGGCGTGGGCGTCGAGCTGGAAGCTGACATCGGCGTTGGCATTGAAGGGGAGGTTGTCGTCGGCGCGGGCATCGCGGTGGAGCCTGGTGTTGGACTCAATGTGGAGGCTGGGGTTGCGCTGGCCGATTTTTTCACGTGGCAATCGCCGCAACCCTGTGGAGCTTTCAGATTCGGGTCCCTGGTCGTTGCCTTCTCGTGACACGAAATACATTTGATGTGGTACGCGGTATCGTTGGTTAGTTCTCCCGACTCGGGCAGGTCGCTGCCTCTCGGATATTTCACACTCTTCGGCGGGAACTCGGCAGTCTTGGGCGTGGAGGGCTGAAAGTGGCAGTGCCGGCAGGAATTCACCGCCTGCGCGTTCGGCAGCTCCAACAACTTGGCTGTGAGCACCTCCGCCCGCTCAGACTTCTTCAGATACGGCGCGCTCGCCACCGGCATTGGTTGCTCCGTGTGATGACAATAGACGCACGCCGTCAAAGTCCGGCCATCCAGCGTATGCATCACGTCAGTATTGTGCTTGCTGTGATCGAAAGCGGCTTCGGGTTTGAGCTCGCCCCACTTAGGATCCTGACTGTCTTTCGAAAATATGATCGGCTTGTCCGGCTGCGTGGCGCTGGAATCCGGAATTGCCTTGCCGTCGACGGTAACCGCGTGCGGCGGAGTTTGGCCGTCAAATGGTTTCGACGAGAAAGCAGCGCTACACACAATCGCAGCCGAGACTGCCGCGAAAACTGTCAGCGAAGTTGCTAAAGATTTGGTTCTCATGCGAAGGACCTTTCGAGCTATGAAAACGTAGCCTTAGGCTTTGAGGGAAAGCGATGACTCGCAAGTCTGGCGTGAGGATATGGCCCTTGTGCAACGTTGTCAAAGGCTTTTACGCACACTCTCTGTGGGAATGGTTTAAACCGTCATTCCCCCATCCGGAATCCTTCTCGTTTGTGACAGCGTTTGCAGTCGTGCGTGTCTGTGTCACCAAAGGCGCGCTGGCCGTTGTGGCAGGTTTTGCAGTTTGCTGCGCGTATGCTGACCAGGTGGGCAATGGCCGTGACGGAAGACACCTGTCTTCCTTGCGGTAGTCCGCGGCCCTTCAACAAGTGGCAATTCTGGCAACTGATGCGCGCGTGATTAGCGTGGCTGAAGCTCAGCCTAAATGCGCGCGCGTTCGTGGAAGTCGGCACATAGCGTCCAGGCTCATTACGGTCATGACAGGAACTGCATAAAGAAAAGTTACGTGCCTGCTTTCCCGCCGCATGACATTCGAAGCAAACTCGATGAGCATCAAGGCGCGCGGGTATCGTCACCGCGCCCGCACGGCGTGAAAGCCTATGACACGATCCGCAACCGCCTTTCGGGCGCGCCGCTTCAATCCCTTGCAGGTGTTGCGCGTGGTCGAACTTCGCGTTAAATGTCCGGATCCCCGGAAAATGTTTGCGCGGAGCATCCTTCGAATTCAGACCGTCGCTTGTGTGGCAGATGGTGCAGATAGGATTGACGGCGGCCGTGCTCGCGCCGGTGAATTGAAGTACGTGACAGCCGATACAATCCTTGTGTTTCGGAAAGCCGGGCTCGAGCGATCCCGTCGGTCGATGACAGGACTCACATTTGCCGGCGACGGTCAGCTTTGCATGATCCGCCGGAGCGGAATGAGAGAAGGTCGAATAGTCTGGCGACGCGCTACCTAATGTTGAAGTGTCGGCTAATATTACTGCTCGATTCGTGAGGGTGAACGCCCCACCCATGCAAACGACGCCGGCCACCGCAGACGCAATCCACAGTTTCGCCCAATCAACCGGCACGGCCTCAATCGAACTTCTCTGTTTTCCGGTACGCACGGATGCTATTTCCTACAACGTTCAGCGAGTTCGCGCGAGCTCTTTGGATACTCTTGTGCGTTTAAATACTTGCCGGCGAAAACGAGAGTTTTTCCGTCTTCAGCCAGAACAACGTAATGACTACACGGCGGCGGCGCGCTTCCAATCACAGGCGTATGACAGCCTGTGCACGTGTGTTTACCTTCGGTTGAGAGTGGATTGTTATTTCTGCCCTCGAAGATATCCTCATCTTCCCGAGACATCTCTTTCGTGATGCTGGTCTTAGCTGTCGGTTTGATGTGACACGCCGACTGAGCACAAGACGCAATCGGCACGTCAGGAATGTCGAGCGTCGGCGTTTGCATGATCACTGTGTGACAAGTCTTGCAGGCCTCGTCCTTGTGATCTTCCGACTCGTGGCGAAACTTCAGTGACACTCGCTTTGGCCAATTCGCCGGCCACTCTTTGAACCAAACCGCGCTCAGAGGCAGCAAGAAGTTAAGCCTCTTCTGCCCAAAGTCCTGTGGCGTCAAATGACAGCCGGCGCAGTCATCTCTTTTCGGTTTTGGTTCATCCGTTTCCCAGTGACAACCCGCCGCGAAGCAGGTCGCGTGCGCGGCGGGAGCTGCGGGCGACCGCTTGAAAGTTCCAGGCTTAAAAGACTCTTCGACGCCTGCCACCGTAATCGGCTCAGGCACACGCTCGTCGGTTGCGTGACACGCTTCGCAAGTCACTCGCTTCAAAACGAATGGTGATCTCTCGCGCCAACCCGACAGAGAAATGAGAATGATTGATGCACGGTTGTGATCGGATGCGGCCGGTCCATTCCTGGCAATGATCACCTGACGATGAGGCGCGTGCGGAAAATAACCGGGAAACTGCCGCAGCGAAATGTCCAACTGTTTGGGAAACTGAGCGTACACATCCTGCGCAGTGACCCGCGGCGAGACGCGTGTATGACAAACTGTGCAAATTGCCGGACGATCACCACGGTAAATCTCCCGTTCATGACATGCAAAACAAGAGTCATGATACGGGTAACCTCGCGCGATCGCGGGTTTGTGGCTGTCAGCGATACGATCAGGTTCAGCGGCCGAGAAAATTATATGACAGTTATCGCAGTTCAAGTGGCGCGCGCTCGCATAGTCAGAATCACGGCCGTGGGTGTGATGATTAAAGCTGGAATACTTCGATGTGTTGGATCGTGAGACAGGAAGACGCCTGGGTTGCTGTCGCCTCTGTCGCGCATCACTTGCTGTGACGAAGGCTGCGCTAATGCAAAGCGCTGAAACGATGCCAATGGTGATTGGCCGCGCCATAGCCCGATTATAAGGGCATTCCGGACCTCTGTGTGACTGTTTTACTGGTTCCCCACGCCTTCAAGCGCGGCGACGGACAGTGAATGAAATTCTCGGCGCGTTGCGTTGATATTTGCGAAAGGCAATGTGCGGGCGTGCGTTCGATTAGTCAGCAGAATGAACACCCGTTTTCGTTCAGCGTCAATCCAGCAACTTGTGCCGGTGAAACCGGTGTGACCGAATGCATCTGCGGGCAAATCCAGTCCGGCCGTCGAGTCCTTTGTTGCCGCAAGCTGCCACGCAAAAGAGCGCGCTTCGTTTAATCCGTCAGTCATGTTTTGCCGAAACAGTTCACATGTGTCGGGCGAAAGCACTTCGGACAAACTGCCGATAAACTGATTTGCGAGCCGCAAAGTCTCTTCGGCATTTGAAAACAGCCCCGCATGACCGGCCGCGCCACCGAGAAAAAACGCGTTGCCGTCGTGAACTTCACCCCAGACGACGTTCGTCCGCCACCCGCCGAAATTCTTTGCGGGAAAGTCGCGTTCGCACATGTCGCGCTCATATGTGTTGCCGCTCTCGCACGCTGCGATTCCGGTGCGCATGGCCGCCGTTGGATTGAAAAACGTCTGCCGAAGTTTCAACGGCTGGAAAATTTCACGCGTCGCTAATTCGGTTAGCGAGCCCGATCCGATGCGCTGAAGCAGAAAACCGAGCGCGATAAAACCGAGGTCGCTGTAAATCACTCGTTCGCCCGGCCTGCACTCGAGCGGCTGATCCGCGATAGCTCGGACAGCATCGTCTTTGTCCGAAGCAAGCAAGTACAGCGGTCGCCATGCCGTCAGCCCGGAGGTGTGCGTCAGCAACTGCCGGACGGTGATGTCGCGCTTGTCGCCAGTGTCGAACTCTGGAAGATACTTTGCGATAGCGGCGTCCAACCGGAGGGCGCCGCTTTCGACCATGCACGCGCAAAGCAGACCGGTAATTAGAGGTTTAGTCAGCGACGCAAGATCGTAAATCGTCTCGAGCGTCGCCCAATGTTGCTCAGGTTCCCGGGACGCATCGCCGAGGGCGTCAGCGAAAACGGCGCGGCCATTTTCCGCGAGGACATAGGCCGCAGAAGGGAAGTCGCCGGCCTCGATTCGCCGTTGAAGCAGTGTCGTGATGTTTGAATCGGGATTGGACGCAAGACCGCTGGGCACGGTCAATCGTATAACACAGCTTTCGCGCGCAAACTAACGGATGCGCGAACTGTCGAGCGCGCGATAACCAGGTCGCGCGCGGACCGCAACGTCGTTTCGAGATGTCTTGACCTGGATTTTGCGATACTTGCCATCCTTGTTTCGATTGGTCGGGTAATAGCCCAGCAGGTATTGCGTGCGAAGCTCGGCGGCGATTGCGGCGAATGCTTGCGGGAGCATCGCCAGCGTATCGGCGCGTTGAATCTGACCACCGGAACGATCGGCCAACTCCCTAAGGTAACTGTCGGCCATGAAGTACGCCTGATCGAGCATCGCTTTGATCGCATCATTAGGCATTTCTCGCTTGTTCGTGGGAGGGCCGGGATCGACTGGCGGCCGGCGGTTCGTCGCGTCAGGAAAAGGATCAGTGGGCGAGCCTTGCGGATCCTGTGTTCGCCGAATATTTGGACGGCCAAAAATGATTTCAGGCAGAGACGTGCCCCGACGACCAGGCGGACCCGAACTCGGATCCTCGCTGGGAAAAGTTGACGGGGTCGTGCTGGGTGGCGAGCCGGTACCGCGAATCACGTCCCTTGTCGGCAGTCCCACGCCATTCTGTTGCGCGTCCTGTTCGCGCGCAAGCCGTTCGGTTTCAGCGCGAGTATCGAATCGAATCGGATAGACGATCACGCCTGTTTCGTCAAGATTTTTCAGTGTGCCTTCGAAAGTCGCACGGTCGCTGTGCCAATCAACGCCATCGGTGAAGATGACGACGGCGCGCCGCCCGTCAATTATTCTTAAACTGTTCAGCGCAAGCTCAACCGCGTCATAAACCTTCGTCCCTTCGCCGGAAGTTGTTTTCGAAATCAAGCTGCGCAGCAACGTCTTGTCTGAAGTGAAGTCATTCCAGTCGCGCACGTTGTCATCGAACGAGATTATTTTCACCTGGTCCGCCGCACCGAGCTGTTCGATGAAAGCAATCGCGGCACGCTGAATCATCGGCAGCTTCTCTTTGGTGCTGCCGCTCGTGTCGAGCAACAGCACGACGTGAAAAGGCGCGTTGACCGTCGCGAGAAAAGCGATCTGTTGCGGCACGCCGTCTTCGTTGATTTTGAATTCTTCTTTGGTCAGGTCGGCGATGTACTTTCCGGTGCGCGAACTCGCGATAACGGGAACAGTTACCAGGTCGGTCTCGGTTTTGAGCGTTTCCAGATCTTGTTCAGAGGGCATCTCGGCGGTGGTGTCCTGAACGTTGGCAGGTTTCTGTGGGGTAGGCGACTGCTGCGGCTTCGCTGACTGCGCATTCGCCGACGCGAACACGGTTAAGGCGACGAGCACTAGCAGAATTTGTTTCAAGAGATTCCCTCGGAACCTGTCGGTCTGGCATCCGACGCTGTTGAGACGTTGTGGAGAGACGACGGCATTGTAGACGCCTTCTTCGTCGGATCCAACCTTGCTCGTCTCTCGCTGCCCCATTAGAATCGCGACGGACGTTTCGCGCTGCCTGCCGATAATGGATTTCCTTCACAACTCGCTCGAACTCATCGAACACTACATGCTGATTTACGGCTACTGGGCCGTATTCTTTGGCGTGATGCTTGAGAATGCGGGACTGCCCGTGCCGGGCGAAACGATCCTTTTGGTCGGTGGATACTTCGCTGCGAGTGACCCGGAAAAATTCAATCTGATTCGAGTAATGCTCACCGCCGCGGTGGGCGCGGTCGTCGGTGACAATATTGGTTTCGCGATCGGCCATCATTATGGCCGAGGATTTCTCTTGCGCGTCGGTCGCTTCTTTCTTCTCACACCAAAGCGCTTTGAGCGCATGGAGAACTTCTTTGAGAGTCACGGCAACAAAACAATTCTCGTGGCGCGCTTCATCACCGGGCTGCGAGTCTTTGCTGCGTTGCTTGCCGGCGCGTCGCGCAAAATGCCCTGGCGCGTGTTTTTTGCTTACAACGTCGCCGGCGCGGTTCTTTGGGCAGTAGTGATTACGTTGCTTGGTTTTTTGTTCGGTCAAAGTTTGCCGCTGCTGGTGAAATGGGTTGGCCGCACCGGAACAATCCTGCTCATCGCCATCGTTGTAATTGGCGTAATTGCCTGGCGCCTAGAGCGCCACCGCCGCAACAGATAGTCCATATGCCGGATCAGACGGGAAGCGAGAACGCGAGCGACCGCACGATTTTGGTTGCTCCAGGTTCGACAGAAATCAGTGCAGCTCTTCAACAAGTTGGCTTCAGCACCATCACATGGCCGCAAGTGGCGATGCAGCCTCCCGAAACGTTTGCGGGTCTCGACGAAGCGATTGAGAACCTGTTCGGCTACGACTGGTTGATATTCGTCAAAGCGGACGCGGCGCGTTTCTTTCTTTCGCGTTTTGAACAGCAGGGGCATGACATCAGCAACCTCGATTCGCTGCGTGTGTGCGCGATTGGCGAAGCGACTGCCGCGGTGCTGGAACAATCGAAAGTCCATGTGGACGTAGTCGCCACGAAGACTTATCCGAATGCCGTTATCGACAGCATCGCCACTTACGCGGGCGGACGAGACTTACTTCAGCGGCTGAATTTTCTGATTCCTCAGGCGTCGATTGGTCGGGATTATCTAAAAAACGAATTTGAGGACGCAGAAGCGCGAGCAGACGTAATCATCGCTTACCAAACCGTGGCCACGGTTGATATGACTCGGCTGATTGCGCTTCAAACCATGTTACTCACCGGCAGTGTCGATGGGGTCATCTTCGCGAATGACTCAGAAGTTACAGACTTTGCCCGCGTCTTCGATACGAACAATTTAGGACGTTTGTGGAGGAACGTCGCCGTGCTTGTGCCCGACGATCAAACCGCGACAGTGGCAGAAAATTTTGGTGTCCCGCAGTTGCTAACGCTCGTCTCGCTTCGTCCCCAAGCGTTGGCTGAAGCATTGGTCCAACAGTTTAGGGATTGACGGAATCTCTCAACCGGCGACGCAGGCCGCTGTGCTAAACTGAAATTGATGAAAGGTCGCATCCTCATCATCGATAGCGATAATGAATATTCGCAGAGTCTTCGCGAACAGTTGAAGGCGCTGGGGTACGAAGTCCTGGCTGAACAAAACAGTGCGTCCGGGATGAAAGTCGCCGAGACCTTTTCGCCGTCGGTGATCATTACCGACACGTTCCTAAGCGGACGCGACGCGTTCAAAGCGCTACGCGAAATCCGCATCAGTCAGCCCCACACGCCGATCATTCTCGCGGGCGAGCAAAGTTCAGTTGAAACGGCTTTGCGCGCGATTCAGGAGGAAGGTGCGTACCATTATTTCGACAAGCCGGTTGATATCGAGCGGCTCAACGTGGTGCTTGAGCGCGCCGTTGAGTTAGCTGAGGCCAGGCGCGAGAACGAGCTGTTGCGACGGCAGTTGCGCGACCGCGGCGCTTTCGGCGAGTTGGTCGGAAGTTCAGAAGCGATGCAGCAGGTGTACCGTCTGATTGAGCAGGTTGCCTCGTCTTCGGCTTCGGTGCTAATCACCGGCGAGTCGGGAACCGGTAAGGAGCTGGTGGCGCGAACAATTCACAATCTGAGTTTCCGCCGGGACGCCCCGTTCCTCGCGATCAATTGCTCAGCGATTCCCGACACGTTGATGGAGTCGGAGTTGTTTGGGCACGAAAAGGGCGCATTCACCGGCGCCGCGGCGCGCCGTCATGGATGTTTCGAACTGGCAAATACTGGAACGTTGCTGCTGGACGAAGTGGCTGAGATGCCGTCACTGCTTCAGGCAAAGCTGCTTCGCGTGGTTGAAGAGCGAGTTGTGCATCGCCTCGGCAGCCGAAAAGAGATCCCAGTAGACGTTAGAATTCTCGCGGCCACAAACAGGGACCCACAGACGGCCGTCCGAGATCGCACGCTGCGCGAAGATCTCCTGTACCGGCTGAACGTGATCACGATTCATCTGCCGCGTTTGTCAGACCGGATGGAAGATCTGCCTTTGCTAACTCAGCATCTAGTGGCGCGACTCGCGGCCAAACATGATCGGCCGGCGCGATTTATCAGTCCGGCGGCGCTGGACGCGCTGCGCTTTCACTCCTGGCCCGGCAATGTGCGCGAGTTGCGGAACGTCATCGAGCGCGCTGTCGTGATTTGTTCTGCCGAGCAGATCGAGCGACATCATTTCACGCCTTATCCGTTCGACCAGCGCCAGCGAATGCGTTCGGAAGACACGGTCACGTTTCCGGTCGGCACGCCGCTGGAAGAGATCGAGCGCCAGATGATTCTGCGGACGCTAGACAAGACCGGGAACAACAAAACGCGCGCGGCGGAGTTACTCGGCATCAGTCTCAAGACGCTGCACAATAAGTTGAATGCGTATCGGGCAAAGGGACTTCTTCAGGGGGAAGCCAGATAGAAACGATTTTCCATTTTCCATTTGACATTTATCATTTGTCATTCTTCACGTCCCACCGAATCGCTGTAAAAGCACAGCAGCTGGCCCGTCAACGAGATAGCAAATGACAACTGTCAAATGACAAATGGAAAATGTTTTGCTCTTCTTCATCGATGGCCTCGGCATCGGCTCGCGCGGACCGCATAACCCACTCGACGGCTTGAAAGATGCCGAACCACTGGCGCACTTTCAAAATGAATCGTCCGAAATTCCGTTCGGTGGCGTGCTCGTCGAAACTGACGCCCGACTCAGCGTCGAAGGCCGGCCGCAGAGCGCCTCGGGACAGACAACGATTCTGACCGGCATCAACGCGCCGGCAGCAATTGGGCACCACAAGCAAGGCTTTCCCAACCACGCCCTGCTGGACATCATTCGCGAGCATTCGATCTTTCTACAATTGAAGCGTGCGGCAATCGAGCCGGTCATCTTCGCCAATACGTACACGAAACGTTTCTTCGAAAATCGTCCGCGCTGGATTTCCGCAACGACTGCCGCCGTCGAGGCAGCCGGCCTGCAATTCAACACTGTGTCAGATTTGAAAGCGGGTCGCGCCGTCTATCAGGATTTCACCAACCGCATGTTGATTGAACGAGGCGAAGAGGTTGAGTTGCGTACTCCCGAAGAAGCGGGCGACGTGCTGGCTTCGCTCGTTGTGAATAATCGTTTCACGCTGTACGAATACTTCGTCACAGACAAAGTCGGACACGCGCAGGACATGGCCAAAGCGCGTACGGTTTTGCAGGACCTTGCCCGAATGATTAGACAGGTACTTCGAAAGATAGATCTGGAAACAAATACGATGATCCTGACCAGCGACCACGGAAACATCGAAGACCTTTCGACACGAAGCCATACGCTCAATGCAGTCCCGACAATAATTTGGGGCGCAAGTAGCGGCCAGCTTGTGAATCGAATATCATCCCTCACCGACATCACTCCTGCCATAGTTTCTGTGCTGACGCGTGAAGCTTAATTGCCGGAAGAACGTCGCACATCGCACACGACTAAAAACAATCCGCGCGAGATCTTCGGGTGGATCGTTTACGATTGGGCCAACTCTGGCTTTTACACTACTGTCGTGGCGGCGCTGTTTGGCGACTACTTGACGCGACTCGCGCAGGCGAAGCTCGGAGATAACGGCATAATCCTCGCCCTCGGTCCTTTCCTCTTGACCGCCAAATCGCTCGCTCCGTTTACCGTCGGAACCTCTGTATTTGTTCAAGTCTTTCTGCTGCCCGTGCTCGGCGCGCTTGGTGACTATTCAGTCTTGAAAAAGAGATTGATGATGTTCTTCTGCTATGCGGGCGCTGGTGCAACGTGCCTGCTGTATTTTCTTACACCGGGCCGACATATTTTCGGCGCGGTGGTCTTCGTCATCGCGAATGTCTGCTTCGGCGCGAGCATAGTCTTCTACAATTCCTTTCTTCCCGACATAACGACCGAAAATCAGCGCGACAAGGTTTCGAGTCGCGGCTATGCGTGGGGCTATTTAGGTGGTGGGTTGCTGCTGGGGTTGAACCTTGCGTTCGTTTTCACCGCCGCAAGAATCGGAATTTCGACGGGCATGGCGGTGCGGCTGTCGCTTATGTCTGCGGGCATTTGGTGGGGCGGATTCGCCGTAATCACGTTCCAGCGATTGAGAGTGCGGCCTGCCGTGCGGGGACTGCCGCCCAACCATAATTACTTCACGGTTGCATTTGCGGAACTTGCTTCGACCTTCAGGGAACTGCGGCGTCTGCGTGAGACTTTTAAGTATTTGATTGGCTATCTCTTTTACAACGACGGAATTCAAACGGTCATTACCGTCTCTGGCGTTTTCTTAGGACAGGAGTTGTTTGCCGCTCGCGGTCTGGAAACGCCGCCTTCATTCTTGCTCGGCATCCTGCTGGTCGTTCAATTTCTCGCATTTTTCGGCGCGCTCGGCTTCGAGCGCCTGGCGCAGGCCATTGGCACAAAGCGCGCAATTTTGGTCTCGCTGATTGGGTGGGTCGGCGTCGTGACTTATGCGTACGCGTTTTTGCACACAGTGAGGGAAGCATGGGTGCTCGCGGTCTTTATTGCGATCGTCCTGGGCGGCTCGCAAGCGTTGTCTCGTTCATTGTTCTCACAAATGATTCCGCGCGGTCGCGAAGCAGCGTTCTTCGGGCTGTATGAAATCTCAGAGCGCGGCACGTCGTGGTTGGGACCAATCGTTTTTGCTCAGGTGGTGGCGTACACCGGTTCTTATCGGCAGGCGATACTTTCGTTGATTCTATTCTTTGTCGTTGGGACGGTGATTCTGCTTTTAACGGATACTCGGCGCGCAGTCCATGATTCCGGAAATCTTTTGCCAGAAGAAGCTGCACAAAAAAGTTGACGCTGCGTCAACCAACTTTCCTGGCTCTGCCCGCCGTAGTTGCACGCCGCAAACAATCCTGGGAACAGAATTCGCGCGAGTCTGCTCGGAACGTGCGGCTCTCTGGCACCCACGTGTTGCAAGTCGCGCATTTGACCAACTTCTCTCCTGCCTGGCCAGCGGGCTTTGGGCTCGTACCAACCTTTTGGAAATGACGGACGGTCTGTACGAAGTGTCGGATTAGTCTCAGGTAAGGACGGAGTGCTCGGTACACCAGCAGAGCGAGGATGATAACGAGTCCGAAAACGAAAGCAGTTCTCAATGAATTTCCCAGCGAGCTCTGTTACACACGCCTACGGCAAATCGTCCTTTCGTCTGCGCGGGTAAGGATCACTCGTGCGACGGCGCACAGGCGAGCTTGGCTTTCGTCGATCGATACTGCCCGGCGGCAGTGATCGGCCGTGGACTGCTTCGGTAAGAATCCTGGTAATCTCTTGCGACAGCGTGCGATGTTCCGCGGCTGCCTTACGGCGCAGAGACTCTTTGAGATCGGTGGGTACGTAAGCCCCGATAAAAACGCCTTTGCGATTGGCCATTTTGTTGGGCTCCTTAGAGGCCTAAACGAACGTTCGAAACCGTACTAACAACCGATGAGAAATTTCGGTGATAAGGCCGTGCAAAGAGAGCAAGTCTGTAAGCCGAATTCTGTTTCCCGATTCGCATCGGGATAGCGATCATTCCTCTAGCCCAACCGTTACCGATTGGATCAAGCGACCTACCCGGAAGCTTCGAGCGGGCAGCCCTGATTACGCTTCCCTATTTGGTCTTGCACCGCGAGGAGTTTGCCTGGCCACGCATGTCGCCACGCGTGCCGGTGCGCTCTTACTTTAAGCCCGTCTGGGCCGCACCGTTTCACCCATCACCTGCGGTTCAGATTTGAGATCTCAAAATCTGACTGCCGCCGGCTGGTCTGTTTTCTGTTGCACTTGTCGTCGGTCAGTCTTGGAATCTGGAACCTTCGTTTCAGATCGTCCGCTGACCGCCCCGCCGTTAGCGGGCTCGCTGCCCTTTGGTGTTCGGACTTTCCTCTCCTTCGCTCACAATTCCAGATTCTGATCTGAAACTTGAAATCGAAGCAGCGACCGCCCGACTTGCTCTCTTGCAAGGCCGAGAAAGTATAGCAAATCATTGTTCAACACGCACAAGGAAATGCGGCCCGGCGGAATACCGACCTTTCCAGGTCTTAGAAGAAATAGCCCACGCCTACACGCAAATGGTGAAGAGCCCAGGGGGGCAGCGTCGACACGATAAACCAAGTCATGACGGAATGGCTCAACGCGAGAGCGAACAGATTTGGCGCGCGTTGGTAGACTGCCGCCCAAATCGCACCGGCCAGCAATGTGATAATTGTGATCCACACGTTCGGCAGATGGAGCAGGCCAAATACTGCGGCCACCACCAGTACGCTGCGCCAGCCTCGTCCGGCGACGAGCATTGCCCGCCGATTGATGAATCCCTGCAACACGCACTGTTGAACTAGCGCCCAAACGAAACCCAGCGCCAGTTGCAACACGAGGTAGCGCTTCGGATGCCAGCGAAAGAAATCAAACGATGAACCCAACCTCCAGCCGATAATCAAACAGACAACCGCAAAGATGAATACCGGAGCAGCCAACAGGTAAAGCGCACGAAGGAAGTTATCGAAGCGAAATCCAATGTCGCGGAGCGTCTCGCCGCGCGCGCGGTGCGACAGCAGAATGAGAAGAACGGCCAGGCCAACGGGAACCGCAATTATGGCTTTGCTAAAACCAGCGGCAGCCGCGAGCATCCATTCCGCGATCACGATCGAAGAAGCGACCGACACGATCTCCCACACGGCCAGAGTTCGATCTGTTAGTGCGGCGGATGATGCCCGCTGGTCAGTGGTCGGTGGTTCGCTATCCAAAGCCATCGATTGATTTATTGTCCGGGTGCGGCGTTGATTCTAAAATGCAGTGGCTTTCCAATAATCTGCAACGTCCGGCGAGTTGCGGACGCGCCACGATAGACAGCGTAAACGCGTGCTTCGTGTTCGCCGGGCGGCAAAGCAGGCGTTTTGAAAACGAAGCCGTGCCAATCGTCCTCAGCGCGCTTGGCTTGATGGACATCAGGTCGAAAGTCGTTCGCAGATCTTTGTTCGATAAACTGGTCGTCGATAAAAAGCTGCACGTCGACGCGATTTGCGGCGTTCCCGTCGTCAACTGCCCAACCTGAAACCGTTTCCGTATCAGCCTGGTCCAACCAACCGCGCAGGTTCAGATTCGTCGTCGTCAGATAAAATCCCGCAGCCACCGCCGTCACCAACAGCGCTTCCGCTACCGATTTGCCAATCAGCAGCTGAACTAACGTTCCGCGGGAAAACAGATTCATGTGATCTGGCGACGCCGCAAAAAAAGGGCGGCACGCGTCGCGTACCGCCCTCTCAGTTGTGTTCGCACATGCGGCAGAGATTATCACATGCCGCGTTTTACCTCGATGCGATCTCCCGGTTGCAGCAGTGGGTCGGGCGCTTTGCCTTCTTCAATCGCTTTCAGGTTATGCTCTTCCGATTTTAGAAAGCCGCTCGCGTCGCGCCGCGCGATGCGCGCCGTGTTCGCTCCGCGGACTCCGCCAGAAGCCATCAGCAATTGCGTGAGAGTCATGCCTTCACGAAATTCTTTTTCGCCGGCAGATGCGACATCACCCGCCACGTACACAAACTGCCTGATTGTTGCGGCGACGCGAACGACGTCGCCCGACATTACGAGCATCGCCAAGTCTTCGTTTTGTGCCAGGGACAAATTTGTCTCTTTCCCGTTTCTGATTACCGTCACGGTCGTCGCGTCTGAGCGCGGCAAGGCCTCGGCCAGGAGCGTGAACAGCGGCATTGCTTCACGACGCAGGATTTTGCGGCCGGGATTATCAACTGCGCCCGTGATGAGAACGCTGTGACTTGCATAATCACGAACGGCCACGCTGGTTCGCGGATTCTGAAGAACTTTGACTTCGGTGTTCAACCGTCGCGCAATTTCGTCCGGCGTCAATCCAGCCACGGGTATGGGTGCGGCGAGCAGCGGATACTCGAGCTGACCGTTTTTCATCACGGTGAACAGCGTGGACTCTCGAGTCGGCATGTTCGCCAAACGAATGTCCAGAACATCCCCGACTCCAACTCGATAGATCGAGGTTGGGCCGGCAGCATGCGCAGAACGCACGTTGGCAGGCGGCGCCGGATTGTCGATGGTTAAACTCGTCGGCTTGACGAGACGTGGTTGCGCTGCTGAGTTCTTTTGCACATCAACGGCTGTTGGTTGTACTGGTTTTGCCACGAAGGGACTCGACTTGGGTGAAACGGCTGAGTCTCCCCACATGGGTTTCGGCGTGCCGACAGCCTGGGAGTCGCCGGCATCCCGGTTCGGGACAACTGTGCGACTTCGTGACGTAGAATTCTGGTTCTCCTGGACCACGGGTGGCGCAACCGTTACTCGAGCTCGAACCTGGTTTTGAGCGGCGGCCGGAATTACCGCCAGCAGGAAAGGTAAGGCGAGGGAAAGTTTTTTCATGGTGACACTCGACTCCAGGATTTTGAAAGGCAGATTCGGCCTCGGGCAATGATGCCGAATTAGCTAGCTCCCGCGTAAATCACGGGCTCCTCAGAGTGAGTAAACGACGAAAAGCACCGAGTTTCAGGAAAAGTGTTGGGACCTTATTGAGGGATTCGCGCGGTAATTTAGTCGCGGTTTGGCCGCGGCAGGAGCTCGCCGGCCAATTGGATACCTTCAGTGCCACTGTCGCGAACGGCTTTGGCGACTGCGGCCAATGATGCCCCGGGCTCTTGCTGCGCCAACTTAAGGACCATCGGCAGATTTACGCCCGACACCACTTCCACTGAATCGTCGTCCAGGAACATCGACGCAACATCCGTAGGCGCGCCGCCGAACATGTCGGTAATCAAGAGCACACCGTTGCCCTGAGATACTCGGGCGATCGCTCGTTCTAACTCGTGACGAGCCACGTCCACATCGTCATGCCAGTCGATCGATGCAGAAGTGATGTGAGAGAGATGTTTTCCGAGGATCATCTCAGCCGCGGCAAGGAATTCGCTACCGAGATGTGCGTGCGAGACGATCACGCCGCCCACCAATGGTGGCGGGGCTGCTTGATTCTTTGCGTCAATTACCTTCATCGAAACTATTTGCCGGCTCGGGTTGCTTGCTGCACATCACGGTGGACGGCATGAGCATCGAATCCGGCCCGCCGCAATCGCGACGTCAGTTCGTTTGCAATCATCACCGAGCGATGACGCCCGCCCGTGCATCCGATTCCCACCGTGAGATACGATTTTCCTTCGCGCTTATACTGCGGCAGGAGATAGTTGAGCAGGTCCGTGAAACGCGCGACGGTCTCTTCGACCTCTGGTTGAGATTTCAAATAGTTGATCACGCGCCGATCGTTTCCGGGTAGGCTCTTTAGCTCTGCGACAAAGTAGGGATTCGGAAGATGACGGACATCGAACAGAAGCTCCATCTCTCGCGGTGGACCGAATTTGTGTCCGAAGCTCAGGACTTGCACGCGCAGCGGCACGTCATCGGCTGAGGGTCTGAATCTTTCCAAAAGAACTTTCCTCAGCGAGTGGACCGTGTGATCGGAAGTATCGATAACCTCGTCAGCGAGCGCACGCACTCGTTTCATCGCCGCCCGTTCCGTGCGGATCGCGTCGCGCAATCCTTTGCCGCGTTCCGCCGGGTGCGGACGCCGCGTTTCGCTGAACCGCCGCGCAAGGATTTCGTCTGATGCTTCGAAAAACAGAACGGAAACCGTCAAGCCACGCTTGCGTAAACTGCGAAGTTGCTTCGCGAAATCAGCGAGAAAGTGGCCCTCGCGAAAGCTGATCACCAGCGCCGCTCGATCAATTCGACCGCGCTCGTCCTCGCCGGCTTGCACCAGTCGGGCAAAGGTCGGCAACAAGGTTAGCGGCATATTGTCGACACAGAAATAGCCGAGGTCTTCAAATGCATTCATCGCGGACGTCATGCCTGAACCACTGAGGCCCGTGATAATCACGACGTCGGGAGAAGATGCGCCGCGCCTGATGTCTCGCTTTCGTTTCATCGCTGATTAGATTCGCACCAATTTAGTGCGAACGGCTGGCCAACACAAGGGCATGAAAAAGGAGCGCCATCAATTGAAGCGCTCCTTCGGAAGATTCAACTCACTCGATGACTTACGGTTCAATCAAGCCGAAATTGCCATCGCGGCGTTTGTAAAGAACGCCCAACCGGTTCGTGTCGGAATCGCGGAACACTACGAATTGATCGGTCCTGTCGGTTATCTCAAGCGCAGCCTCCTCCGCGGTCATCGGTTTCACGGAATAACGCCGCGCCGGAATAATGCGCACCGGGGGCGGCGTGGCCTGGAGTTGCCCGTCCGGATTCGGCGCTACTGCAGATGTTTTGCGCGCGTGTTGCTTCCGGTCGATGATCCGCTTCTTCAGTTTGAGCGCTTGCTTCTCGATCTTTCCCACCGCGCGGCTCAAAGCCATGTACATGTCGGCATTTGTATCACTGGCCGTGAGCGTGTGGTCTCGCCAGTACACAATGACCTCGCCGATTTGCCGGTTCTTCTGAACTTCGAGAATCACATGCACGCGCGGTTCGGTTCCGTTAAAAATGTTGTCTAGTTTTTTGAATTGCTCTTCAACATGACGGCGAATTGCTGGGGTTACCTCAACGTGGCGTCCGGTATATTCAAACGTCATTGGTTTCGCCTCTTCCTGGTTCGTCGCAAGACCAACTTGCGATCCCCACCCGACTCGGGCGCCGCGATGTTTACAAAACTGCGCGACGCTCGCGCGATCCTGGGATATTCATTTGATCGCGATATTTCGCAACCGTCCTGCGCGAAAGTTTGATTCCATCTTTCACAAGGATTTTTACCACTTGATCGTCGGTAATTGGGTTGTGAGAGTCTTCTTCTTCTATCAATTTTTTGATCTTTAGCTTGATTATACGCGTTGAAACTTCCTCGCCCTCTTCGTTCAGCATGCCTTCCGTGAAAAAGCGCCGCAGCTCAATTACGCCCTGCGGAGTGTGCGCGTACTTGCGATTGACGACGCGGGAAACGGTCGACAAATGCATGCCAATGTCCTCGGCAATGTCTTTCAACATCATCGGTTTGATGTATTGCACGCCTTTGTCCAGAAACTCGCGTTGCCGATTAACGATTGACTCAACCACGCGGTAAATCGTCTGACGGCGATGCTCGATGTTGCGCAGCAGATCGACGGCAGAGCGCATCTTCTCTTTGATAAAGTCGCGCGTCTCTTTCGTGACGCCCTGCGCGAGCATCTGCTGGTAACTCGGATTAATGCGCAAGCGCGGGCTGCCGTCGTCGGCGAAATAGATTACGTAGTCGCCGTTCTCGTCCAGCTTCTCGATGTAAATCTCAGGCGAAATCAGAATCGGCTCTTCAGCCGAGTAGCGCCGGCCCGGATACGGATCCAGTGTGCGGATAAATTGTAATTCAGCGGCGAGCGTTTCGATGTCTACACCAGTCTGCTTCGCGAGGTGCGGCAGCTTGTGCTGTTGCAGACTTTCGAGATGGTCGCGAATCAATCGCGTCGCCAACCGTTCGCTTTCACCGCGGGCTTCGAGTTGCGCCAGCAGGCACTCGCGCACATCGCGTGCGCCACAGCCTACCGGCTCGAGCTTCATCACCAAATGCCGGGCGCGCTCAACGGTTTCTTCCGACCAATGGCCTTGCGCCGCGATCTCCTCGTTCGTCGCGTTCAGCCTTCCTTCTTCGTCGAGATTGCCGATGACGGTTTCGGCGGCATCGCAAACGTCGCCCTCTGCACAGTCCATGTGGAGCTGCCACTCGAGATGCTCAGCCAGTGAAGGCGGCCTTGTGAGAAATTGTTCGAAAGTCGGTGCGTCTTCTTTGTATTCGAACTCCTGCGTCTTGTAGCCCGGATCAAGATAGTCCTGAAACTCGCGACCGAAATCGACCTCTTCAAAAGCATCGCGCGCAGCTTCGGGCGCCGCTTCCTCACCGGCCTCAGCGACAGCAGTTTCGACATCGCCGTCCATCTCGCCGCCAGGAACAACGTCAGTTTCCGTCTCGGCGAAAGTTATTTCTGAGTCGCCGGCGCCATTCGATGCCGGTGCGCCGGCTTCAGGCGCAGAGCCTTCGACGCTCGGCGCTGGCAGGTTTTCCAGGTCACCGCCACTGGCCATGTGGTCGAGAATTTTCTCTGCCAGTTCGCGCGCCTCTTCCTGCGTCGCGACTTCCTCGAGCACCGGGTTCTCGTTCAGTTGCTGCTGGATCAAGTCCGTTAGCTCGAGCGAAGTCATCTGCAACATCTCGATGCGCTGGCGCAATTGCGGCGTCAGCACGAGCCGTTGCGAAAGACTGGTGGTTAACCTAACTGACATAGTCGGTGAATGTGCTCTAACTGCCGGGGATTGCGTGCGGGAATCCCGCGTGGAGGGATTATAACCCAATCGCGCGGCAATCGCGCATCGGCTTACATTCGGAACTTCTCGCCTAAATAGAGTCTTCGAACCTCGGCATCTTCTGTCAAGTCACGCGGCCCGCCGGAGCGGAAGATCCTTCCGTCGGCCATAATGTATGCGCGATCAGTTACGCCGAGCGTTTCACGCACGTTGTGGTCGGTCACGAGAATTCCAATGCCGCGGCCACGCAAGTAAAGGATTACATTCTGAATATCATCCACGGCTTTTGGATCGATGCCGGCGAACGGTTCGTCAAGCAGAATGAACTGCGGCTCGGTGGCGAGGGCGCGCGCTATCTCAGTGCGACGGCGTTCACCGCCGGACAGTGATTCGCCGCGCGTGTTGCGCACCTGTTCGATCCCGAACTCCTGAAGGAGCTCTTCGACGCGCTTCAGTTGCTCGCGCCGCCGCAGTCCCATCGTCTCGAGCACCGCAAGAAGATTTTCAGCAACGGTTAATTTGCGAAAGACCGAAGGCTCCTGCGGCAAATAACCGAGACCAAGCCGCGCTCGCAGATACATCGGCAGGCGCGTGATGTCTTCGTCGGCGAGCGAAATGCGGCCGGCTTCGGACGCTTCAAGCCCGACGATCATGTAAAAGGTAGTCGTCTTTCCCGCCCCGTTCGCGCCAAGCAAACCGACAACCTCGCCGGGCTCAACGTGCAGCGTCACATCGTCGACGACGCGCCGACGGCCATATGATTTGCGCAAGTTGAAGGCGGCCAGCGCACGTGCTGAAGGAACCCTGGCAACGTCCCGCGACGATTCTAGTTTCGCGGGTGCTGTTGTCGGCGCTTCGACGGTTTGTGACAAAGGGTTCTTCCTAGTGCCTAACTGGTTGCAGTCTCAAGGTGCAGTTTACTCGCTCGCACCGCGGCGACAAACTCCTTGATCCGCGTATGGTCTTTCTTGCCAGGCAAGATTTCCAACGCGCTACACGCATCGACGGCGTAAGGCCGCACTGCCGCGATTGCTTCGGCCACATTCTCGGGTGAAAGGCCGCCTGCGAGAAACACACGCGGCAGCTTCTGCGCAGCTTCGCGCCCGGCCGCCCAATCCGCGACTCGTCCAGTCCCGCCGCGCAGCCGGCGATCGTAAGCATCGACCATGAATGCGTCGACTGGGAAGTGACTCAACGAGGAAATGTCGATAGGACCATTAACACCCACAGCCTTGATGACGAATTGCTGTGGCGACATCTCTTTCAGTTGCGAGCAAAAATCGATTGTCTCGTCACCATGAAGTTGAATTCCATCCAGCTTCGCTTCGTTGGCGATCCGAATCACACCGTCGACGGATTCATTTACGAAAACTCCGACGATAGTCACCGGTCGATGCTGAGCACCGCGATGCGATCGAACCGCTTCGATGATTTCGCGAGCATTGCTCAGTTCGATAAATCGCGGGCTGCGAGGGTAGAAGTTGAATCCGAGCATATCCGCGCCTGCTTCAATCGCCGCGTGTGCGTCTTCGAGGTTGGTGATGCCACAGATTTTTGCGAAGACTGATCGCGGCGAAAGTGGCTCTGTTTCGCCAATAAATTCGCGCACGGCCCGAGCCGGGTCAGACGCGCGCATCAAACTCTCGCCGATCAGAAAACCGCTGTAACCAATTTCGCGCAGTCGCCGAACTTCATCAAGTGTCAGCCCACTTTCGCTGACGAGAATGGCATTGTGCGGTGCGACCTGCGCCAGCAGCGTTGAAGTTGCAGTGGAGACTTCAAACGTCCGCAGATCGCGGTTATTCACACCAATTAATCGCGCGCCGCAGTTCACCGCGCGATCGAGCTCATCTTTGGTGTGAACCTCGACGAGTGCGTCAATGCCCAGTTCGTCTTCGGCAAGTTCACGAAGTTTTCGCAGCGACTGGACGTCAAGCGCCGCCACGATCAGCAACAACGCGTCCGCGCCCGACGCTGCTGATTCGTAAATCTGATATTCGTCGAAAATGAAGTCCTTACGCAGAAGGGGAAGGGAAGTCGCCGTGCGAATTCGACGGAGATCAATCAATGACCCGTCGAAATAATCCTCTTCAGTCAAAACCGAAATCGCGGCCGCACCGCCTGATTCATACATTGTCGCGATTGTCTGTGCGTCCGCCTGGGGATTGATCTTTCCCTTCGAGGGCGAGCGCCGCTTGAACTCGGCGATGATGTTGGCCCGACTTCTGTTGCGCAGCGCCTCAAGCAGACGATGAGACCTTCCCGCCCGAAACTGGCGAGCGAGTTCGCGGAGCCGCTCGAGCGGCAAGCGCGCTTTTGCCGCCGCCAGGCGTTGTCGCTTCACCTCGATTATTTCTGAAAGAAAATCCATTCGATAAATCTACTCGCTTGCTTCGTTCGAGAGTCGACTCAGTTCGTTGAGCTTTTCGAAAGCGCGGCCGGTATCGATGCTTTCTGCCGCGAGGCGGATGCCTGCTTTCAAATCCGGCGCGCTACCGCCGACATGCAGAGCGGCGGCGGAGTTGACCAGGACCAATAGCCGCGCTTCGTCGCGCCGCTTTCCGCGCAGAACATCTTGAATGATTGACGCATTCGCGTCCGCGTCTCCACCGCCGATTCCGTCAATGGAACCTCGGCTGATTCCAAAGTCTTCAGGCTCGATTTCGAACTTGCGCACTGCCCCGTCAGTCACTTCAGCCACGAACGTTTCGCCGGCAACTGTGACTTCATCGAGTCCATCTGCGCCATGTACCACCCACGCGCGCTCAGTCCCAAGCAATGCCAACGCGCGGGCCATCGGCTCGATTTTTTCGCGGTCCGACACACCGACGATTTGGCGGGGCGCGCCGGCCGGATTTGTCAAAGGTCCGAGCAGATTGAAAGTCGTCTGCACGCCAAGCTCGCGCCGAATGGCCGCCACGCGCGCGGTGGCTGAGTGATACAGCGGCGCGAACATGAAGCAAATTCCAACCTCGTTTAGAGTTTTTTCGGACTGTTCCGGTGCGACCGAAATGTTCACGCCCAGGGCCGTCAGCACATCAGCGCTGCCGCACTTGCTGCTCGCAGCGCGATTTCCATGTTTGGCGACCGGCAATCCTGCGCCCGCAATCACGAAAGCAGCGGCAGTCGAAACGTTGAAAGTCTTCGCACAGCTTGAGCCGGTCCCAGCCGTGTCGATAAACCGCTCGTGCCGTGAGTTGATGCGTACTGAACGCGCCCGCATGCCTTCAGCAAGTCCAGCCAATTCCTCTACGGTTTCGCCTTTCAGTTTGAGTGCGACGAGTGTCGCCGCAATTTGTCCATCGGTCGCATCGCCATTCAATAACGATTCGAGCAGGCCGTTGGCTTCGCGGCGTGAGAGGCTTTCGCCGCGCATCAGCCGCGACAAGAAGTCTTTAAGTCTGAAGTCTGGAGTCTGGAGTCCGTTGATTAGAGTTGGCGTTTCCATGCTCGTTAATTTTCGCACTAAACCTGCGCATCCAGACTCAAAGACTTAGAAAGTTCGCGAGCAGTTTCTTTCCTTCCGTCGTCATGATTGATTCCGGATGAAACTGCACGCCTTCAACCTTCATCTTGCGATGTCGCAAGCCCATGATCGTCCCGTTTGGCGTCGTCGCGGAGATCTCAAGACAGTCCGGCAAGCTTTCACGCTCGACGATCAGCGAATGGTAACGTCCGGCGCTGAAGTTTTGCTCCAAACCTTCGAAGACGGTCTTCCCGTCGTGCTGCACTACGGACGATTTTCCGTGAAACAATCGCGGCGCGCGCACGACCCGGCCGCCGAAGACTTCGCCAATTGCCTGATGGCCGAGACAAACGCCGAGAATCGGTACTCTTCCGCTGAACCTGTCGATCATTTCCATGGACACACCAGCGTCGTGAGGCGTGCCAGGCCCTGGTGAAATCACGATTCGATTAACCGCCATTGTTTCGACTTCATCAACCGTCACCTCGTCGTTTCGGCGCACTTCGATTTGCTCGCCCATCTCACCGAGATACTGCACGAGGTTATAAGTAAACGAATCGTAATTGTCGATGACCAGGAGCATAGAGCAAAGAGCAAAGCGCAAAGAGTTTGATTACGGGCATGACTACAGTTCGCCCTTAGCGCTTTGCACTCTGCTATTGCCGTTCCGCCGCGCGCAACATTATTTCGATGTTGCCGCGCCCATTCTTTGCGGCCCAACCGGCGGCAGTCGTACCGTCGACGTCGCGAATCTTCGCATCCGCACCGCGATTCAGCAGCATACGCACCACATCATCATGGCCGTACGAGGCCGCCCACATCAATGCCGTGCCGCCCAACTTGTTCTTCACGTTTGGATTAGCGCCAGCATCGAGGAGCAGGCCGAGTATCTTTGTGTTGCCATACAAAGCAGCGCCGTGCACAGCAGCGTCACCATCTTTATCCTGATGATTTACATCGACACCGCGGCGCAAAAGCGAACGGACAGCTCGCTCTTGCTGATGCCAAACAGCCAACATCAGCGCTGTCATGCCATCCGGTGATTCAGCTTTCAGATCAATTGTGGGCTGGCCCAGTAAGAGGTCGGCAACGTCTGCGCGTTCTTCCTGTAATGCAAGCAGGAGGGCCGTCCATGTATTACGACCCTTCGCGTTAACATCCGCGCCGCCGCGCAACAAAGCCTCAACTACCTTGACATCACCGCGCGCAGCACTTGCCGTCAGTGCAGTATCGTCGTTCTTGTCTTTCGCGTCGACGTTTATGCCGGCACTGATGAAACCGTTGACAGCCAGTACGTCCCCGTCCTCGGCGGCTTTGAAGAACGATTCTTCGTTGTACTCGTAGCCTCGAAGCTTCAAAAAGCGTTTGGCTGCATCGGGCGTTGGTTGATCGGTTGTCGATGCAGCGCACGCCGATAGGCATACGACGAAGGCGAGCGCAACGCAGCTCGGCCAGCGGCTTCCTGCATCCTCTTTGAACCTTCTACTTTTCACAGCGCTCAACAGTTGCTCGCTTAATACGAACAGGAACGAGCGGCCTTTCACCTTCTAATTCGGCGCGATTGATTGCATCCGCGACTTCCATCCCGCGAATGACGCGGCCAAACGCCGCGAACTTGCCGTCAAGATGTGGTCCATCACCGACGAGAATGAAGAAGTGTGTCGTGGCGGTGTTCGGTTCATCGCCGCGTGCCATCGAAACGATTCCGCGAACGTGCTTCAGGTCGCTCGGCTCGTCAGGCAGCGCTCGTTGCATTCTGGCGGCGAGTTCAGCGCCCCACTTCTCACTCGTCGCAAGATTGCCACCCTGGATCACGAAGCCTCTGACGATGCGGCTAAAAGTTGTCGTGTCCAACGCGCCGGTGGCCGCGAGGTTCAGAAACCCGCGCACCGTCTGCGGGGCTTTGTCCGGGAGCATTTCGATAAGTATGGCGCCTTGTTCGGTGTCGAGCGTGACACATTGCCCGGACATCTGCGCGACGGTTGCGCCATCGAAAGGTTCGGTTTTGGGCGTTGGGGATGCGGATGGGCGGGCGTTGGCTTTCTTCAGGTTCTCAGAGTTCGGCGTTGGATTCTGTGCCGCAATCAAGCGCACGGCGAGAACCATCAACACGATCACAAAAGACTGTTGGAATCTGCAGCGCATCACAAACCGCTCTCCGCCAACTCAATTGCGCGGAACAACGCGCGGGCCTTGTCCACACATTCTTCGTACTCACGCTCAGGCACAGAATCCGAGACGATGCCTGCGCCTGCCTGCACCGTCGCCACACCGTCTCGCAAGTGAATCGTTCTAATCGCGATACATGAATCGAGGTTTTCCGCGTAATCCACGTACAGCACCGCGCCTGCATAAACTCCACGCTTCGCCGGCTCGAGCTCATCGATGATTTGCATCGCCCGAATCTTGGGCGCGCCAGTCACCGTTCCTGCTGGAAAACACGATACAAAGGCATCGAATCGATCCAGCTCGTCGCGCAGTCGCGAGCGCAAGCTGGTCACCAGATGCTGCACGTGCGAATAGCGCTCGACCGTCATCAGCTCTTCGACCTTGACCGAGCCGTAATCGGAAACGCGTCCGAGATCGTTGCGACCAAGATCGACCAGCATCGTGTGCTCCGCAACTTCCTTTTCGTCGTTGCGCATTTCTTCGCCGAGCATCCAGTCTTCTGCTTCAGTCGCGCCGCGCGGGCGCGTGCCGGCAATTGGCCGATAATCGAGCCGCTGCCCATGACAACGCACGAGCATCTCTGGCGACGAGCCGACGATTGTTTCGTTACCCAGGCGCAGGAAGAACATGTACGGCGAAGGGTTTGTCGCCCGCAGCGCGCGATAGATCGCCAAAGGATCAGCGGCCGTTGGCTTGGTGAACTTCTGCGCGATGACCGCCTGGTAGCAGTCGCCCGCCGCGATGTGTTCCTTCACTTTTTCGACCGCGCCTTCAAATTTCGCGCGCGCCCAATTCGATTGAAAGTGAACTGTCGTTTGACCGAGCGTGGCGGGACTCGAAGGAGTTTGAGCCAGTTCACCGAGACGTTTCTCAATTAAGCTAATTTCCTGAACGGCTTGATCGTAAAGCCCGCGCAGGAGCTGCCGATCACCGGCTGCCTCATCCACAAAAACCACGGACGTGATCTCGATTTGCTGTTGCACACGGTCGAACGCGAGCACAGTGCGAAAGAACATCCAGGCGGCATCGTCACTTTCAGCAGCGTGTGATCCGTCGCGCGAAAGCGCTGGTTCGAACCAACGCGCCGCATCGTAGCCAAGATACCCGACCGCGCCACCGCAAAACGGAGTCAGGCCGGGTCGTCGCGCTAACTTCTTACCGCGAAGGTAGTCGCGGAGAAATGCGATCGCATCCTGATCGAGAACTTGCTGATCGCCATCTTTCTGGACAAAGGTTTTGCTGTCACGGCCGCGGACGATCATCCAGGGATTCGCGCCGATGAATGAATAGCGCGCCAGACGTTCGCCACCTTCGATTGATTCGAGCAGAA
>DASXTE010000214.1:0-19902 GCA_036505595.1 Pyrinomonadaceae bacterium
GATGGGTGATGAGTTATGAGTGATGAGTGATCGCGCCGCCGGAACTCTCACGTTATCCGCCTCGTGTCTATCGATCGTTCACTTTCGCGTCTGGCGCGCGGCTTCGGCGGCGGCATTCTCAATCTCAGAATTGATTTCACCGCCGATTAAGACTGCCAGTCCGGTCAGATAAAGCCAAAGCATCAAAACGATGACCGCTCCGAGCGACCCATAGGTCTTGCTGTAAGAATCAAAGAAGTGCAGATAACCTTTCAAAGCAAACGACGCGAGCAGCCACAACGCGACCCCAATCACCGAGCCGGGAGTAATCCAATTCCAATCCGCCGCGCGAGAGTCGGGCGCGAAAAAGTAAATCAGGGCAAACGCCAGGAGCATGAATGCGAGCGCAATCGGCCACTGCAAGATCTTCCACGTGATCGCTGATGCCGCGCTCAATTGGTGGTATCTCGCCAGGTAATCAGCGATGTGACTCCCGCTTATCACGAGACCCAGCGCCGCGATTATCAAAACCGAGAGGCCAATCGTCAGGGCAACCGCAACGGCGCGATGTTTCCACCACGGTCGTGTCTCCTCAAGTCCGTAAGCCCGGTTAAGTGCATTTGTAATCGCACCCATGCCGTTGGAAGCTGCCCAAAGCGCCGCAATCAAGCCGAAAGAAATTTTTCCGGCGCCGCTGGCGGTACTGATTTCCCACATCGTCGAGTCGATCAGTTGAGATGCCGACGACGGCATGACACGTGAGAGATAACTAAAGAGAGCGTGGCGCATGCCCGTGTTCGATCCGACGATCAATCCGATCGCTGACGTGAGAAAAATCAACAGCGGAAACAACGCGAGCAGGAAGAAGTAAGCGAGCTGCGCGGCGTCACCGAAGACGTCGTCACGGTTCATCTCGCGCCAGACGCGCATGGCCATCTGTTTCCAGGAGAGTCCGCCGAGCGTCCACATGCTCTCCTTAGTCTGAGTCATACCGATAAGCAGGACCTAAGATGGGGATTAATTCATCGCGAGGGAAAAACATCATAGTCAGGTCAAGAGCACCTAACCGGTCCGCCCAAAATCATCCTGCAAACGAACGATGTCGTCTTCACCGAGGTAGCTGCCGCGCTGCACCTCAATGAAGATAAGCAATTCCTTGCCGGGGTTTTCTACTCGATGAGCGGAGCCAACGCCGATGTCAATTGATTCGCCGGCGTGAACCATAATCTCGCGGTCGTCGAGAGTTACTTTCGCAGTACCCTGCACAACTACCCAATGCTCAGCGCGCCGCGCGTGCTTCTGATAGCTGAGGCGCTTACCCGGCAAAACCTCGATGCGTTTCAGCTTGTAATCTTGTCCTTCGTCAAGCACGGTGAACGTGCCCCATGGGCGGCGATCAAACTTTGGCGATGTATCGTCGCTTGCTGCGGGCATCGGCGATGACCTCCTCGTAAGGGCAGATCCGCAGTCTAGTTGAAGAGGTCTTGTTTACCAAACAGCCGCTCCCTTCGACTGACGAGCCTGGAGATTTCGAAAAACTATTCGAAGAACTGTATGCTCTTGCGGCGGCATTGGCGGCTGAACGGATACATATTTCAGCGAAGATGGTTCAGCAACATTTATCGCCAGAGGAAAACCTGTAAATGCGAATCCTGGTCACAGGCGGCGCCGGCTACATCGGCAGCGTGGTGGTCGAAGAGCTTTTGCACGACGGCCACGAAGTCGTCGTTTACGACAACCTGTCGAAAGGACATCGTCAGAGTGTTCCGTCAAACGCAAAGTTTGTGCACGCGGATTTGATTGATCGTCAGCAGCTTTCCGCGACGCTCGGTGACGATTCAATCGAGGCGGTGATTCACATGGCGGCTTCCTCGCTGGTAGGCGAATCAGTCAAACATCCGGACAAGTATTATCAAAACAACGTCGTGGCGGGATTGGCGTTGTTGGACGCAATGCACGAAGCCGGTGTGAAGCGGCTCGTTTTCTCCTCAACCGCCGCCGTTTACGGCGAACCGGAAAAACAGCCGATCGAAGAAACCGACGCCACAAATCCGACCAACCCTTATGGCGAAACCAAACTGGCTTTCGAACATGAGTTGCGTCGATACGAACAGGCCCACGGAATTCGTTGCGCCGCACTGCGTTACTTCAATGCGGCGGGCGCCACCGAACGATGCGGAGAGTGGCATAATCCGGAAACGCATTTGATTCCTTTGGTGCTGCAAGCTGCAACGGGCCAACGCGAGCATCTTGAAATTTATGGAGATGACTATCCGACGCGCGATGGCACCTGCGTGCGCGATTACATTCACGTGGCCGATCTGGCGCGCGCGCACATCCTGGCCTTGCAGATGCTCGACGAGCGTAGCGCGATTTATAACCTTGGGTGCGGTGGCGATGGCTACACGGTTCGCGAAGTTATCGATGTCGCCGCTGACGTAACCGGTCGCGACATTCCCACTAGAATCGGCGAGCGACGGGCCGGCGATCCTGCGGTGCTCATCGCCAGCTCTGATCGTATCAAGAGCGAACTTGGCTGGACACCGAAGTTTCAGGACTTACGCAAGATTGTCGAATCAGCCTGGCAGTGGCTACAGAATCACCCGCAAGGTTATTGTGATTAGTCATGACAAAAAAAAGCGCAGGGCTGCTGTTGTATCGCGAGCGCAAAGACGGCGGAATCGAAGTTCTGTTAGTTCATCCCGGCGGCCCGTTCTGGCGAAACAAAGACGAAGGCGCGTGGACAATTCCCAAAGGCGAGTTCAGTGATGATGAAAATCCGCTCGAATCTGCGAAGCGCGAGTTCAAAGAGGAGACCGCCGCGGCCCCACCTGACGGCGAGTATCTTCCACTGAAACCCATCAAACAGAAGAACGGGAAGATCGTTCACGCGTGGGCCGTCAAAGGTGATTTCGATCCGGCAATGCTGGAGAGCAACACCTTCGAAACGGAATGGCCGCCAAAGTCCGGCCGCATGCTAGAGTTTCCTGAGGTCGATCGCGCCGAATGGTTCGCACCTGAAGACGCAAAGCGAAAAGCGCTAACTGGCCAGGCCGCGCTAATCGATCAACTGCTGGCGATGCTTTGATGGGGGCACTAGCCGATTCGGTAACGCTTCTTCTTAAGCCGCCGCCACACAATCCAAACTCCGACCAACAGGATTAGAGCCGAAACGTCCATAGTCTTCCACCCGAGCGATTCGGCCATGTAGGCGCGAGCCGCTTCGGTAACAACGTCACGCGATGCGGGAAAGACCCTCTCTTGACGAAAATGTTTGTACTTCCAATCCATAGAGCGACGCAGTGACTATCAAAATTTCCAGATCGCGCCCAGTCCTGCATCCCACAGACGCTTGTTGAACGCCGGAATGTCCTTGTCGAGAATTTCATTCCCTCGCGCTTTCAACGCGAACCATTGCCCATTCAGTTCCTTCAGGCGATCGAGCGACGGCTGATTCACTCGCGGGATGTCGCTCTCAGTCGCGTTGATTAGGAACAGGTAATTCGCCGTGAACTTGTTCGGGAAGTTCTCGACATCGTCATAAGCCTTGGATTTGCGTTGCACCATGTCTTCATCCCAGGCTTTCATTTTCTTAAGCAGCGCGTCGCCGTCTTTCTTTATCCCGCTGTACTTGTCACCGGCGGGAAGGGAACTGAGCAGCGACTCTAACTGCTTCTGCTTGTCGTAGAGGTCGTTCACCATTCGATGCATGGTCGTCAATTCGTTTTCCATGCTCAACATCGTGCTGTGGTATTCCCTGTACGTTGTCGGTTCGGTTGGATACAGTGGATTGGGAAGTATCTCTGTTTCACTCGCAACGGTCCGGTCGCCCATCCTCAATGTCACAGAATATTTTCCAGGCGGCGCTTTGTGTCCGGCGAAGCTTACCTCCATATCGACATCCGGCACGCCCGGCATCGTCGCGTAACGCATGTCCCAAACGAACCGGTTCAGTCCTTTGTTTTTCGACAGCAGCGGTTCGGCCTTCGGAGCGCCTTCGTATTTCTTGTATTTCTCATCAGCTTTCGAAGAGAAGGTGCGCACAACATTACCGTCAGCATCTTTGATCTCCAAAGCGATTTGGTCATCCTTTTTTAATTCGGGCAATTCGTAGTAGATGACCACGCCGGTTGACGGATTCACGCCGCGAAAGCGGTTCGCGCCGGTAAACTCTTCGCTCGTCTCGTCAAGTTCGCTCGATCCATTCACCAGATATGCATTGTCCGGCCGATAGATCGCGAACGCCGTTCGATCATTCTTGTACTGACGCAGCACACTTAAGTCGTCCAGGATCCAAAACCCTCGGCCTGAGGTTGCCGCGATCAAGTTGCCCTGATGTATCCGCAGGTCAGTTATCGGCGTGATGGGCAGGTTCATTTGGAACGGCGACCAGTTCTTGCCGCCGTCCCACGACAGAAACAGACCGAGTTCCGTACCCGCAAACAGAAGATCTTTGCGCGCGTCATCTTCGCGCACCACCCGAGTAAAAGCGTTGGCGGGCAGGCCGTTGTCGATCCTGGTCCACGTAGCGCCGTAATCCATCGTTTTGTACAGACCCGGTCTGTGATCGTTGAACTTGTAGCGCGTCGTCGCGATGTAAGCAGTCGCTTTGTCGTGCGGCGAAATTTCAATCGAATTGATCAGACACTCAGCCAAGCCCTGCGGCGTGACATTCTTCCACGTCGCGCCGCCATCGCGCGTCAGTTGTACTAAGCCATCATCACTGCCGGTCCAAATCACACTTTTCTCGTGCGGCGATTCGATGACGTAGGTCAGCGTACCGTAATTCTCCGCGCCAACCTCCTCGTTCGTGTAAGGAACGCCGGCGCGACCCTGCTTCTCTTTTTCGTTGCGCGTGAGATCGGGTGAAACTTCTCGCCAGGTCTTGCCCCAATCGCTCGTCTTCAAGAGATATTGCGCGCCGTGGAAGAAGGTTGCGGGCTCGTGCTGGCTCCAGATGATCGGAGCGTTCCAGTTGAAACGATACTTGAGGTCTTTCGCATCCATGCCGAGGTACTGGATCGGCGCTTCCATGATTTGCGTCGAGCCCTTGGCGTTCACGTTAAGCACCTCGATCGTGCCTTGATAGCTGCCGCCCAAGACGAGTTTCGGATCGTTCGGATCGAATGCAAGAAAGGCGCTCTCGCCGCCGGCTGAAGGCGTCCAGCTTGCCGCGGTGATGCCTCCGCTTCCCAGTTCGCGACTCGCGATCGACACGGAAGTGTTGTCCTGTTGCCCGCCGTAGATTCGATAAGGAAACTGATTGTCGACGTTGATGCGATAGAACTGGCCCGTCGGCATGTTCGCCTGCGTGCTCCAGCTCTTGCCGCCGTTGAAAGTGATAGCTGAGCCGCCATCGTTCGAGATGATGAAGTTGTTCGGATTGTCGGGATTGATCCAAAGATCGTGAAAATCTCCGTGCGTGCCCGACAGGTTCTCCCAGGTCTTCCCACCGTCAGTCGAGCGGAGCGCCGGCGCGCTCATCACGTAAATCGTGTCGTCATTTTTCGGATCGATGAAGAGTTCGATGTAGTACCAGGCCCTCTGCACCAAGCGATGATCGTTCGTGATGCGGCTCCATTTTTTGCCCGCGTCATTTGAAACAAACAGCCCGCCAGCCTCTTTGTCGGAATCGCTTTCGATCAGCGCATAGACTTTTTCCGGATTGGAACGGCTCACGGCGATCGCCATCTTGCCCATCTCTTCAGGCAGACCTTCCTTCATCCTTTCCCACGTGTCGCCCTCGTCAGTCGATTTGTAGAGACCGCTGCCGGGCCCGCCGCTGATCACTTTCCAAGGCAGACGCCCGTGCTCCCACATGGCCGCGTAGAGTATCCGGGGATTGGTCATGTCCATTGACAATTCCGCCGCGCCCGTCTTGTCATTGACGAACAGAACGTTCTTCCAGCTCGCGCCGCCGTCGATCGATTTGTAAAGGCCGCGTTCTTTGTTTGGCGCGTAGAGCGCTCCCTGCGCTGCGACCAGCACGATGTTCGGATTCTTCGGATCGATCACGATCCGCGAAATGTGCCGCGTCTCATCGAGGCCGATCTTCTTCCACGTTTTTCCCGCGTCGGTTGATTTGTAAACGCCATCGCCCGATGACGTCATGACGCCGCGCACCGCATGTTCGCCCATGCCGACATACACGACGTTCGAATCGCTTTCGGCCACCGCGACGGCGCCGACGGAACCGGTTTTGAAAAATCCATCCGAGACATTCCGCCAACTGATTCCCATGTCATCTGTTTTCCAAAGGCCGCCGCCGGTTGTGCACATGTAGTAAGTTTTCGGATCGCCGACGACTCCGGTGGCGCAATTCGAACGCCCGCCACGAAACGGTCCAATCGAACGCCACTTGAGCGCTTTGAAGATGGCGTTGTAATCATCCGCCGCCGGCTGTTTCGTTTGCGCCGAGACGTTGGTTAGCAGCGCGGATTGAATGAGAAGGAAGCAGAGAACCGTCAGGTGAAGTAGCATGGGCTTTAGCCTGTGATTGGTTGCGGTCAGGGATTTATTCATCTCATCGATCCTCGAGCAACAAAAATTTGCGCGCGATGATACACCTTGCGGGGCATAGTAGGAAGTAGGCACTTGAAACTTCAGTCTTGAAACTTGAAACTAAAAAAATGAGCGAGCTAACACTTGAACTGGACGAAAGACTTCCGCACAATTCTCGATGGCGTTCGTGAATTCAACCGCGCCCGAACCGGTAATGAAACTCCGCGCGCGGTTGCATGTTTTCTTCGTAACGAACAGCGGCAGATAGTCGGAGGTGTGCGCGGCAGCCTCTGGGGCCGTTCAATGCACATCGACGCACTCTGGGTTGATGACAACCACAGAGGCGAAGGTTACGGTTCAAAACTAATGCGGGCGATTGAAGATTACGCGGCAGCGCATGGCTATCCTTTGGTTTATCTCGAGACGGCCAGCTTTCAAGCGCTGCCTTTTTATGAAGGCTTGGGATATCGCATCTTCGGCGAGCTGCCGGGAATTGCGCAACATCACACACTCTTCTTCCTAAGCAAAGACTTGAGCGCAACTGTGTGATTCGCTCTCGGTCCTCAGTCCTCGGGACAGGCGTTTTCTTTTCCCCTTTTCTTACCAACGTATGCTATCTTTTTGATTGCGGCTCCCGTCGCGCTCTCCTGCAACTTCAGTCAGAGGTTCAAAAAATGAAGCATTGTCCCGCATGCAATTTTAGTTTTCCCGATTTTTATCGTGTGTGCGACTTTGATGGGACTGAGCTCGTACCTGATCCAGAGCGACTGGCATTAATAAAAGTACCAATAAAGGCGCCACCACGCCCGTCACGTCTTCGGCGCAGCTTGAAGGCGCCAATGTTGTTGACGAGTTTGGCGATACTCGGTCTGTTTTTGAGTGCGGTCCTAATCGCTCACTTCGAATCAGCCACCGAACCGGTGCCGGTCGTAAAAGAGCAACCTTCGCCGAATTCATCCGGCATTGCGAATTCCGTCGCACAAACTTCCGAGCAGTCGCCCGCCCAAATCAAGACACCCGCCACTTCGAAGCGCGGCAGCAGCACGAACTCGGACACATCGCCTGGTTCATCCGCTGCGAGCGCGCGACGACAAGCAACGACTTCGCGCACACTGGCGCGCCTGCATCAGAGGAGTTCGAATGGAAGTCGGTCGCGAAAATCAGAAGTTGCACGGCGAACAGACGCCCAACGCATTTCAAATGAGAAGCAACCGAAACTTGTCGCGGTGCTGAAGACGACCTGGCGTGTGCTGAAGAAACCATTCAACTTCTAGAGTGTTCTGAAGGCTGTTATAGTTGCACCGTTCAGAGGGGCCGAGCAACTCCGAGATCATCGCAAATCTTGCGTACCAGATGCTTCTTGACTTCGCGGTGGCGAGGAATCGTTGACGATTGTCCGTTTGCTGGGTTGCGATAGACGGTGTGCTTTGCGCCTTCGCGTACGAAGAGACATCCGTGGGATTCGATATGCCGAATGAGGTCGGCGCGTTTCATTGATCATGCCGCGCGCAAGATTAGTTGTTCGCGGGTCACTTTTGAGCCTGGCTGAAGTTGTCTTTCGAACTGCTCGCGATTAGCTTCGAGGATCAGTTGAATGGCTTCGGCAAGGTTTTCCCGAACTTCTTCGAGCGTGTCGCCTTGCGTGTTCGCGCCCGGCAATTCCGCGACGTAGCCGATGTAGCCGCCTTCCTCGGCCTCTTCAAAGATTGTCGTTAAAGTGAGTTCAGTCATAGTCAGATGATACTACAACACCCAATTGTGCTCACTGCTGTTCACCCCTTGCCTTGCCCTTTGCCCTTACCGCTTACCGCTCACAGCTCACTTCGTTCGCGCTCATCACTCAACACTCATTACTAAAATTAGTAAGTCCTATTTACCATTTACGATTCACGATTTACTGTTGTCTTGTTCTGCCTCCTGCCGTCTGCCCTCCTCTGTGTCCTCTGTGTGGTTAACCGTTCCCATACGCGAGTCTATCCATCATCTCCGCGAATCGGCTCCAGGGAATTCGCTTTGTGATCTGCCGCTTCCCACCTTTCCACGAAAGCGACCCGCTGCCGATAATCATGGTGCCAATCTTTTCCTGATCGGCATAGATGGCCAAATCCAAAGACGACCCCGCTCTGGTTAGCTCCAGAACATGCAGGTTGGCTTTGACTGAATGCTTTTTGCGTCTTCGCTTGCGTGCCATTTGGCTTCCTCCCTGGTACCTGTCAACACCCCGATCCAACAACACGTGCTGCTGTCTTGGCAACTCACAAAGTAACGTCATCCATAGTTTACCGCGACAATCGCGGGAAGACTGCTTTTGGCAATGGGAACGTCACAGTTTTGAAACCGCGAGGCGGCAGTTTCCGTTCTATCCTTTAAGGGCTAAAATCAAAGGGAACAATAAATTTGGAGGAATCGAAAATGCGAACTGCAACTGTGGAAGATGGCAAAAACACTGGAACTGGAACGGGAATAAAACTCGCTCATCTGGCGGCGAAGGCGGCCGAAGGAAAAGTTATCGCGGAAGACTTGGTCGATATCGGCAAGCGTAAAGCCCAGAAGCTTGTGCGGCAGGGCTATGAGATGGGCGAAGACTACATCGACGAATCGCGCCGTTACATCAAGCACAACCCCTGGCAATCAGTGGGCACCGCGTTGGGCGTCGGCCTCGCGCTCGGCTTCATCGCCGGAATCTTGACTCGTCGACGTTGAGCGCCCGTTGCCTGAAATCAAAACATCTGAACGAAAGAAGTGGGCGCCGGCGGCGATTGTCGTCGGCGTTCTCTACTTTGTAGTCGGTTTCGGGTCAGCGGCGTTAGACCCGTCGGTTCCAAGCCAAATGCGGTTTACGTGGCGACTGGCAGCATGGATGGTCAGCGCCATAATCTTCGCGAGCCACCTCAGCTACGAACAGTTTCGATTGCGGAGTTCGGCCATGCGAACCGCGATACACGCGTCGCTGGCGGTCGCCCTCGGCGCTTTTCTGCTCGCAGGCGCAGCCACGGTGCGCGCATCGACCGAGCCGTCACATGTGCCTTACACACGTTACCTGCTGGCGGTGGTGCTGTGGCCGATCATCACGTCCGTTCCCGCATTTGCTGTTTCACTGGTTACCGCCGCAGTCATGACGCGGCTCCGCGCCAGGAGCTGATACCGACAACGCGCTTCGCTTCTCAGCGTTGACGCGCTGTCCCCGCGCGCATTACAATCCGCTCGACTTTTGGAAACTGTCGGTCATCGCGATTCTTGCGTGCTTAATCGAATCACATCGCGGCGTCTTCGGGTGCTCTTGTTGCCGTTTATGCTGACGCTTGCAGTTACGGCGCGCGCGCAGCAGCGACCGCTGATAACCGAAGACGTGGACATCATTCCGCCCGGCTCAATGCGGTTCGAAGTCGGCATCGACTTCATGCAGGGCGCAAAGTTTCCCGTGCCGGGATTGACGGGCGACCTCACGCGTGCGGGCGTGATTGGCATCAACATCGGTCTCGCGCCAAACGTGGAAGTGCAAATCGAAGGTGTCGCGCAAAACTTTCTCAGCATCAATTCGCGCGGGCCGAGCGCGATTCCGCTGGACGTTGCGCCGGGCGCGAACTCGACGAACGACTTTGGCGATTTCACACTCTGGACAAAGATTAAGCTGCGAAAGGAAACCGAAAAGGGCCCGTCGATCGGATTTCGTTTCGGCGTGCAGTTGCCGAACTCGAGTCAGGGGCGGGGAATCGGATTGAATCAAACGAACGCGTATGGACAGATTCTGGTTGGCAAGAAATTTGGCCGTAACGCGCGCGTGAACACCTTCGGCAATTTGGGCATCGGCATTCTCACCGCGCCGACGCAACTCTTTTCACAGAACGACGTGGTGACGTACGGACTGGCGAGCATTGTGCGCATCAATCATCAGTTCAGCATTGCGGGCGAAGTAAACGGCCGCCAGAACACGCGACCCGGGAGCGGGCCACTGGGAACTGAGTCGCAAGCCGAAGCGCGCCTCGGCATGCAGATTCGTGCGTCAGGCCTGCGCTTCGATTTTGCCGGCATCAAGGGCCTGACGAGCTTGAGCCCGCGCTCGGGAATTACGGTCGGCGTCACCTACGACACTCCTTCGATCTTCAAACCAGCACAGTAAATGTGACAGGTGTCAGGTGTCAGGTGACGGGGAACAGGGTTGACAGAACTCGCGGTGTTTCCTGTCACCAGATACCCGTCACCTAGTACTCTGTATGTTCACATGTTTGATTGGCTCGACGTCATTGCGCGGCGCGTAGGCAAATTCATTGTCGCAGTCCCGGTGTACGTTGCCGGTCCGGCAATGATTGTGATTGGCGCGCTTGATTCGTCGCTGCTGTCACTGCCGGAGATAAACGATTATCTCGTCGTCGCGCGCTGTTACACGCATCCGCACAGCGCATTCTTCTTTCCGATCTTCCCGGCGATTGGATCGGTTTTGGGCTGTTTGTTGCTGTACACGATCTTTAGTCGCGGCGGGTTGGCGGTACTCCACCGAAAGTTCCGCATCGATCGCGTGCAGAAGGTCGAGCGTGCGTATGCGCGCTTCGGAATTCTGGCGTTGGCCATTCCGGCGCTGTTGCCGCCGCCTTTGCCCTTCAAAATTTTCGTCGCCACCGCCGGCGCTCTACAGTTTCCGCGACGCCGCTTTCTGCTGACGATCATGATTGCGCGGTCGGTGCGCTATTACACTGAAGGCATCCTGGCGGTTTACTATGGCCAACGCGTTCTGCGGTTTTTGAAAGATAATGGTTTGTTGATAGTCAGCATCGTCGCCGCAGTCGTGGTGATTGGGCTCGCGATTTATCTCTTAACGAACAGAGGGCGTCGCGCGGTGAGCGATTCGCGCGCTGACGAAGAATTGAAGAAAGGTCCTGATAATTTTTGAAAGCACTCATACATAAAGTCATCGCGGCCCTGGGCCAACTGGCGCAATACCTGGTCTCGTTCGGGCCGTTTGGGCTGTTCGCGATAGCGTTTCTGGACTCGGTGTTGGTGCCGATGCCCGGCGGAGTTGATGCCGTGCTTCTGTTGCTCGCAGCCTCGAGACCATCGTGGATGTTGATCTATGTCGCCGCCGCCACGGTCGGATCGACGGCTGGATGTGTTGGGTTGTATAGACTCTCGCAGCGCGCGGGTAAACGCGCGCTCTCCAGGTTTTCCGAATCGAAACAGAAGCGCGTGAAGGATTTGATCGATCGTTACGACGTTATGTCGGTGCTGGTCGCGTCGCTTCTGCCGCCGCCATTCCCGTTCAAGCTATTCGTCGTTTCGTCAGGCGTCTTTCGTTTGAACCTCGTCCGGTTTACGTTGGCGATTGCCGCCGGTCGAACATTTCGTTACTTGCTTGAAGGATATCTGGCGGCGCGTTACGGCGAACACGCGAAGGACCTGCTGGCGCGCTATTATCCGGCAATCGGAATCACTCTGGCGGTGCTGATTGTGGTGTTCTTTGTCGCGCGCGCGCTGATGCGGCAATCGGCGAAGACCGAACCGTCAGGCGTCGAAAGCTAATTGCAGTTCGCCGGCGGGAAGTTTTGTCTGAAATCCGCGCGCCTCGGTCAGCGTCATAATTCCGTTCTGTGCCAACTCATCGAGCAGACGCAGGAAGACTCGCGCCGTCGCGAGCGCGTCGTCGGCAGCGCGATGGCGGCGCGGAATGTCGACGCTGAAATAAGCGGCGACTGAATCCAGCCGATGGCTTTCGAGTTGCGGCACCAGCCGCCGCGTGAGATCGACTGTGCACAGATGCGAGTTTCGCAAACGATATCCCGGAAAGACGCGGCCGATTTCGCGATTCAGCAGCGGCAGATCGAAATTCGCATTGTGCGCGACCAGAACCGAATCGCCGATGAAGTTCAGCCAGTCGTGCGCAATAGTTTCGAACTTCGGCGCGGTCATCAGCATTTCGTCAGAGATTCCAGTCAGGTTTGCCAGGAACCACGGCACGTTCGCTTCCGGATCGATTAGGGTTTCGAATTCGTCGAGGATTTCCCCGCCGCGCACGCGATAGCCGCCGAGTTCAATTATCCGCGCCGGGACTTTGCGATCATGCGTGGCCTCGACATCGAGCACGACGAACTCAAGATCTCCCAGCAGCGCCGCACCTGTCTCATCGGCTCGAACAACCACATGGTCGGCTTCGAAGATGAATCGTGGATCGTTCTGGGCGAGTTCGGTAACCAGCGAAGCCGCCAGATCGTCGGTAACGTTACCTAAGCTGAAGATGGCTTCAGCAACGACCGTGTACTGGGCGCGACCGCCGCTGTCTCTTAGGAATTCGAAAGTCTCGTTTACCAGAGTAGAATCGGAAATAAGATTGCCAGGAATGTTCACGTGAGACATTGTAGCGGAATGTAGTACTTCGCCCAACTATGAAACAGAGTGAAGTAATCGACGTTTTCAAACGCACGGGCGCGTTGCTCGAAGGCCACTTCGTTCTGTCAAGCGGACTGCACAGCTCAGTTTATCTTCAATGCGCGATCGCTTTGCAGTCACCGGCGGTGGCTTCGGTGTTCGGCGCCGCCATTGCCAATCAATTTCGCGAGCAGGGAGTCGAGACGGTTGCATCGCCCGCCATCGGCGGTTTGATTATTGGTTACGAAGTGGCGCGGCAGCTCGGCGTGCGATTTATTTGGACCGAGCGAGAGCAGGGAACGATGACTCTGCGCCGCGGGTTCACGGTGAAAGGCGGCGAGCGTGTGCTGGTCGTGGAAGATGTGATCACGACCGGCGGTTCGACGCGCGACACGATCGACGCCTTACAGGCTTTGGGGGCGAGGGTGTCTGCGGCGGCTTCGATTATCGATCGTTCAGGCGGTGAGGCGAACGTTGGTGTGCCACGATTTTCGCTGGCGACGCTGAATGTTCCCGCGGTCACGCCGCATGAATGTGAAGCGTGTGCTCGTGGAGATATTGTAGTGAAACCCGGTAGTCGGACAAGGGGCAAGTAACGATAGGAGGATAAGTATCATGATCCTGAGAATTGTTCTGTCGATCGTTCTCGGAGCGGTAGCGTTCACATTGGGCGGTCCAGTCCTTTACTACTTCTGGGTTGGGCCTCAGAGCGCGGCAGCATTGACCCTTGCCAGAGAATCCGCAGATGAGATCAAGCGTCTCAGTAATACGAAAGCGTTTTCACGCGAAGATTACCGCGCAATGGCCGACCGGATTCAGGAGCGGGAAACGCGGTATCAAAAGATTCTGGCCGAAAAACGCCGAATCCGTGGCCGCACCTGGGGGATTGCAATTGCCTCTGCACTAGCGACAAGCGGAGTGGCATTCGGAGCGCTTGTTTGGTTGCCGAAGCGGCGTCGAGCCAAAGTTAACAGCTCCACACGTTAAGCCAGAATGAATTTCAAACTTCTCCTCCAATACGACGGCACGGATTTTCACGGCTGGCAGACGCAGGAAGACTTGCGAACTGTGCAGGGCGAACTGACGCGCGTGCTGTCTTTGCTCGACGGACGAGACGTCGTGGTGCACGGTTCAGGCCGCACGGATGCCGGCGTGCATGCTGAAGGGCAGGTCGCGAGTGTCCAGTTGCAACGCGAGATCACTCCGCAGAAACTTCGGAACGCAATCAACGGCAACCTCCCTTCGGATGTGCGCGTGCTGTTTGCCGACACGACGACTGAAGATTTTCACGCGCGCTACTCAGCGCGCAGCAAAACTTACAGTTATTGGATCGTTCACGGTCCGGTCGTCTCGCCATTCTGGTCTCGTTACGCTCTGCAAGAAGCGCGGCCAATGGATCTTGCTCGCATGAGGTCGGCCGCCAGATTGTTAATCGGAGAGCATGACTGGACCGCGTTTTCGGCGGCGCAATCCGACGCCGACTCGCATGTGCGCAACGTTCTGCGCTGCGATATCGACGATCGTTGGAATGCACGCGGGCATTGCCATTTGATCGAGATTACTGTTTCAGCGAACGGGTTCCTGCGGTACATGGTACGATCCATCGCAGGAACGTTGCTGGCAGTCGGTCGCGGCGAGATTGACGAACAGACGATCATCCGCGCAATCCGCGAACGAGATCGCGACTTGGTGGGCGCGACGGCGCCGGCGCATGGACTGACGCTTCGGAGCGTGCAGTACGATTGACAGTGTCCTCACCTTGAGGTGGCACGCGCATCTTGCGCGTGATTTCACGGGCGGGCCGCCCGTGCCACATCGTACGATTGACAGTAGTTTTGCTTGCGGTAAGAATGAAGTCGCTTTCGAGATCGATTCCGCCGAAATTCCGCACTAGTGCTCGCTGACTTTAAAGAAGTTGTGGAGAAGGGCAGTCGCGATGAGCGGCTACTTTCGGCGATAGCCTGGGATCGCCTGCCGCGGCATGTGGCGATCATCATGGACGGCAACGGGCGCTGGGCCGCCCAACGCGGCCAGCCGCGCATTGCCGGACACCGCGCCGGCGTCGAGGCCGTGCGCGCCGCTGTCGATACGGGAGCGCGCCTCGGCCTGGGGGCGCTGACGCTCTATGCTTTTTCGACTGAGAACTGGAAGCGGCCGCGATACGAAGTCGATGCGCTGATGCGCATGCTGCGCAAGTATCTGCGACTCGAGTTGGAAGAAATTCATCGTCAGAACATTCGTTTTCAGACAATCGGCCGCACGCACGCGCTGGCTGCAAACGTCCAACAGGAGATTGTGCGCGCGTCACAACAGACCGCAGGCAATTCCGGCATGGTGCTCAGCGTGGCGCTGAATTACGGTGGCCGTGCGGAAATTGTCGACGCCTGTCGCGCGGCGATGAAGAAACTGATCTCTGAAAACCGGCCTGCGGAAGATTTATCTGAGGCAGACATTGCGCGTGAACTTTACACGCGTGACTTGCCCGAGCTGGATTTGCTCGTGCGCACAAGCGGCGAGTTGCGCATCTCGAATTTTTTGCTCTGGCAAAGCGCCTACGCGGAAATTCACGTAACCGAAACGCTCTGGCCGGATTTTCGTCGCGTGCATTTGCTTGAAGCGATTGGCGATTATCAGCAACGTCGCCGCCGATTTGGCGGACTGAAACTCGTCGTCAACGCAAAGTAGGCAGTAGCCTGACCGTGAGGGAGGGCTCCAACAAACGCCGAACAACCTCTTGGCCACTCAATCAAACAAAAAGAACCCGCTCGGAAAACTCGCCAAAATTCCGCCGTCGATCGCGCGAATTCTGACCGCGGTAGTCCTGCTGCCAATCCTGATCGCGTCGATCATCATTCCGCAATTGGCTTTGCTGTTTGTTTTGCTCGCTGCGGTTGCTTTGGTGGTTGCGCTCCTCGAGTTTTGGATGTTGGCGCGGAAGCAACAAATTCGCGCCGATCCCGTCGCAGGAGTACTCGGCGCCTCAGCGCTCTTTACCGTCTTGTACTTCACTGAGCCGCATCGACCGCCGGACTTGAAGGCCATAGTCATCGTGCTGATTCTGTTGACAGTGTGTTCTTTGGTAGCTGCGATGTTACGAGGCGCGCCCTTCGAACGCATGATCGGTTCTTCCGGAGTGACCGTCCTCGGCGTGATGTACATTGTGCTGCTCGGCGGCCATCTGGTCGCGGTGCGCACAGGTTTCGCCCCGCTGTTATCGAAGCACCTGCTGGCATTTTTCTTTTTGGTGTTGATGGGCTCTGACTCGGCTGCGTATTACGGCGGCAGGGCATTCGGCAAGCATAAGCTCGCGCCGACTGTTAGTCCGGGCAAGACTTGGGAAGGCGCCGTTGCGGGCATGCTGGCAAGCTTGCTGCTCGCCGCGGCTTCGCATTACTGGTTTTTCCCCGAGCTGCCGCTCCGGTTCGGTTTGCCGCTGGCGGCGTTGATGAATGTTGTTGGGATACTGGGCGACTTAACTGAAAGCGCGCTGAAGCGCAGCGCCGGAACCAAGGACACCGCGCAGATTCTCCCGGGACATGGCGGCATGCTCGATCGGATCGATAGCTTGCTGTTCAATGCGCCGCTCATCTACTATTTTGCTCTCGCGTATTTCCGCTAATTATGAGCACCAAACAGATCGTTTTGATCGTGCTCGGCATCTTCGTGGTGCTGGCATTAATCGTCGTGCTGTTTGCCGGCGTCATCATGTGGTTTGCTTTTAGCACGATCGGCAAAAGCGAAGCCGCCGACGCCGCGCGCGCATATCTGCGCACCAATCAAAAGTTGAAGCAGGACATTGGCGAGGTGAAAGACTTTGGCTCAATCGTCAGCGGCAGCATCAATGTGCAAAACCAGAACGGCGACGCCACGCTGAACCTGAAAGTGTACGGCGAACGCAAGACGGTGAATGCCACCGTCGATTTGATGTATCGCAACAATCGGTCGTGGCGCGTGACAGGCGCGAAGTACGAAAGCAACGGGCGCGTGATTGATCTCATGTCGGCGTACGGAACTGAACCCGAACCTTCAGCGCCGCCGGAATAAACAGATGTCACCTCGCGGAGTTTCCATTCTCGGTTCTACCGGCTCGATCGGCTGCAACACATTGCGGGTGATCGAAGCGTTGGGCGCTAATCGGTTTCGCGTGATTGCGCTCGGTGCCGGCCGGAACGTCGAGAAGCTCGCCGAGCAAATCGATCAATTCAAACCTGAGCTGGTCTCAGTTAATTCGGCAGAAGCCGCCGAAAAACTGAAAGCCGAATTGCGCGCGAGCGATATTTCATTGCCCGCTATTCGCGTTGGCGAAGCAGGCCTGGTCGACGTAGCGACGCACGAGCGCGCCGATTGTGTAGTTTCGGGAACGGTCGGCGCGGTTGGTTTCGTGCCGACTTTGCGAGCACTGGAAGCAGGGAAGCGCGTGGCGCTTGCGAACAAGGAAACACTCGTCATGGCCGGCGAGTTGATGACGCGAGCCGCAGCAAAATCCGGCGCCGAATTGTTGCCTGTCGATTCCGAACACAACGCGCTGCATCAGTGTCTGCGCGGCGAGAAACGTTCGGAAGTGCGGCGGTTGATTCTGACTGCGTCCGGGGGCCCGTTTCGAACACGCGACAAATCGGCAATGGACTCTGCGTCGGTAGCTGAAGCGCTGCAACACCCGACGTGGAACATGGGCGCGAAGATCACCATCGATTCTGCGACGTTGATGAACAAGGGCCTGGAAGTCATGGAGGCGCATTGGCTGTTCGGCTTTGGCGCCGACGAAATCAACATCGTGATTCATCCTGAGTCGATCGTTCACTCGATGATTGAATTGGTTGATGGGTCGATCATTGCCCAGATGGGCGTGACGGACATGCGACACGCAATTCAGTACGCGCTAACTTATCCCGAGCGTCATCCGTCGGACCTGCCGACGCTGGATTTAGCAAAGCTATCGTCACTGCACTTTGAGCCACCGGACGTCGCGCGCTTCCCGTGCATCTCGCTGGCGTATCGCGCGCTGCGCGCCGGCGGCACGATGCCCGCGACGCTGAATGCGGCGAACGAAGAAGCAGTGCGCGCGTTCATTGAAGAACGAATCGCCCTGACTGAGATTCCGCGAGTGATCGAAGCAGTAATGAACCAACATCAACTGCGCGAGGCAGACTCGCTGGAAAGCGTTCTGCTAGCCGATCGAGACGCCCGCGCCGCGGCAGAGTCTGTAATTGGTGAGCTTTCAACTGAATCAACGGAGAGCACTGCCGCATAAATTTTCCCTCTCCCTTTGGGAGAGAGATTAAGGGAAAGGGGCGGAGCTACGGCCCGCTAAAGCCCTCACCCTAACCCTCTCCCAAAGGCAGAGGGAATCTTTGATCGTCATAACTGGTCCTCTGAAGTTTGGATCGCGCAGGTAACAGCCCGTGCAACTACCCAACCTTTGCCTCGTTTGACGCATCTCTCATCGTCCGCTTACACTCGATTTGTAAGGCATCAATCAAAAAATGCTTCATATTCTTACGACCTGGATACTTCCTCTGATTATTGTGCTCGGCGCGGCTGTAACGCTGCACGAATTCGGCCACTTCATCGTCGCCAAGATTCTGAAGATTCGCGTTGAGACTTTTTCGTTCGGCTTCGGCCCGCGACTGTTCGGAAAACGGTGGGGAGAGACAGACTATCGCGTGTCGGCCATTCCGCTCGGTGGTTACGTGAAGCTCGGCGGGGACGAATCGAACGCGCCGATCGAAGGTGAAGGCGCTTCGGACATTCCTGCGCATGAGCGGTTCGATCTCCGGCCGCGTTGGCAGCGCATCTCCGTCGCAGTCGCCGGCCCGATCATGAACATTTTGACGGCGCTGGCGATTCCGTTCGCTGCGGGACTGATTTATGGAGTGCCCGCCACGCCCGCGCCGATTGTCAGCTCGGTTCTGCCAGCCAGCGCAGCGGAAGCTGCCGGCTTGCGGCCTGGCGATCAAATCATCTCGTTCAACGGCACTCCGAATCCCGACTGGGAAACGGTGAATGATGACGCGTTGCTGTCGCCGAACAAACCTCTGCCGATTGTTGTTCAGCGCGAAGGTCAGCAGCTTCAGTTGTCGATTACGCCAAAGCCCTTCACGCGGGACGGTGAGACTGCGGGAGAGCTCGGTTTCATTCCCGACTACGGAAACGTCACCGTTTTGATCTCAAGCGTAACCTCGGGCACGGGTGCGGAAGCGGCAGGGCTCAAGGGCGGCGACCGCGTCATCGCAGTCGGCGGAGAGCCCGTGAAAAGTTCTGAACAGGTCAGGCAGTACATCCGGTCGCACAAGGATCAGCCCATAGTTATGGATATCGAACGGGGCGGGCAGCGCATGCAGATCACCGCGCATGTCCCGCCGGGCCAGGACGTCTTGGGCGTGTACGTCGGGCAAATACTGCCGCCGGGACCGGGTGGACCACTCGCGGCGGCCCGCTACGCGGTAAATGCGAACCTGCGAATCCTGCGGCTGACGGCAAAAGCTTTGGGCCAGGTCTTTACGGGCCAACGTTCGGTGCGCAATACAATCTCAGGACCAATCGGCATAGCGCGAGAATCTTCGCGCGCAGTTGCAGATTTTGGCTGGGCCGGGCTGTTCACGATGCTCGGATTCCTGAGTTTGAACCTCGGAATCTTTAATCTGTTGCCGATTCCGGTACTCGACGGTGGCGCGATCTTTCTGCTGCTGATTGAAGGCGCACTGGCAATCGTTGGGCTGTCGATTTCGACGCGAGTGCGCGAACGGATTCAACAGGTCGGGTTCGTTTTTGTTATTCTGCTGATGGTGTTCGTGCTGACGAACGACGCGTTGAAACAGATTTCGCTTTGGCGCGGACCGAACAACAATGCGCCGGCGAACGCGACACCGGCCAAATAGTCAGGCTGATGCGAAAATCCAGACCAGTTCAAGTCAAGCACGTGCAAATCGGCGGCGGCGCGCCGGTGGTCATTCAGTCGATGACCAAGACGGACACCGCGGATGTTGACGCGACTGTCAAGCAGATCGAAGAGATGGTGAGCGCCGGTTGTGAGATTGTGCGGCTGGCCGTGCCTGACAACGATGC
>DASXTE010000215.1:0-17196 GCA_036505595.1 Pyrinomonadaceae bacterium
TGAATTCGAGGGTGACGTTTCACATCACGTCCTCGGCGCAATCGCACGAGGCACAAAAACGGTCGAGTATTATTGGCTGGACCACTGGTACAACGTCTTTCGGTTTCTCGAAGACGATGGAAGCACGCGGTTGTGGTACTGCAACATCAATACGCCGCCGGATTTCAACGGCGATGTGCTGACATATGTCGATCTGGATATCGACATTGTCGTGCAGCCCGATTTTTCATTTCAGGTTTTGGATTTGGACGAGTTCGAGTCAAATGCCGCGCGATACGCTTATTCGAAACATGAGAAGGAACAAGCACAGTCAGCGCTAGACGAGGTGATTTCGCTCATCGACGGCCGCCAGTTCCCTTTCCAGTTGACGGATTTCTCTGTGCCCTCTGTGGTTCAAATAGCATGACGATCGCTGCGACTCAAATCGATCTCCGCGATGTGCTCGCCATCTGGCGGCGCAACGTCCTTGTCCATTTGCGGGTTTGGAAGCTGAATCTCGTCGCGCCAATTATCGAGCCGGTCATTTCAGTACTGGGTTTTGGTTTAGGTATTGGCGCTCTGGTCGCTGGACGCGTATCGGGCATTTCGTATCTCTCGTTCGTCGGCGCGGGCCTTCTGTCGATCACAGTGCTGATGCGAGCGATGTTTGAGATGACCTACGCGTCGTACTTCAAGATGGTCTATCAAGCCACCTACGACGCGATCCTGGCTACACCTGTAGATGCGGAATCGCTCGCGCTGGGCGAAATTCTTTGGGCCCTGACGCACGGACTGTTCGATACGATAATTATCATGATGGTGCTCGTCGCATTCGGTGCAGCAACCTCCGGCTGGGCCGTCCTCGCGCCGCTGCCATTAATGATCGGCGCGACATTTATGGCCGGATTGTCCCTCGGCATCACGGCGCACGTCCGTGATATCGATGCGTTCAACCTGGTGATGGCGCTTTTCTTTTCCACAATGTATGTTTCCGGAGCGTTCTTTCCGATCGATGTTCTGCCCATTTGGTTGCGAATTCCGGCGAGGATTCTCCCACTAACAGAGGCAATCGAGTTGACGCGCGCCTTTCTAACCGGCCGCTTTCGCCTGTTCCACGTGTACGCAGCGATTTATCTGTTAATATCGGCGCTACTTGCCTGTGAGTGGGCGATGAGGAGTTTGCGCCGCCGCATGGTCGCATAGATGATTTGAACCACAGAGGACACAGAGAAAGCACAAAAATAATCAGCCACGAAAATGCACAAAAGGCACAGACGAGAAAAAGAAACACGGTCGCAGTTGATAATCCCTTTGTGCTTCTTGTGCCTTTTTGTGGCTAATTAGATTTCCTCTGAGTCCTCTGTGGTTAATTGATCTTAATTAAGACTCATCAGATGTCTACCCAAAAACAACAAAAACAGTCGAAGCTCGATCAACTTCGCGCGCGTCAACAGAAAGCCGAAGCCGGCGGTGGCGCGGCACGCGTCGAAAAGCAGCACGCGGCCGGCAAGATGACGGCCCGCGAGCGGATCGATTTCCTGCTCGACGACGATACATTTCAGGAATTCGACAGGCTTGTTGAGCATCGGTCGCATGACTTTGGGCTCGACGAACAGAAGTATCCGGGCGATGGAGTCGTCACCGGTCACGGCTTGATCGATGGCCGGAAAGTTTTCGTGTTCGCGCAGGACTTCACCGTCTTTGGCGGCTCTCTTTCCGAAACTCACGCCGAAAAAATCTGCAAAGTAATGGACTTGGCGATGAAGGTTGGCGCGCCGATCATCGGCCTGAACGATTCAGGCGGCGCACGCATACAGGAAGGTGTCGTCAGTCTCGGTGGTTACGCCGACATTTTTTTGCGGAACACTCTGGCCAGCGGCGTCGTGCCGCAAATCAGTTGCATCATGGGCCCGTGTGCGGGCGGGGCCGTTTACAGTCCGGCCATCACCGACTTCAACATCATGGTGAAGGACACGTCCTACATGTTCATCACCGGTCCGGATGTAATCAAAACGGTGACGCATGAAGATGTGACGAAAGAGGAACTTGGCGGCGCGGCAACGCACAATCGCAAATCCGGAGTCGCGCACTTCGCGGCCGATTCGGACGAGGACGCGCTGCGCATGGTGCGCGAGCTGCTTTCGTTCATTCCCTCAAACAATCTCGACGACGCGCCAAGCGTGACACCCAGGGATTCGGCGGAGCGAACAGAAATAAGACTGAACTCGATCGTTCCCGAAGCTTCGAATCAACCCTACGACATTCGCGAAGTGATCGATCTGGTAGTTGACGGGGGTTATTTTTTTGAGGCCCATCGCGATTATGCGCCAAACATCGTGGTTGGCTTTGCGCGACTGGATGGGAGATCGGTCGGCATCGTCGCCAATCAGCCCGCATATCTCGCGGGTGTTTTGGACATCGACAGTTCGATCAAGGGTGCGCGGTTTGTGCGCTTCTGCGACTGCTTCAATATTCCAATCGTCACCTTCGAAGACGTGCCGGGCTTTTTGCCCGGAATCTCGCAGGAGCATCACGGCATTATCAAGCACGGCGCCAAGCTGCTCTTCGCTTACGCGGAAGCGACGGTGCCCAAAGTTACAGTCATCACGCGCAAGGCTTACGGCGGCGCGTATTGCGTCATGGGCTCGAAGCACATTCGCACCGACATCAACTTTGCCTGGCCGTCGGCTGAGATTGCCGTGATGGGACCTGAGGGAGCAGTTGATATCTTGTATCGTCGCGAATTGGGCGAAGCTTCAGATAAAGCGTCGGCGCGCCGATCTCGCGTAAATGAGTTTGAAGAGAAGTTCGCCAATCCCTACGTCGCTGCCGAGCGCGGATTCATTGATGAAGTCATCGAGCCGGCACAGACCCGCCCGAAGTTGATCCGCGCGCTCGCCTTGCTGGAGAACAAGCGCGATCAGAACCCGCCGAAGAAGCACGGGAATATTCCGTTGTAATGATGGTGCGCGCCTAGAGTCGGGGCAGTAGCCCGACCGTGAGGGAGGGCGTATCATCTCATCGCTCCCATGCGAGACTTCGACGACAATGATTTCTCCCCTCGGATACCTGATCACATTTCGCTGTTACGGCACATGGGTTCATGGCGACGCGCGGGGCTCCATGGATCGGAGGCAGAATACCTTTGGCGCACCTAAGATTAGGCCGAATGCCCTGCTCGAACGTTCCGATCTCGGTCAACGAAAACACTCTGTTGCGATACTTGATTCAAGGCAACGGCAGGTCGTCGAGGAAGCGATTCGAGGCGTCTGCAAACATCGTAAGTATCTCCTCAGGGCCGTGAACGTTCGCACCAATCATGCGCACTCTGTCGTCACAGCACTGCAGAAACCGGACCCCATCCTTGATGCATTCAAGTCGTATGCAACGCGGGCCCTGCTACGTGCTGGATTACTCTCGACAACTGTGAGGCCTTGGGCGCGTCAGGCTAGTACAATCTATCTCTGGAAAGAGCGAGATGTAGCAAAAGCCGTTGAATACGTTATGCTTGGGCAAGGCGATGAGTTGTTTACTTTGGACGATGATTAAGTCACGACATAGCAATGACGATGACGACGCCCTCCCTCACGGTCGGGCTACTGCCCCGTTCGTCGCCGCTGAGCGCGGATTCATTGATGAAGTAATTGAACCTGCCCAGACACGTCCGAAACTTATTCGCGCGCTGGCGTTGCTCGAGAACAAGCGCGATCAGAACCCGCCCAAGAAGCATGGGAACATTCCGTTGTGAGGAGCTACTAAAATGAAACGATTATTTGTTGCAGCCTCAATTATTGCCACGCTCTCCCTGACTACAATTGCGCAGCGGAAGAGCAGCCCGGATTTCAACCACATGATCAAGGAGTATTACGCGGCGTGGAGCACGCTCAATCCTGATAATCCGGCGCCGTTTTATGCAAAGGGTGCTGACCTGGTTTTCTTTGACATCGATCCGCTGAAATACACGGGCTGGCAGCAGTACCACGACAATTTCAAGAACAATGTCGCGCCCGGCTTTTCCAGTCTTACAATCACACCGAACAATGACGTGAAGATCACGCGCGGCGGAAACCTCGCGGTGACGACGCTCACGTTTCATTTATCGGCGAAGACGAAGGACGGCGCCGCGCTTGAATTTGATGGCCGTCACACGATCGTCTGGGAACTTTCGCACGGACGCTGGCTGATTATTCACGAGCATGTCTCGAAGCCGCTCTCGTAGCTCAATTCCGTAGCAGCGTCGGATTAACCCGATCAAGGTCGAGCGCACCATCAGTGTGTTCTTTTAATTCAGTCTCATTGATAGATTGTTGCGGCGATTCTGTCACAACCTGCGCGAGCAAGCGGGCATCTCATAACTTCCCGACAACCTAATCTTCACAAAATAAGGTAAAGCCGATGAGAAAAAGATTTTTCCTCACAGGGGCATTCGTGTGCCTCCTCATCTCAAACCTCGCGCTGGCGCAATCGCCCGCTTCGAGCACCGCTAAATCAGCGGATTTTTCGAGTGATAGTGCGGAGGTGCGCGAGACCAATTCGGCCACCGTCGCAAACCTTTCCAGCTCGCAGCTTCTTGAGAAGATCGCTGAAGCAAAACAGATCATGAAATCACAGCCGGCTTTGACGAATGCGGAGTCAGGCACTGCCGTGACCCTTGCGGCGCTCGATCCAGAGACATCACAGATTCATCTTTTGACGGTCGCCAAAGATACATTTTTGACCAGCGGCGCGAACCTTTTGCTTCGGTCGCAACTTGGCCGTATGCTCCGCCTGCTCGTGGTGAATCCAAATGGCGTCAACACTGCGGTTACCGTTGCAGATCCTTCAAGCGGCCAACGGCTCCTGCCTCTGACCGTCAGATATCCGATCGAAAGGGACGGCGCTATCACAGAAATCGCTTACTACACCTCCGGCCATCCCGCGATGCGAACGCCGGATGTTATTTCTAGCGGCGAGGCTTATGTGGCAACGATGCTTGATCAGGCGGCTTCCCGGCTGGCTGAAAAGGGTGTACTCATTGCGCCCGACATCGTAAGCGTTGCCCGCCACTTGGTCATCGTTGAGCACACGGATCACAAGAGGTTCAAGAACGACGACCCGGCAGTTTATCCAGAGGTCCTTTCACTCTATGCTCTTAACCAAGGCAATACTTTTAGGTATTCGGTAAGTTCAGCCGGCGCCGGCGGCATGATTCAGATGATCCCGCGCACGTACGAAGCGATTCGCGAACATCATCCGAATGTCGCGCTCGATGCGGACTTCGTCAGCGGCATGCAGAACCACGCGAACGCTTTGAAGGCGATGCTGCTCTACATAAACGACACTTGGAATTACCTGAAACAGACAACCGAGGTGCAGCAGGCTTTGCAATCGGGCACCGCGACCAAAACGGAGTTGTTGGCGGCGGGCTACAATTCGAACCCTTACAAACTGCCGTCGTATCTCTCGAACGGTGGTAGCGCGTGGCGTTCGCTCATTCCGGCTGAGACGCAAATGTACCTGGCGATTTATCAATCGGTGGATGCTAACGTTGAGTTCGCTTCCGTTAATTCCGCCGCAAATGATGTTGCCAGTGGCCGCTTACCGGCAGTTGCACGCGTCGCGACGGCGGCGCTCGTCGCCTCGGTCGGGTCGATGCTGGATTAGCTTCGCTGAGTTCGGCGTTGGCCGATTACAAACGCGCGATGGCGCTGGTAGAATGCTCTCGTTTCATTCTCAGCGATTGAAAGGAGAAGCGACATGCCGGCCTACATCGTTGTCGAAGTCGAAGTTCACGACCCAACCAGATACGAAGATTACAAAGCGATGGTGCCGCCCACGCTGGCGGCGTACGGCGGTCGATTCATTGTTCGTGGCGGCAAAGTCGAAACCCTCGAAGGCGATTGGGCGCCCAAGCGTTTTGTGATTGTTGAGTTCCCTTCCGTGGAAAAAGCCAAAGCCTGGTGGAGCTCGGCTGAGTACAGCGACGCAAAAGCGTTGCGGCAGGCCACCGCTAAGACACAGATGATCGTGGTTGAAGGGTTCCCGAGCTAACGCGCAGTCACAACTTCAGCCGTTTGTAGGCTGCGCTTTCCAAGTCATCAGCCGATGCATCCTCGAGGTAGATCCTCCGCTTCGAAATCGTGGTCCTCGTCTTGACGTCCTTATCGCCCTTGCCGCGCGTTACTACTCGCACGCCCGTGAGGTAGTTAATGCTCTCGGTCACGACCGAGGCGGTCGCTCGATCCACGTCAGTGAGATCGAAGCCAATCAAAACGAATCTTTCGGACGTGCGGTCGAAGCGAAAGCGATACGTCGTGTCGGTCACTTCGCGCGAGCCGTGGTCCTGTTCGACGATGACCACGCCCTTTTCGATCTTCACATTCGCTGGGGATTCAACCACTCCGTAGAACGCGCCGCCACATCTCGTGCACTGCAAGAGACTGTCCGCGACGCCCGCGAGTTTCAACTTGCCATCGGTGGTTGCCAAGGCCAGCACCAATGCCCTGCCCCGCTCGGTTGGGTCGCCCTCCGTGTTTTTCTCAGGCTTGTCTTCGACCAATTTCAAAGCGTAATCTGGAATTGAATCGCCGTTTAGATCGCCCGTGACCTGCTCTTCGATCTTCCAGCCGGCGGGCGCAAATTGTGCGGGATTATCTGCCTGCGCGGGGATGCGCGACTTATCAATCTTTGCGGCTTCGTCCTGCGCGATGACGGACGAACTCAGGCAAAGGCCGAGGGCATAAAACGCGACAAGAAATCTGGTTGACAAGATTTAACTCCTCTGTGAGATCCAACAGGAACTGAGACTTGCATGAATCGCTCGGCTGAACCAAGTAGCGGACTATGAATGAACAAGTGCCCAAAATCAACCGAAGTCAGGGTCAACGACGGCGTTCGGCTGGGGCAATCTCAATAAGACGATGAACGGGATCGAATGCCAGTCTGAATGGGCGCAGCGCGCTTAGGCCGATCAAGACGGGCGCGTCGGCTTCAGCGCCGGAAATAAGGTCGGTAGGAATGTTTCGCAACATAAGCGAGCCGATGGCTACGGTAGTCGGCCGCACGCGTCGCGTTGAGATTTGTCCGCCGCCGATGTCGCGTGAAAGTGAGATGTTGCGTCTTTCGGAAACGGCGGAGTCGCGAATCGCCAAACCTAAACTCGAACCAGTATCAATTAGCGCGCGATCGCCATTATCGAGTTGCACAAATGGCCGACGGCTGCCTCGCTCGCGTAACCACGGCACGACCGTCCCGTCGCCTCGTGCATTCTCCGCAGCGAGCGGCGCCTCGTGCGGATCAAACGCCGAAAGTTCCAGCCGTGGAATGTCAATAACGTAACCCAGGGGCGAGAACGCTTGAGTCGGATCCAAAACGCCATCGAGATCGTCCGGCAAGCTCGAAGTCACGACGGCATCGATCGAGCCGGGAAGTACGTTATCCCGATCACCGACAGCGACTGTGCGGATCGTCGTTTCACGAACGGCGACGCCCTTGCCGCTGAGTCCGGCGATCGATCGGCCAGATCCAGATTGGACACTCAGACGCGCAGCGCCGGCGGCGCGCGGCGAAACCAGAGTTATGCCCGCGCCGGTGTCGATTGCGAACCTAAGCGGGCCGACTGAGTTGATCCAAACATCGGTGAGCAGTCCGCGCCCCCTCACTTCGCGCAGGCGCACGGGCCGCGGAATAGGCGTGCGTGCTGGCGCCGCCGCTTTTTCGGGCATAGCAAAAAGGGCAGCTCCGAATGAAACTGCCCTCACTCCTGTCGCCGCTATGAGAGCGGCTATCAACAGAAGTCTACGTTTGCTGTTCACGAAACCGCTCCAAGGTCATTAGTAACGTCGCGAACGTTTGCGAAGCTTGTAGGTGTACAGTGCCGAACCGCCAAGCCCCACCAGCGCACCGATGCCTGCGCCCTTCTTGCCGCCAGCCAGGCCACCGATGGCCGCACCGGCACCGGTACCGATTGCCATCGTGAGCTTATCGCGGTGCTTTTGCCAGAAGCTGCGGCCGCGTGGGGCGTTGTTGTAATCGTAGTAAGCGCGTCGGCTGCTGCTGTAATAACGACGCGTTGGCGCCCGATAAGTCGCGTAGCTCCGCTGGACGCCGTTGTTAGCAGCGGTCGTGCAAGAGTTATAGCCTTCCTCGAACCCCTGGCGATACGCGGTTTGTTCGGCTGATGTGCCATATTTCGCCGCGTTAGCCGTCTCGTCCTGATAAGAAGCAGGCGTCGTTGCGGTTGTGTTTGGAGTCGTCTGATAATTTTCGTTAGCAGCCTCAGTTCGGTTAGCCGAATGGGTGATTAGTGAACCAATGCCACCGCCCACCAGGGCCGCTACAAGTGTTAAAGCCAGTAACATTTTTTTCGTGATCAGCATTTGAAGTTCTCCTTTACGTTAGACTTCTTCGTCGGGAACAGCCGAGTAATCGGCAACGAGCGTGCCTCAAAGGCGTCGTCGCGCCCATTTTCTTGAAGTTTTGCCGCGAACAGCCGCAGATGAGCGATTTATCAAAGTAAGTGCAAGAAATATATAAGATTTGGGATAAGGCAACCTTCGGCCATGCGAATGAAAACAACATGACGGCGTGCTTGATATGGAATCGCGGTATCCCATTTCCTCAACGAATGCCGGGGAGATTTGGCGTTATCTTAGTGTGCTGCAACTTTCTTTGTACGCTTCGCTTCGAGCATGCATTTCCGAAATGGCTCTTCTCGCGCGGGCGCTGTGATTTCCCAGGCGCTCGTTTGCCAGTTGTCGATCGCGCGTGGTTTCGGCAGCCAACCGGGCAAAGGCATCAGCAGGTACTCAGACAAGACCTCCAGGTACGGCTCGTACATCTCGCGCAATTCGGCCAACGTTTGTTCGTCGCCCGGCTCGCTACGTAGCGCCACACCGGCTTGAGCCAGCACCGTGCGCAATCGCGTTAAATCATCCGTGCTCAATCGCTGACCATCGCTCGTTAGTGGCGAGGTGTTGAAGACCTGGGTCAGGTCAACCACCGCGTGGCGCGTCATCTTAAACGTGAGTTGCGCTTGCCATTTGGGAACGCCATCAACGCCGACCATTACCAGCGCGCACGTGTCGAGAATTGTACTGAGCGCGGACAGCCACGACTGGTTATCGTGCTGCGATCTGAAATAGCAAAGAACCGGGTACGAGAGATGACTTTCCAAAAGGTCGGCTGACCACTTCTCCCAATCTCTGAGCATTTGATTAAGACTTTCGAGGTCACCACCTTCATGGTGGCGGCGCAACAGCTCACCCGCGGTGGGCGGCGTGCCCGCGCGCGCGTCGAGCATCGAGATGTTCGCCTCGCGGCGCGAAAACGCCTGATACAACACGGGCAGATAGCTGATCACCAAGGCTAAGAAGCCGATGCCGACACCGGCTTGCACGACGGTGAGGGCCCGACCAAAGTTAGTTGCGGGCGTTAAATCGCCGAGCCCAAGCGTGAAGAAGGTACTACCGCTGAAATAAAGATCGGCCCAGATTCCACTTAACGAGGGAGAGCCAAACGTCGAGCCGGCGCCCCAGTGAATCAAAGCGAATCCGACGAGCAGGCCGATTGCCCAAACTGTCAGCAGAATTATCAGCGACATCGGACCGAAGAAACTGAGCAATTTCTCGCGGCGACGATTGTCACCAATAGTGCGCACGAGTTTCGACCACGGCTGCCACGTGAGGAGGTAAAGGAGGCGAGTGACGCGCACTCGACGCGTGACCCGTCGCGGCAGGATGATCGTTTCAAACGCTTCCCACAGGACGACTACGACAAGAAGAAATCCGCCAATGCCGACTAACCAACGCATGGTTCGTGATATCGCACCTAAAGCAAAGGCCGGATCGCTCCGGCCTGATGAAGTTGATTTGGTTTCAGTTATGCCGTGCGCGCCGGCTTGTCTCGCAAAAGCTCGATTGCTTTCTTGAGCTGCAAATCTTCCGGTTGAGGTTTCGGCACGGCTTCGGGCGACGCATTTGGTTTCGGTTCCTCACTGCCGGAGAGATCGTCCACGTCGAGATTGTCAGGCGCCTCGGGCCGTTTGACTTCAACTGATGGCGCGACTCCAGAGTGCGCCCGATCCTCGCCGAGGAACGGTTTGCCGCTCGCCGAGGCCCACTTCACCGTCGTCAACAAAAGGCCGTCGCCATCACGCAGAGTGAACAACTCCTGTTCAGCGCCGGCGCCAAAACTCTTCTCGCCGACAACATCGCCGCGCTTGCGCTCGAGAAACGCTGACGCAACCACCTCGGCGGCGCCGGCAGTGCCGGTATCGATCAGAACTACCGCGGGACCATTGAACAAACTGACTTTCGGATCGGCTTCAAACGCTTTCAGCACTTTCTGCTCGCGTCCAATCGTACGAGCGAGCGGCCCGGACTGAATAAAGAAGTTCGCAACCGTCACGCCTTCCTGAATCTCGCCGCCGGCTACGCTGCGCAGATCGACGACAATTTTCTGAGCGCCCTGCTTCAGCAAATCCTGCAAGCGCGCACGTGCATCAGCAGCTTCGCCCGTTTCCAGACTGTTGATCCTGAGAATGCCGATTTTGCCCGGCTCCATCCTTGCTTCCGAGGCCGGGGCGCGAAACGCGCTGCGCTTAACCGCCAAGGTCATCGGCCGCGCATTCGCACGCAGAATGCGGAGTTTGACTTCCGTACCCGGAGCGCCGTTAAGCAGTTGGCGCGCGTCGTATAGCGAAATATCGCGCGTCGCTTTGTTGTCGATGTATTCGATGACGTCCCCGGCACGCACTCCTGCTTGATCCGACGGTGACCCCTTAACCGGCGCCACGACGTAAAGATAGGAAGCGTACTGCGAGAGTTCGGCTCCGATGCCCACTTGGTTCGATTTCTTTTCCGCGCGATAGTCTTTGACCTGGTCCGGAGTCAGATATGTCGAATATGGATCGAGCCCGTACGCCAATCCGCGCAGCGCGCCGGCGCGAACTTTTTCCATGTTCGGCTCGTCAACATAATCGTTCTGTATGTGCTCAAGGACGCTTTGGAAAATTCGCTGCTGCGCGCCCGGGTCGTTTGATGGCTGTTGCGCCCGCGTCGCGAGCCAGGCGCCGGCGATCGTGTAAAGTGCCAGCGCGGCTGACAGCGAGATGATCGTGAATTTCTTTTTGAATGACATCAATTGCACCTCAAAATACGAACGGAGCAGAGTCAGCGGCCGGATTTAAGCGATTCGCCGAACGTCTGTATGATACAGAGGCCTTTGGATGCGCGCAAGCAGCGTTTTGTTTCGCTTCGCTGCGCGAAAACTGTTAATTTTGGTGGACTTGACTGAGCCACTTCGAGAATCCCAACGACAGCCAAAACCGCCAGGGCGTCTGCTCGCCGTTGATCTCGGCGCCAAGCGTGTCGGCGTCGCTGTTTGTGACGAGTTACGACTGACGGTGCGGCCGCTCATGATTATCGAGCGACGAAGCTGGAAGGATTTGCTGAAACAGGTTGCTGAACAGATTGAGAGGCTTGGCGTCGCTGGTTTGGTTATCGGCCTGCCCGTAAATATGGACGACTCGGAAGGAGCGGCGTCGGCTGACGTACGCCGTTTGGCGGAGAATTTTCGGCGGTCGCTGTCCGTTCCGGTTTACCTTCAGGACGAGAGACTGACAACGGAAGAGGCGAAGTCACGCATCAGTAATTCAACCCGACAGACTGATGTGGACGCCGAGGCGGCGGCTGTCATCCTTCAGGATTTTCTGAGTCAAGCACGATAGTTCATGGGAACCCGAAGACGGAAGAAGATACTTCGTGCGCTGCTTTACGTGGCGATTCTCGCGGCGATCGTCGCCGTTGGCTTAGCGATTTGGATTTACCGTGACCTTCATGCGCCCGTTGTCCATGCGAAGGCGAACGACTACATCGAAATTCCCCGCGGCTCATCGCCTGACGTCATTGCCAACAAACTTTTGGCTGAGGGCGTGCTGCAACGTAAATGGCCACTGCTCCTCTACATCAAAGTCACCGGCAGTGCGAAATTAATCAAAGCCGGCGAGTACCGCTTCCCTTCTCCGATTTCGCCGCTGGGAGTCCTGAAGAAGCTCGAAGAGGGCGAACAGCGCCTGAGCCGATTCACCGTGATCGAAGGCTGGACGCGTTGGGATATTGCCGGCTCAATGGCTCACGTCGATGAACTGCATCTGAGCGACAGCGGGGAAGCTCTGAAGTTGATGGACGAGGCCAGCTTGATTCGAGATCTCGATCCGCCTGCCGAAAATCTCGAAGGGTACCTTTTTCCGGCGACTTATAGTTTTCCCACAGGCACGAAAGCATCAAGCATCGTCGAAACGATGGTTAAGCGTTTCCGCCAGGCTTGGACTCCCGAACGTGCCGAGCGCGCCCGCGCACTAAACATGACACCGCGGCAAATCGTGATTATCGCATCGCTGATTGAGACTGAGGCGAAATTGAAGGACGAGCGGCCGCTAATCGCGTCCGTAATTTACAACCGGCTGAACAAACATATCGCGCTGGGCATAGACTCAACGATTGTTTACGCATCAAAGCTCGCGGGCAAGTGGCGGGACAATGGCAAGGTTTATTTGAGCGACGTCAATCGGCGCTCGCCATACAACACCAGGCTGTACATCGGTTTGCCGCCCGGGCCGGTCGGAAATCCCGGCGAGGCTTCGATTGATGCGGCGCTGAATCCCGCGCAAACGGATTACTTGTATTACGTTCGCGAGCCGGCGCGGGATGATGGGGCGCATAACTTCTACAGCAAGGAATCCGATTTTCAGAAAGGCGTGCAAGCGCTCAGAGAGTGGGAACGAAGTAGGGGAACCCAGCAGCAGTAAGTCGCGAAACAAGTGCTCGAAATAGCAGCTATGTCAAAAACCTTACTTCAGCGTCTCCGATTTTCTGCACAAACAATTGTTCTCGTGTCCTTGTTTGTGGTCATTCTCTCAATTGCCACTCCAGCCTGGTCTCAGGCCGCGCGCAAGATTGCCCGCATCGACGTCGAAGGTCTGCAAAACCTCAGCCGTGAAAATGTGATCACCATGACTGGTCTAAAAATTGGTGAGCCCTTTTCGCTTGCTGTGGTTGATGCGGCGGCGCAGCGCCTTTTGGACAGCGGTCTCTTCAAAAACGTTGGGTATCGCACGCGCACGGCAGGCTCGTCGATAACGATCGTCTTTCAAGTGGAGGAAGCAAAAAGCAACAGTTCGCCCGTGGTTTTTGATAACTTCATCTGGTTCTCGGATGAAGAACTTTCTGAAGCGGTGAAACGCGCGCTGCCGTCTTTTGCGGGATCAGTTCCCGATACTGGCAACGCGACAGAAATGATCAGGCAGGCATTGCAGGATTTGCTTGTGTCGCGAAAAATTCCCGGAACAGTCGAATACACGCTGACAGAAACCGCCCACTTGTTTCGCGTCGGCGGCGTGCCTTTGACGATTTGCACTCTGCACTTCCCGGGCTCGCATGATGTGTCGGAGGAAAAGCTGGCCGCCACAACCAAGAGTTCCACCGACGCAAATTATTCCCGCCAGGCGGCGCTAACTTTTCCGCGGTACGGTTTGTATCCGCTTTATCGCGAGCTGGGACATCTGCGCGCCACGTTCGGGGCGCCCATCGCGAAACCCGACACGAATCCTGGTTGTGAGAACGGTGTGGACTTGACGATCCCTGTGAACGAAGGCGCGGTTTATTCCTGGGCAAAGGCCGAATGGTCGGGCAATCAAGTCTTGTCCGCGAACGAGCTCGATGACGCGCTCGGAATGAAGAGCGGCGAAGTGGCCAACGGAAAGAAGTTCGACAAAGGGATACGCGAAGTCGAGAAGGCGTACGGAAAACACGGTTACATTCAAGCCCACCTAAATTCCGCGCCCGAGTTCGACGATGCTGGGCAGCGAGTGACGTTCAAGATCGCGGTCAGCGAAGGCCCGCAGTATCGCATGGGCACGGTCGAATTCAGGGGCGTTTCTGAGGCGGACGCGGCCGCGCTGAAAGAAAGATGGAAACTGAAAACCGGCGAGATTTATGACGAAAGTTACACTAATCGGTTCTTTCGGGAAGACGCGGGGTTGCTGCTCTCACGCATCTTTCGGGAGCGCCATGCGATGGAAAAGCAGTCGGCGCCGGTTGATGTTCGGAGCAACATAAATCGTAATGCTCTGACAGTTAGCCTGGTCATTGAAATCAAGAACTAAGAAAGACCGAATGTTACTGAAATCAGAAACTCGTGCCAAACATCTCTCTGTTACTTGTGTTCGTTCTTCCCGCGGTTTATCCTCGACGTGTCACCCCCCTCGGATGTGTTTTCCGCGTGAGGTAATCTTATGAAATACGGTGCAACGTTTGTGGCTGTTTTCTTGTTGATCCTAACGGCGCCGGCCGTCTGCGCGCAGGAGAAGGGTGTGGACACGCAGAGCCAAAAGGTTCGCGACACCGGCAGCAACCGGTCGGCAGGCGTCAACGGCGGCAAGACTGACGTCGGTACTTCGCGCTCCGGAATCAATTTTGGCAAGGGGAAGACGAAAGAAATTGTGCCGCTTCCGAATCCATATCGCGTCACTGCGCGGCGTGACGAACTGCTGAAAGCGGTCACCGAGTTAATGCGCGATCGAAAGTTGATTGTGGACGATGCTGCGTCACGACCGAATGAAGGGATAATCGTCACGCAACCCTACACGTTCATCAAAGGCGCCGTCGTGGCCGAGTCCGAGCTCAGCCGTTATGCGGACGTGGAAACTTCCACCAGCCGAGGCTGGACGCGCGGGCGTTACACGATTAGCGTTGAGGTGCAGCCGATTGACGGCACCAGCGCCAACGTTTCCGTTAACGCGAAAATCGAAGGACGGACGGACGGCGCCACCGGAGCCGAGTGGATCACGCTGCCAAGCAGCGGCGCAGCCGAACAGGAATTTCTTTCCGCTCTGGTTGAAATGATCGGGGGGGCGCCGCCAACCGAACGGCCTTGAGGTACATCTGTATTAATTCATGAATATCCTTAACCAACTCGAAACCGAACCAATCCCCATCGACGAGGAAGAAAGACGCCACACCAAGCGACTTCTTGTCGGCCTTCTCTGTGCCGTGCTGCTGACGGGCGCGTTGCTTGGCGGCTATATGGCGCTTCGCAAGCGCCACGAGCGCCAAGTCGCCGCGGCTGCCGAGGCCGAGGTGAAGCGGAAAGCACCCAGAGTCGAAGTGTTTGTTGATGACGCAATGGTCAATGGCAACACGACCACTCTCGGCGGCACTGTGCACAACATCTCGAAGGACAACCTGCAAAACATCGCGGTCGAGCTGCAATTGCGGCGTCGCGTCGGAGCCGGCGTGGACACGCGGGTCATTGTTCCGGAAACGACCGATCTCGCTCCCGATGCGAAGACCCGCTACAGCGTGCAGGTGGCCACGCAGGACTACATCAGCGCGACATTCTTGCGTGTTGTCGGCGGCGCCGATCGCGCGGCAGTTCCCTTCAAAGCGCGGCCTGGAAACGCTGCGCCGCCAATGGAGCCGCCCGCTTCCAAGACAATCGTGGTTGACAAGACTCGGCCCAGTCGCGGAGACGAGTTCATCAACACGCCTAATAATCCCGGTCGCGTTCCCTAAACTTGCAGCCAACGCGTAGCATACTTTCCCCGTCACAGCATTGTTTGGGAGTGATTTGGAGTTCGGATTACTATAGTTGAGCAACCTATGTTTGCGGAAACAAAGCGGCTCGAATTGTTAAAGACAGCGCTTACGTCCGCGGTTCTCGTTCTTGCCGCGGGCTTGGCGCCGGTACGCGCGCAGAGCCAGCCGCGACCGTCCAGTCCCCCGCCACCGCCTTCCAGCCAGCAGCCTGACCTCGGAGACAAACCCGATAATGATGTGGATTTTGGGTCCCGCGAAACTGACGCGCGCACGCGGCTAATCCTGAAGGCCGAAAGGAAGGCCTACGAAGAGCACGTCGCCCGTGCGAAAGAAGCGCGCGATATTGCCGTCGAGTTAAAGACCCGTTACCTAACCAGCAACGTCTTGAATGCCGCCGACCAGAAAAAACTTGAGCGGCTTGAGAAGTTGACCCGGCGCATTCGCAACGACGTTGGCGGTTCCGAGAGTGACGCAGATCCGAAAGACCTCCCCAATTCCATCACCCAAGCGGTCAATTTGCTTGCCGATATGGCGAAGGAATTATCCGACCAGGTAGAGAAGACGCCGCGGCGAGTCGTTTCCACTTCAATAATTGATCAGGCAAACAAGCTGCTCGCTCTGATTCAGTTCGTGCGCGGCTCCCGCCACTGATTCGATGGCTGAGATGCGGCTCATACGCAGACGCAGATTCGGTCCAGCCTCGCTGCTTTTCGCGGCTCTCATCATAACCGCTATTAGCCTTTCACTTTTGGGTCGTTCTGCGGGCGGATTCTCAAATCGGTCGGGAACCTTTCAGACTCAGCAACCGACCGCAACACCCACTCCTGAGGAGAAGGACGACGTCGTCCGGGTCTCGACCGATCTCGTCGTGCTGAACGTGACTGTGCTGGACAAGAACGGAAAGTTCGTCCCGGGTCTGAAGCGCTCCGACTTTCAAATTTTAGAAGACGGCGTGCAACAAAAAGCATCAACGTTCAGTGCTGAAGAGACTCCATTTGCGGCGGCGATTCTGCTCGACACTTCGGGCAGCATGGAATCGAGGCTGACGCTCGGCCGCAGCGCGGCAATTCGTTTTCTCGACGGGCTGCGCGACGAAGACGTAGCCGCGGTTTACAGCTTCAATACGAAGGTCGAGCAATGGAGCGAATTCTCGCCCGGCCGCGACCTGCCGCCGCGCGTCTACGGTCTGAAGACGAAAACAATGACGGCGCTGAACGACGCGATTGTGCGGGCTGCCGATGACCTGGCGAAGCGCGAAGAGAAACGCCGCGCGATCGTCGTACTTTCCGACGGCGGCGAAAACTACAGCCACGCCAGTTCAGACAAAGCTCTCGATCGCGCATCACTGGCAGGCGCGACAATTTACGGCGCGAACATGTCTGAGGAAGGGCCGAAGCGCGACTTAACCGGCGTCGCGATTCTAAAAAGCTTGGCGGAAAAGAGCGGCGGCCGTTACATTGACGCGCCCGGCGGCTTGGATCTGCGCGACTCATTCGCCGCGATCGCCGAAGAACTCGGCCACCAGTACACAATCGCCTATCGCCCAACAAATCGCGCGCGCGACGGCAAGTGGCGCACGGTTCAGGTGAAACTATCGACGCCGGATGTGACGATTAGGGCGCGCAAAGGTTATCGCGCGCCG
>DASXTE010000216.1:0-18292 GCA_036505595.1 Pyrinomonadaceae bacterium
TTGGTCTTAGGTCTTTGTGCTTCCATCGAAGAAGAGATGAAAGACCAGCCATCACAAACCAAAAACCCAAGGCCAAAGACCAAAGATCAAATTGCTGCAATCGTTCTCGCCGCCGGCCGCTCGCGCCGCATGGGCGAATTCAAACCACTCCTCGCGTTCGGAGACAAAACAGTAATCGAAGCGTGCGTCAATAACCTCCGCGCGGCCGAGACGGATCAAGTCATTGTCGTCGTCGGGCATCGTGGCGAAGACGTGCGACGGCAATTCGCTTCAGCGTCAGTAACCTTCGTTACAAACCCGGATTCAGACAGCCCAATGAGCGCGTCCATTGCGCTCGGCATCGCCGCAATCGGCGCGACTGCCAAAGCTGTTCTGATCACGCCAGTAGATCATCCCGCGGTCTCTCCGGAAATCATTCGAGCATTGATCGAGAAATGGCGCGACGGCTACAAACTGATTCAACCGGAACATGAAGGCAAGGGCGGACACCCGGTTATGATCGATCTGAGTTATCGAAACGAGCTTCTTAATCTCGATTCAGGTTCAGGGTTGCGCGGTTTCTTTGCCAGGCACCGCGACGCAGTGCTGCGGCTGCCAGTCAACTCGCCCTTCGTTGCGCGAGACATGGACACGTGGGATGATTACCTGCGCCTGCACCAGGCGGTTTTTGGCCACAAACCCAGCGAAAATGCGGCCCCCGACGAGTCAAATGGGTGACCAACTAGAAGCCGGCAGGCCTCATCTAAGTAACCGTCAGCCGTCCGTGCAGACGGCGGAGGATGAACAAATGTTGAGCATCACCCGAAAAGTCACCGCAATTGCGGTGTTTATTTTTGCCCTCGGATTCGCGTCCGCAGCTTTAGCGCAAACCGCTCCGGTAGAGTTCTCGCTGCGCGCGATCGATGGCGAAACTGTAACGTCACAAAGCCTGCGCGGCGAAGTCGGCGTGCTGGCATTCGGCGCTTCGTGGCTGCCGCTCTCGCGCAATCAGATGGAAAGCGTGAAGAAACTGGCGGATCAATACGCCGGCCGCGGCGTCGCCGTTTACTGGGTGAGCGTCGACTCAGACAATCAAAAATCAAAGAATTTCGTTTCTGACGATCAGCTTCGCGAACTGGCGCGCAAATACAAAGTCACAATCCTGCGAGATCCGGACGGCGTCCTGTCACGAAAGTTGGGTGTAGATCAGGTGCCATCGATCGTGATTCTCGACAAGCAGGGCAACATTGCCAGTTCGATCGGCGGCATGGATCCGAATGCGAACTTGACAACTCAACTCTCAGCGCGGTTGGATAAGATTCTCTAGTAATCGAATTTCAAACTGAACTGATACGTTGAATTGTCTGTGCCAACAATTTCCGAAACTCATAACCGCGTCTTACCACCAGAATCCTTCCGCCGGCAGAGTCCACCACCGCTCAAGCCACGCGCACTGAAGATTCCAGCGCCCATCGAATCAAGGCTCGCTAACGGGCTGCAACTCGCGATTGTGCGCGATGCGCGCTTGCCGATAGTCAGTTTTCGTCTCGCATTTCGCGGAGGCGATTCGAGCGATCCGGCAGAATTGCCGGGCCTGAGCGACATGATGTCGCACTTGCTAACTGAGGGCACGGCGAATCGCACAAGTCTGCAAATCGCCGAACAAGTCGAGCGACTCGGCGCGACGCTCAGCGTCAGCTCGAGTTCCGATTTCGTGACGGTAGGGGCTTCAGCGTTATCGGTTTACGTGGACGAGATTCTCGAGTTGATTGCCGATGTCACTCTGCATCCATCCTTTCCGCAGAACGAAATCGATCTGGCGCGCGAGAATACAAAGCAGATGTTGATTCAGCAGCGCGCGCAGCCGAATTTTCTCGCCTCTGAGCGCGTCGCCGCAGTCATGTTCGGCAAACATCCTTATGCGCGAATCTCGCCAACGTCCCAGTCGCTGGACGCGATGACCCGTGATACTTTCCAGGATTTCCATCGAACGACGTTCACGCCGAAGAATGCCGTGCTGCTCGTGATCGGCGATGTCGATCCTGACGACATCGCTGGGAAACTGGCGAACCTGTTTGGATCATGGACTCAATCTGTGTCGCCCCAGGTAAGTTTTCCGGCGCCACCGGCGCGCACGGCGCGGACTGCCTATCTCGTCGATCGTCCCGGTTCAGCGCAGTCGAATATAGTCCTCGCGAACGCCGGCATCACCCGCACAAGTCCGGATTATTTTCCGATGCTGGTAATGCACACAATCCTCGGCGCCAACGCTTCATCGCGCTTGTTCATGAACCTGCGCGAAGAGAAGGGCTACACCTACGGTGCGTATTCAAGTTTGGATGCGCGTCGTCTTGCTGGCACTTTTCGCGCGACGGCTGAAGTGCGTACGCCGGTGACGGGCGCGTCGTTGCACGAGTTCTTTTTTGAACTTGAACGGATTCGGAACGAGAGAGTGCCGGACCAGGAGCTACGGAATGCGAAATCTTATCTCACCGGAGTCTTCCCAATTCGCATCGAGACGCAGGACGGACTAATCGATCAACTGACGAGTGTGAGGATGTTCAATCTGCCCTCAGACTACCTGCACACCTATCGTGATCGGGTTAATGCTATCTCCGCGGAAGATGTGCTCCGCGTCGCCCAGCAGCATGTCACTCCCGATCAGGCGGCGATAGTTGTTGTCGGGGATGCGGCCGAAATAGAAAACCAGATCAAAGACTACTCACCGACAATCGAGATTTACGATACGGAGGGACAGCTAGAGCGGTAAGAGCGAAGGGCAAAGGGCAGGTTAATGGAACGTACGCTCTTGTCTCTTGGCACTTAGCACTTAGCACTTTGCACTTTGCACTTTGCCAACACCGCTCACGCTGCGCCTTGCAACCGTTCGACGTCCAGCACACCCGGAACGCTCTTAATTGAACTCGTCACCTTGTCCAGGTGCTTGACGTCGAAGACTTCGACGGTAACTTCGATGCGACCTTTCTGATCAGGGCCGATTGACGCGCGCGCGTCGCGGATGCCCGTCTTCATGTCGGAAATTGCGCCCGTAATTCCGGCAATCATTCCCGTGCGATTCTCAGTCGTCGCCAGCAATTTCACCGCGTAAGCCGTCTTCTCGGGCCGCGAAGCCCATTCAACGCTGACAATGCGTTCAGGATTCACCATCAACTGCTTCACATTCTTACAGCGCTTGGTGTGCACCGCGACGCCCTTGCCGCGCGTGATGTAGCCGATGATTTCCTCGCCGTGCAGCGGATTGCAGCAGCGCGCGCGGTTTACCATCAAATCTTCCACGCCCCGGACGACAATCGCGTCGTCGCCGCCAAGCAGCCGCCGCACGGCGCGCACCCCTGTGCGCAGTTTCGACTCTTTCTGTTGATCGAGTGCGGCAAATTTTTCGGGGCCGAGATACTTCGCGATTATGTTGCGCGGCACAATCTTGCCGTAACCCATCGCAGCCAGCAGATCGTCCGTCCGGCCATAACCGTACTCGCCGGCGATGCGCTTCAAATCTCCATTGCTGTCGCTCAACACTTTCTTGATAGGCATTTGGAAGCGACTGGCTTCCTTCTCAAACAATTTGCGGCCGATTTCAATGGACTCCGCGCGCTGCTGGTCAGCAACCCAGTGACGAACGCGATTCCGGGCGCGGGAGGTGACGACAAAATTCAGCCAGTCACGCGACGGATGAGCATTGGGACTTGTCAGAATCTCGACCACATCGCCGTTTTGAATCTGTGTCCGCAGCGGCACCATGCGGGTGTTAATGCGCGCGCCGGTGCACGTGTTACCAACCTCCGAGTGAATCATGTAAGCAAAATCGACCGTCGTCGCGCCGCGCGGCAACTGAATGACTTTGCCCATGGGCGTGAACGCGTAAACGTCCTTTGGATACAGGTCGAGCTTCAACGCGTCGATGAACTCGCGCGAGTCTTTCACTTCCTGGGTCCACTCGATCAGCGAGCGTAGAACTTTCAAAGCCTCGTCATCGTCGCGTGGCCCGCGCTTACCTTCCTTGTATTTCCAGTGCGCCGCGACACCCTCTTCCGCGATCAGGTGCATTTGCTCGGTGCGAATTTGCACCTCGAAGGGTTGGACTTTTGATCCAATCACGGACGTGTGCAGCGATTGATAGAGATTATCTCGCGGCGTCGCAATCCAATCTTTGAACCGCCCCGGCACGGGTTTCCACGCATTGTGAATGACGCCCAGAGCAGCATAACAGTGGCGAATTTCGTTCGGCGTTATCACACGCGCAGCGACGAGATCGTAAACCTGATCGAGATCGATGCTTTGGGTCTGCAACTTTTTCCAAATCGAATAAATCCGCTTCACGCGTCCTTCGATGCGGACGAACGGAACGTCAGCTTCGCGCATGTTCTGCTCGATCGTGGCCGTAACGTCATTCAGAAACGCTTCGTTCGCGGCGCGGCGCTTTTCCAGTTGCGCGCTAATTTCGCGGTAATCGTCCGGATGCAGATTGCGGAAAGCAAGATCCTCCAATTCGCCGCGCAACTTTCCCATGCCGAGTCGATGTGCAATCGGCGCGTAGATGTCCATCGTCTCCTGCGCGATGCGACGGCGTTTTTCCGGAATGAGGAACTCCAGCGTGCGCATGTTGTGCAGGCGGTCGGCCAGTTTAACCAGCACGACGCGCACGTCATCAATCATCGCCAGCAGCATCTTGCGAACGTTTTCCGCCTGCTGCTCTTCACGCGAAACGTTGCTGATATGCGCAATCTTCGTGAGGCCTTCGACCAGGTGAGCTACTTCTTCGCCGAAATATTCGCGAATGGTTTTCGGGTCGGCGAGCGTGTCTTCCACCACATCGTGAAGCAGTCCGGTTGAAACTGAGACCGCATCCATGCGCATGTCCGCAAGAATATTCGCGACTTCCAGCGGATGTACGAGATACGCTTCGCCCGAAGCGCGCTTCTGACCTTTGTGTTCGCGCGCGGAGAACAGGTAGGCGCGGCGCAACAGGTTCAGGTCGGCCTGCGGATGGTTCCGTTTGACCTTTTCGACGATTTCTTCAATGCGAACCATAAAAAACAGTGGTCAGAGGTCGGTGGCCGGAGGTCAGAAAAAGAGACTGACCTCTGAACTCTGACTTCTGACCTCTGCCATTATAGCAAGAGGTGACGCTCGACTCGAACGAGTCTTACGTCACCTCAAAATTCAGATCAAATCTGCTAGTGAAGCGTCAGGGAGTTGGTGAGCCGGCAGCTTTCTCAGCCTCTTCTTGTCGCTTGCGCTCTGCTTCGGCAAGTTCCGCGTCGCGTTTCTGAGCGACTTGCGCCTGTCTTTCGTATTCCGCCGCTTTGGCAGCATCGCCGTTCATCTTGGCGATTTTCGCGGCCTCCATTAACAAGTTGGTTTTGTAGGACCAGGCCTTCTCGTTATTGGGATCGTACTTGATCGCCGTCTCCGCTTCCTGCAACCCGCGCGTAACGCAACGCTGGATGGTCTCGAAGTCCTTCGGATCTTTCGGTTTTTGATAAGTTACGGCGCCTTCCCCGGCGATTACTTTCACCTCAGGCAGTTCGGTGACCTTGTAAGAGCAGTCCCAATCTTTGCCGGCGAGAATGGCGTAAGCGTCAGCGCGTTTTTCGTTTGTCTCGTTGGGATCATTGGCGCGTGCCGAAATCCATTGACGCAAATTGTCGTCGTCCTTAATCGCGGCATACAAATATGAAATCGCCTGAAAAGCCTCTTCCCTCTTGGGATCCATTTGTAATACGCGTTTGTAAGCTTCAATTGCGTCGCGAGCTTTTTGGATGTTGTCAGGCGCTTCCACACCCGGCTTGTATTGCTGGTGAACGATGCGCGCAATGAAGATCGTAGCTGTCAGGTTGCTTGGATCCAACGCCAACGCGCGGCGGGCATGTTGTTCGGCGTTTTCGAAATGGCCTTCTTTATAAGCTTTGGCCGCTTCGTTCAGTTCGTTTTTGGCTCGCACTTTGCCGATCAGCGAGCAGCCGGCGCCCACGCCGACAAACAAAGCCAGGATCGCTATAGCGCAGATCCTGGATCGAGACAATCTCATTTTCGGTTAACTCCGTTTCGGATTATGGTAGATCGTCAACCTGCAAACCGACCGGGCTCGCTCCCGCGCCCTTAATGGCGTCAATGACCTTCACCACGTCGCCGTATTTCAGGGCGCGCGGGGCTTTCACAAACACAGTCTTTTCAATTTTCTGATCTTCGGGAAGGTTCGAAGTCTCCATGCCGACTTTGTAAGCATGCTGTTCCTTGCGCAATTGAAATGTCTGCTGAAGCTTTTGTGCCAACTGGCTCGGATCGTTCACCGACCCCATCGGGTCCTGATTCAGCTTTAGCTGCAAGTCCTGACTTATAGTCACTACCAGCGTCAGCGGATTTGGTTTCAACTTGCTGACGTCTTCGTTCGGATCTCGCTGGGTAGGAATGTCCGCTTTGAACCGACTCGGTTTCAACGGTGTGACCACCATGAAAATGATGAGCAAGACCAGCAGCACATCAATCAGCGGTGTTACGTTGATATAAGGAACAGCGCGGTTCCCGCCTGCAGTTGTCATTGCCATAAACTTACCCTCGAACTAAACCGAATTCTGATCCGCGAACAGGACTTTAGGTTTTCGCGGCGCCGCCCTTCTTCTTATCGGCGACCAGCCCAATTTTGTCGATGCCTTTTTCACGAACGGCGTTAATTACCTTTACTACTTCGCCGTAATTCACGTTGACGCCGCTCTTCACGTAGACGATCTTATCTTCCTCTTTCTTGTTTGCCAGGGCTTTTTCTACCTGGGACTTTAGCTCGTCCAGATTGACCTTCTTCTTGCCCAGATAGTACTCCGTCATCTCAGGCGTGCACTGCGGAGCATCCGGCGGCCGGCAAACAACCGACACGATAACGGACGTTTCCTTATTGATCGCCTGATCCTCATCCGGGTTTCGCATGTCACGCGGAATCGGAACGGTGATGCCCTGTTGCAAAAACGGCGTAACCACCATGAAGATAATCAACAGCACCAACATGATGTCGACCATGGGGGTTACGTTAATTTCGGACTGTAACCCGCCACCGCCGCCAGCCTGCATTCCCATGGTAAATCTCCTTTCGCCGCGCTAATCCGCGGCGCACCATCAGCGCGGACATCGCCGCGCTGATTCCTGCTTCAGCAAAACTTCGGACTATGGATTGAGCTGCTTCGTGCGGTTCTTAATGAAATAGTCAACCAGTTCGGATGCTGAGTTGTCCATCTCCACGACGAAACCGTCAACCTTGCCGGTGAAATAGTTGAATAACCACACTGCCGGCACCGCGACTACCAGGCCCAACGCCGTCGTGAACAGCGCTTCCGAAATACCACCGGCGACCGCTGCGATACCAGCCGATTCGGCGTTCTTCATGCCGCGGAACGCGTTGATAATTCCGAACACCGTGCCGAACAATCCGACGAACGGGGCGGTCGAACCGATGGTCGCTAATCCTGACAAGCCCCGGCGAAACTCTGCCGTCTTGATCGCGATGGCCCGCTGCAATGCGCGCTTAGAGGCCTCGATCTCATCGCCAGAAATTTCGGCAGATTGCTCATGCGCGCGAAATTCCTGTAGGCCGCTGTTCACAACCATCGCCAAGTGTGACTTGCGATGCTTGTCGCTAATGTTGATGGCCTCTTCGATCCGATTGTTCTTCAACGCCTGCGCGACCCGCGGGGCGAATTCGCGCGACTGCTTCTTGGCCGCGGTGTAGGTCAAATAACGCTCGACCATGATGGCGATCGAATACACCGACATAATCAAAAGAATGATGACGACGGTGATTGCAACGGCTCCCATGTTCTTGACCATTTCGGTCATGGTGAACTCGTTGCCGCCGGCGGCTGCGGACGGAGACGGGCTGGCCTGCCAAAGAACGAAGAGCAAACTAAGAGCCTTCGTTCCGAGGATGCTTGTTAGAATAGTCACGGTAGATCCTCCAAAAAGGTAAGTTACAAATTGAATTTCTTACAGCAAGTAGCGGCCGCAACCTTCTTAGAGGCAGCGGCCGCTTTTATTACTGCGCCACAAAGTTGTAGATGATGACGCCGGAAACCTTCACGGGCATGCCCGACAGCTTCGTTGGCGTGAACTTCGATGCCCGCGCGGCGGCTGTGGCTGCACCTTGCAGGAGCGGATGACCGGAAACCGGCGTCGCCGAAATGACGTTGCCGTTTTCATCGATCACAATCTGCACGCGCACTTGTCCCGACGCGTGAGCGCTACGAGCGATCGCCGGATATGGCGGTTGCACCAGGCGCACAGCCTTGCCATTCAGCACGCCTCCGGAAATCGGAGCTTTTGGCGGCGTTGGTTTCGGCGGGGGAGGCGGAGGCGCTTCACCCACATCAACCTTAGCTTGAGCGGAGATGATGTTGCCTGTACCGGCTCCAGGCGCAACCGGCGCAATCGCATTCGAGTTCGAACTGCCAACCATCGTCACGACGCCTTTGCGAACCGGTGGAATGTCACTCGCCTTTGCTGATACTTCTTTTGGCACCAGATCGGCGCGCGTGACGTCGGCAATCAACTCCTTGCGCACGTCAACGTTTTTGGTGATTTCGATTTTTTCGGGCTTGGCCTCTTGCTTTTGCTGCGCCTGCACCGGCACCGGCGCAATCAACGCCGTCAGTTCGAGAGTTTGCGCATCAATATTAGCGGTCGCGTACCAGATGCCCGCGACGAACGCCACTGTGAGCAGCACAATATAAATTCCCGTAAAGCCGAGCAGGAACGAGCCCTTTCGCTTGAGATCTTCTGAGTGCGACCCAGACTCAACCAAATGTTCGAACATCTTCAGTCCTCCCTATGCGGCGCCAAAAGGGTCAGATTAGAAGCAATTTCGACAACAAAACAATTGCGATTTCAAAATATCAAGTAATCGATTCCATTAGACCTGCGGAAAGAAAGGAGGCCGTACTTGCCGGGCCAGTTAATCCGCGAAGACACAAATAAACTGGCCGCTTAACGTACTAGGCCCTCGTGCTTCCTGCCACCTGGATCTGGACTGCACGATTACAAGCGTATTTAATTGGCCAGCAACGTCCGCAGTCTATGCCGCAATTACAGGCAAAGTCAAGAGTAATCACGGCCGCAAATCCGCGTCGTTGACTACTCTCACGAGGCGTCACTCGCAACAACACTCCCATTAGAAACCGCTGCTCAAGCAGAAGTTCCCACGAGGCGCTTCACGCGGCGCGAGATGGTTTACCGACACCCTTGTTCGACCCGGCCACTGATTTCGATTGAAATCCGCTTCCGCGCGCCGTCACCGCGGGCAACCTGTTAGCAGCTTCGAGCTTTCGTTCCCACCAGACCATAATCGGTCCGGCGACAGCGATCGTGTCGTACGTTCCAAACAAAATACCCATCAACAGCGCGAGCGAAAACGGCCGCAATGTTTCACCGCCCAGCAAAACCAGCGCAACAACCGAAAGGAAAACCAAACCCGACGTGATGACCGTGCGAGACAATGTCTGATTAATCGAAAGATTGGTGACGTCGTACAGGCTCATGCGGCGATGGAGCTTTCGGTTCTCGCGGATTCGGTCGAAGATCACGATCGAGTCATTCACGTCGAAACCTACCAACGTGAGTAGTGCCGCGATCACTGTCAAGTTGATTTCGATTTGGAACATTGAAAAGAGTCCCAGCGTCACCAGGACGGTGTGAAACACTGCGATCACGGCGGCGGCGCCATACGTCCATTCAAAACGAAAAGCGATGAAGATCAGCATCCCAACCAGCGCGGCAATGGTGACAGCAATCGCCTTGGTACGAAGTTGCGAACTGGCAATGGCGCTGACGGCATCGGTCCCCTCAATTTTGTATGCGGCGTTTGGATCATCAGCGAGGTTGCTGCTCGCTTTTGCCTCGGATCCGAAGGTACTCAGTGCCTGTCGTACTTTGGCGCGCGCAGCATCAACTCCGGTCTGTGTTTCGGGGACGTTCTCGGACGTGCCTTGCTGTGGAACTTTGATTAGAAATTCACCCGGCTTGTCCAGAACCGGCTGGATCACGGCGTCACTAATGCCCGCGTGATTGATCGCCGATCTCAACGTGTCAACTGGAGGTGCTTGCCTGAAGCGAACCGTAACAACTGTCCCGCCCTTGAAATCAACCCCAAGGTTGAAAGCTTCAGTACCGTGCGGATGGAACTTGTGCCGGTAGAGCGCAGTGCCCATCCCCGCGAGCATCAGGGCGATAGACAGGCCGATGAAGAACTTTCGCTTGCCGAGCCAGTCGACGTTAATGTCATGAAATATTTGAATCATTACTAGATGCTAAGTGACTCTGCACGCCTGCCTTTTCTAGTCAGGAGCCAAATAAAGATCGTGCGCGAAACGTAGACCGCCGAGAACAGGTTAATCAGCAGGCCGAGAACCAGCGTGACGGCGAATCCACGCACGGGCGTTCCGGCGCCGAACACGTACAAGAACAGAGACGACACGATGGTCGTAACGTGCGTGTCTATAATCGTAACAAACGCGTGGCCAAAGCCCTGCTCAACGGCTGAGGGCACCGTCTTGCCGGATCGCAATTCCTCGCGAATGCGCTCGAAGATTAGGACGTTAGAATCGACGGCCATGCCGATGGTAAGAATTATTCCGGCGATTCCAGGCAGAGTCAGCGTCGCGTTAAATAGCATCAGGCCGGCGATCATCAAGATCATATTGAGTAACAAGGCCACGACGGCATTGATTCCGGAGCCGCGATAATAAAGCAGCATGAAAACGACGACCAACGCCAAACCCAACAAAGAAGCGCGCACGCCGGAACGAATCGAATCCGCCCCGAGACTGGGTCCGACGGTGCGCTCTTCCTGGTATTGAATTCCTGCTGGAAGCGCGCCGGAACGCAACGTCAACACCAAATCATCCGCTGACTGTTTTGAGAATCTCCCGGTGATCTCGCCGCTGTCGTAGATCTGCGACTTAATGAACGCGATCGATTTCACTTCGTCGTTGAGCACGACGCCCATGTACTCGTTGATGTTCGCGCCGGTCCACGCACCGAATTTGTCAGCGCCATTTTTCTTCAACGAAAACTGTATCTGGAAATCATCCGAGCCGCCACCCGCCGACTGCACCGCATTCGCGTTGCGCAACTCGCTGCCGTCAATAATTGCGGGCAACTCAACCACCACCCATTTCGTTGGCTTGGGCGCGTTAGCATTGTTCTGATCAGTATTGAGTTCGGCACGTTCAGTGTACGGAAGCACGCGCCGGTTCGCCGGAATGTTTCCGCCGCTGTTGAGCGAAGCAACGGCCTCTTCTTTTGTCGCATAAGTTTGCGCCGACGCCGGACTGGGCGGACTAACCACATGCACAAGTTCCAGCCGTGACGGATTACCCAACATCTGCTTGACGTGTTCAGGATCCTGGATGCCCGGCATCTGCAAGAGAATCTCGTATGATGACGAGCCGCCGTGTCGCTGCAACGTGGGTTCAGCCACGCCAATCGAGTTAATGCGACTGTCGATGATCTTCAGCGCCTGCTCAGTCGCTGAATCTGCCAGCGTGCGCTGCGCCGATCCGGTCAGCGTCCAAAGCAGATTCGCTCCCGATTGCGAAAATGACCATCCTGCGTTGCTGCCCAAATCAACCTTCTTCTCGACGGCAGCCTCGATGTCTTTCGCCTTTGCAGGATCGGCAGGAGTCAGGACTACGCGATAATTGCCACCTGTGGTTTCTGCGCGCGCTTCTTTTATTTCAAATCCCGCGTCCTTCGCGGCGTTTTGCGCCGCCGTGGCGCTATCTTCGGCGAGCCGCTTCAGGTACTCCTCAACCTTCACGCGCATCACCAGATGCGAGCCGCCTTTCAGATCGAGACCGAGATGGATGTTCTGTGCGAGATTGGCTTTGATTCCTGACCAGGTGAAGTCGTGGCCGTGAGGACGCCGACCGTGCGGTCCGATGACGATGTACAGCGAAACGATCGTGACGATGCCGCTGACGATTGACCGCTGGAGCAGATTCCGTTTCTTCATAAACCAACTGTGGTTCAGAGTTCAAGCTTTAGCTTGCTCTTGCGAAGGCGCAGCCTAAAGGCTGAACTCTAAACTTTGTTCTATTTCTTTTCTTCTGTATCAATCCCTGCCACAGCCGATCGCGCAATTTCCAAAATTGATTTGTCGGCGCTGCGCACGAGGAAGCTCGTATCTTTCACCGCCGTAATCGTCGCGATGATTCCACCAGTCGTAACGATTTTGTCGCCGGCTTTCAAGTCAGCAATCTGTGCTTGCAGTTGCCGCTGCTTCTTCTGCTGCGGCCTGATTAATAATAAATAGAAGACGCCAAAGACGAGCAGCATCGGAACTAGAAACCCGAAGCCGCCGCCAGCCTGAAACAGAATTAGAAGCAACATAATTTTCAATCGAAACGAGCTTTCTTGACCCGCTCGCTACTGCTCGCGGTTCCGTACGCGCTATTCCAAACCGAAGCTGAGTTGCTCAGTGAACTCTCGCCGAAATTTCGCGAATTGGCCAGACCGGATAGCTTGCCTGACACCTCTCATGGTGTCAAGGAAGAACGCCAGATTGTGGTGCGTCAAAAGAATACTGGCGAGCATCTCGCCGGCGAGATACAGATGCCGAATAAACGCGCGCGCGTGCCGACGACAAACCGAACATGAACAGGCTTCATCAAGTGGTCGCGTGTCGGTCGCAAACCGGGCATTTTTTATGTTCAGCTTTCCACGCGAAGTGAAGGCTTGGCCGTTGCGACCATTGCGCGTCGGCAGCACGCAGTCAAACATATCGATACCGCGCGCGACCGATTCGATCAAGTCCTCCGGAGTTCCGACGCCCATCAGATAACGCGGCTTATCATCCGGCATGCGCGGCGCGAGGTCTTCGATGATGTCGATCATCACAGGTTTTTCTTCGCCAACACTGAGGCCGCCAATCGCATAACCATCGAAACCAATTTCAACGGTGCGCTCCAAACTCTCCCGCCGCAGATCTAAATGCGATGCGCCTTGAATTATTCCAAACAGCGCCGGCCGGTACCGCAAATTGTTAATTTGCGCTGCTGAATCTTGTGAACCCACGGCACGCAAGTTAGCAACTTGCGCTACATCAAAAGCTTCTTTCGATCTCTTCGCCCATCGCAGCGTCAGTTCCATACTTTGCCGTGCGACGTCGTATTCGATTTGACCCGGCGGACACTCATCGAAAGCCATCGCAATCTCAGCACCAAGCGCCGCCTGCACTTCCATCGAAATCTCAGGCGACAGAAAACACAGCGCACCATCGATGTGCGAACGAAACTCGGTTCCTGCTTCCGTAACTTTGCGAATTTCCGCGAGACTCCAAACCTGAAACCCGCCGGAGTCCGTCAACATCGCGCGATCCCAACCGATGAAGTTGTGCAACCCGCCGCACGCTTTAATTACTTCAACGCCGGGTCGCAGCCAGAGGTGATAGGTGTTGCCAAGAATGACTTGCGCGTCGAGGTCTGCAGCTTCGAGTGCTTCGAAACGAATTCCTTTGACTGTGCCGGCGGTGCCGACGGGCATGAACACCGGTGTTTCAATCGGTCCGCGCGGCGTGTGGAGAATTCCCGTGCGAACCTGGCCATCGTGGGCGTCAACTTCAAACTGAATTGATTGCGGCTTCGCTGAACTCATCGTTTAGCCTTGGACTTATGTCGCTCGATGATTCGAATCGGCGTCCCAAAGAAATCGAACTGCTCGCGCAAGCGATTTTCTAAATGCCGCAAGAACGAAAAATGCAGACCCGCCTTTCCGCCCGCCGTGAACACCACAAATGTCGGCGGACGCACGCCGGTCTGCGTTATGTATTGCACGTGCAGACGTGAACCGCGAAATGTCTTTGCCGGTGTGACGCCTGACTTCTGCCTGACTTCACGTTCGAAGAATTCGTTGAGCCGCGAAGTCGCAATGCGGAGACTTCGCGAGGCGTGCGCGCGCATTGCCAGTGGCAAAAGTTTCTGCACGCGCTGACCAGTCAAAGCAGAAGTGGTGGCGATTGGCGCCCAGCTCAGAAACTTCATGTGCTCGCGCAGCTTGCGTTCGAATCGCGCACCGGCGCTCGTGTCTTTATTCACCAGCAAGTCCCATTTGTTTAGCGCAAGAATGATCGAACAACCAGCCTCTGCTGCGTATCCGGCGATGGCTGAGTCCAACGCCGTGAGTCCCTCTTCGGCGTCGAGCAGAACAATCGCCACGTCGGCGCGCTCCAGACTCTTGCGCGCCATCACCACTGAAAGCTTCTCAGCCATGGCTGTCGGTTTGCCTTTGCGACGGATGCCGGCGGTATCGATGATGCGAAATGTTTGCTCATCAGTCTTCAGCAAAGTATCGACACTGTCGCGCGTCGTTCCGGCCACGGGCGAGACAATCGCCCGCTCTTCGCCGAGCAGACGATTCAGCAAAGATGACTTGCCTACATTGGGACGGCCGACGATGGCGAGCTTGATCTCGCGCGTTGGGAGCGCAGGCATCCCTGCCTGCCGTTCACCGGCATCCGTGCCGGTGAATTCCACGCCCTCCCTCACGGTCGGGCTACCGCCCCGCGTCACCGCGTCTCCGCGTCCCCGCGTCTTGATTGATTCGACGAGCGCGTCCAGCATCTCTCCAATTCCGTTGCCGTGCTCCGCGGAGATCGCAAACACTTCATTGAATCCAAATCGATGAAACTCGCTCGCGTCGCTCTCCAAACTCGCAGCGTCAACCTTGTTCGCCGCCACGAACACAGGCTTGCCTTGCTCGCGCAACAGCCGCGCCAGTTCCTCGTCTAAAGACGTGACTCCTTTGCGTGCATCAGCGACCCAAATTAAAGCCACAGCTTCATCGATCGCGACCGCCGCTTGCTTGAAAATGTTCGCGGGAATTACGGCCTCGTCGTCCGGCACGATGCCACCCGTGTCGACCAGCGCGAATCGTCGGCCGTTCCAATCCGCTTCGCCGTAAATACGATCGCGCGTGATGCCCGGCTCGTCGCCGACAATCGCGCGCCGCTCGCCGATGAGGCGATTGAACAGCGTCGACTTGCCCACGTTGGGCCGGCCGACGATTGCAACGAGTGGTAGCTCTCTTTGTTTGGATTTGGCCATTGCGAGTTGAAGCTTGATAATACCCCGACAAACTTAACATGACTGAATCGTCTTCAGCCTTAACCAAAGCTAACGTTGACGCGAATCCGATCCGGCAATTCGAACTCTGGTTCCAGGAAGCCGGCGCGAGTGGCATGTCCGAACAGGACACGGTGTCGATGACGCTCGCCACCGCAAGCCGCGACGGTCGTCCCTGCGCGCGGATTGTTTTGCTGAAGAGTTTCGACGACCGCGGCTTCGTCTTTTTCACCAACTACAACAGCCGCAAAGGACAGGAGCTAGCTGAGAACGCCCGCGCCTGTCTTCTCTTTTATTGGTCACCACTCTGGCGGCAAGTGCGCATTGAAGGCACGGTCGAGAAAGTCTCTGATGAAGAATCCGAGGAATACTTTCATTCACGGCCGCTCGGCAGCAAGCTTGGCGCGTGGGCATCTGATCAAAGCCAGACCATCAAGAGCCGCAACGAACTTGAAGACCGATTCGAAGAGTTCGGCTGGAAGTTTGCTGACAACGTCCCGCGTCCGCCGCATTGGGGCGGCTATCGCGTCAAGCCTGAAGTGATCGAATTTTGGCAAGGCCGCGAAAATCGTCTGCACGATCGGCTGCTTTACACCTTGCCGGCGGATGGAAGTTGGAAGCTCGAAAGGCTAGCGCCCTAACCCACAATCGCCCATTCTCACAACTCAGCTTCGGCAAAACTATTGGCTAACTGCGTCCACGAAACGTATGGCACGGCACGACGGATTACGAGGATAGGCTTGCCTTGCCACTGGTCTTTATCAATATAATACGCGCGACTTGATGGCTGGCGCGTGCCCTCGTGATCGATTCATCTGCGACAAAATTTCCTGACGTACTCGCGAAATGCACCGAACAGGTGGACGGCATCTACGCGCAATGCGCGAACGCTCATCCGGAGTTTGGCGTGACGAAGGAAGAATTCGGCGTTGCCCTCGCTGGCGCGGTCGAGAAGTTCGGCGACTGCTCCGGCGCAGCCAACCGCCGCCAGTCCGTGCGAAAGCTGCGCCGGTTCCTTGGTGAGCTTCAGACTGATGACGTTTATCTCGCGCTGGCATGCGCGCGCGGCAACGAGGGCGCGTGGTGGGAATTCGACCGCCGTTATCGATCGTTCATTGAGAGACTCGCGCGGCATTTATTAAAGACGCGTGCCGACGCTGACGAAGTCATCGATCACATCTATGCGGAATTGTTTGGGACCAAGATCGTCAACGGCGTGCGGCAATCGAAATTCAGAACGTACACTGGCCGCGGAACATTGCAGGGCTGGTTGCGCGCAGTTGTTTCCCACGCCGTGATCGATTTTTACCGGCGGCGACAGGATGAAGTTTCGTTGGACAAGTTAGAGGAGACCGGTGAAGACGTCAGGCTGCGACACTCTCGTGGAGGGCATGCGCACCGAGCGGAAGAATCAATGTTGGCGAGCGTCGTACGCGAACGGTATCGAACGGTGACTGTCGCCGCGCTGGATCACGCGCTGGCGACGCTCGACGATCACGAGAAGCTTCTGCTGATGTATTACCACGTGGACGGATTGAAGCTGCGCGAGATCGCGCGCCTCGTGCAGGAGCCTATGTCGCCGATTCGCCGCTGGTTTCAACGCCGTGGTCGCTCGGGACGCGTGCACGAATCGACAGTGATGCGCTGGCTGGAGAAAGCTTATGAAAAAGTCGCCGAACGATTTAGGTCGGAATTGGGCAAGCAACACGGACTGAGCGCTGAAGAAATCGAGATTTGCATGTCGATAGCGACGGAGGATCTGGGCGAAGGCGTGAACCTGAAATCAATCTCAGTCGGTGATTCCGGCTTCAAAGCAAAGGCGGTCGAAGGAACTTCGTAAAGTGACGGCGGGACTGAACAAAGAAACGGAGTGCATCCGCGAATTGATCGACCAGCGGCTGAAAGCTGCATCCGCGTCTGAACTGTCGGCTGCTCCGGCAGGACCGCACATCGACGAAGACACCATCGCCGCGTTCGTCGAAGGGCGCCTGGCCGATGACGAATGCCAACCCGTGCTCGCGCATCTTGCGGCATGCGGCTCGTGCCGGCGCGCTTCGGCGCAAATTGTTCAGCTTGAGAATCAGATCGACGTTGAACCCATCAGTGAGACGGAAGAACCTGGCCGGTTGGAAACACTGCTATCGAGATTTGGTTCGCTAGTGCCGTCTGCTGGCGAAGAAGTCGTGTTTGCATACCAGAATCCTGAGGAAGAAGAGCAACGCGATACTCCCGCGGCTGAGTCCGATGAGAGCAAGTCAAAAGATGGGCCTGGTTGAGCCCAAATCCTTCGGCATAAGTGAGATCCACCAAGTTCATCGTGCTCGGTCGAATGATTGCATCGCCTGTTCCGCGCGATCCGCTTTCAACCTCTTCGCATACAACGGAAACTTCGCCGTTAATTCCGCCACACTACGGCGCACCTGATCGGCGACTTGTTCCGATTGAGGTTCGTGCACAATCGCAGCAATTATGCGGCCAATCTCGCGCATTTCGGGTTCTTTCATGCCGCGCGTGGTGACTGCGGGCGTGCCGATGCGCAGGCCTGAAGCAACGAAGGGTTTGTTTTGATCGAAAGGAATGGTGTTCTTGTTGACGGTGATGTGCGCAGCTTCGAGAGCTTTCTCGGCGTCCTTGCCGGTAATTCCCTTCCCGTCCATCCACACATCGACCAGCATCAAGTGATTGTCCGTTCCGCCAGAGACAATCCGCAGACCTTGCTCCTGCAATTCAGCGCAAAGCGCTTTCGCGTTGGCGAGAATCTGTCGCTGGTATTCTTTGAAGTCATCGCGCAACGCTTCGCCGAACGCGACGGCTTTCGCCGCGATGATGTGAACTAACGGTCCGCCCTGGACGCCGGGAAACAAGCGTCGATCGATTTCCTTTGCGTGTTCCTCTTTGCACAAGATCAATCCACCGCGCGGGCCGCGCAGTGTTTTATGGGTTGTGCTGGTCACGTAATCCGCGTGCGGCACCGGCGACGGATGCAGACCGGCGACGATTGGCCCGGCGATGTGCGCGATGTCCGCGAACATGCGCGCGCCGACGCTCTTGGCAATTTCGCCGATGCGTTTGAAATCTATGATGCGCGGATAAGCTGAAGCGCCGCAGACCAGCAACTTCGGCTTGTGTTCTTCGGCGAGGCGCTGCAACTTGTCGTAGTCGATCGTCTCCGTTTCGCGCGAGACGCCGTAGTC
>DASXTE010000217.1:0-8251 GCA_036505595.1 Pyrinomonadaceae bacterium
TCGTGGTTGGTTCGACGCCGCTGCAAGCCACTCCGCTGCTTACGCGCCGATCCAGCAAGCTGGTGGACATTCTGAAAGTGCTGCTTTGCTACTCGAACAATTTCATGGCGGAACGGATTGGCGAGTCGCTTGGCGGTGCCGATTCGGTGCGCACGCTTTTGATCAATTGGCTCAAGATAAATCCCGATGAAGTGTCTTTTGCATCCACGAGCGGCCTCGGCGTGAATCGCGTGACGCCTCGGGCGATGATGACTATTCTGCGCGGGTTGCGCGACGAACTGAAGAAGAACAATTTGAAGTTGTCAGACATCCTGCCGGTCGCAGGAATTGATCCGGGCACACTCGAAGAGCGCTACACGGACGCGATGGAGCGCGGGAGCGTCATCGCGAAAACCGGCACGCTCGTTCGTACGGATGGTGGCGCGAGTTCGCTGGTCGGCCAAATGAACACGAAGAGCGGGCGCGTCGTCTTATTCGTGATTTTCAACCAACGGGGCAGCGTCAATCAGTTTCGCGACAACCAGGACGCAATCGTGTCGGCAATTCAAAACGCCCTGGGCGGGCCTGCGCCATTTTCTTACCGGCCCACCCAACTTTCGATGCGGCTGGCTACTTCAGACTACGAAGCCGCAAAGGCGCGCGGCGAATACGAACCTCGTGAACAGTAGCCTTTCCGCTCTGTTCTTTCACTCGCAATTAAGTCTTGACACCTGTTGCCGCAGCGGGAATGATGCAGAGGCTGTGAGCGAGTAACTGTTCACTGCGCACTGCTTACTGCCAACTGACCCATGCCTGACATACTTCTCGTCGAAGACAAAGAGAGCCTGCGGCGCGTGCTGCGCATGACGCTGGAGACGGCCGGGTACTCAGTTACGGAAGCTGCCGACGCCCGCGCGGCAATCGAAGAGATCGCTCGTGTGCCGCACAAGATTGTGCTGACCGATTTGCGTATGCCAAACGGCTCAGGCATTGACGTGTTGCGTGCAGCGAAGAATGCCGATAGCGATGTGCCGGTAATTGTGATGACGGCGTACGGCTCGATCGATGAGGCCGTGCAAGCCATGAAGGATGGCGCGCACGACTTTCTGCAAAAGCCGGTCGATTCAAACCACCTCTTGCTGCTGGTTGAGCGTGCGCTGGAACAGTCGCGCCTGCGCACAGAGAACCTTTTACTACGCGAGGAGTGGTCGAAGCGCTACGGATTTCCGCGCATCCTCGGTGAATCGGATGCGATCAAGCGCGCGGTGGCTGAGACGCAGCGCGTGGCCCAGACGGACGCGACCGTTTTGTTGCTTGGAGAATCGGGCACGGGCAAAGAACTTTTTGCCCGCGCGATTCATCACCTCTCGAACCGGCGCGACAAACCATTCGTGGCGATCAACTGCGCGGCAATTCCTGAGACACTGATCGAAAACGAGTTGTTTGGGCACGAGCGCGGCGCGTTTACCGGCGCCGGTGAACGGCGACTCGGAAAATTCGAGTTGGCATCGGGCGGAACTGTTTTTCTCGATGAAATTGGCGAGCTGCCACTAGCGGTGCAGGGAAAGCTTCTGCGTGCGATCGAAGAGAAAACCGTGGATCGCATCGGGGGTAGAGCGCCGATTCCCGTCGACCTGCGCGTTGTGGCGGCGACGAATAAGGATCTACGCGGAGCGGTGAACGCGTCGGAGTTCCGCGGCGATCTTTTCTTTCGGCTCGCGGTCTTTCCCATTGAGATTCCACCGTTGCGAGATCGCGGTGAAGACGTGGTGTTGCTGGCGCGACACTTTGCAGCGGCGCTCGGCGAAGAATTGCGGAGCCGGGAAGCGACGCTCAGCGACGCGAGCGTCGAAGCGATTCGCGCGCATCGCTGGCCGGGCAACGTTCGTGAGTTAGAGAATGCCATTGAGCGTGCCTGCATTCTTGCGGACGGCGCGAACCTCGAGCCGCGCGATCTCGGTTTGGCAGCCGCAGAAGCGCGCGAGGCAAAATCTCTCGGTATCGACACGTCTGGCACTTTGGGAGAGGCGGCCGCGCGGGCAGTGCAATTGGTCGAACGACAAAAGATTGCCGAGACTCTAGCGACCTGCGACGGCAATAAGATGCAGGCCGCCGAGGCCCTGGGCGTGAGTTACAAAACGCTCTTGACTAAAATCAAAGAGTACGATCTCTGACGCCAAGATGAACGACGACCCGCAGGACAAAAGTCCCGAGCCCGAAGTTCCCAGTCCAAATCTACCGGACCCGTCAACCCCCTCGTCATCTCCTGCCGGCGATCGCGACCATTCGCATGTCCGCCACAACGCCGGCGAAGTCGCTGGCGAAATAATCGCAATAGTTGGCGAGTCGACTGGCCGCTTTCCGCGCGTTGAAGTTGATGACAGCGGTCACGGCGAAAGCACCGGCCGTTCAGCGTTCATGGTCGGCGCCGGCATCCTGGTGAGCCGCGTCATCGGGGTTATTCGGCAGCGCGTTTTTGCTCATTACCTCGGCACGTCGGACGCGGCGGGCGCATTCAGTGCCGCTTTCCGGATTCCCAACTTTCTTCAGAACGTCTTCGGTGAAGGCGCGCTGTCTGCTTCGTTCATTCCCGTTTACGCAAATCTGCTCGCCCGCGGTGACAAGAAAGAGGCTTCGCGAGTTGCCGACGCAGTGCTGACGCTGCTGGCGCTCGTGACATCGATAATCGTGCTGGTAGGCGTTCTGACGACGCCTTTGTTCGTGCGATTGTTCGCCGCCAGTTTTGATCCGGCGACGCGCGAACTGACCACCCAACTCATTCGCATATTCTTTCCCGGCGCCGGCTTACTCGTGATGTCGGCCTGGTGTCTCGGTGTTCTGAATAGCCATCGCAAGTTCTTCTTGTCGTACACCGCGCCCGTCGTTTGGAATCTGGCAATCATCGCGACGCTAATTTGGTTTGGCGGTCGTGAGGATCAATTTCATCTGGCGACGCTAACGGCCTGGGGCTCAGTGATCGGCAGCGCGCTTCAGTTTGGCGTGCAGATGCCCACGGTAATCATGCTGCTTCGCCGTGTGCGACCGGTGCTGGATATTGCGTCTGCAAACGTGCGGACAGTTTTGAGAAATTTCTTCCCAGTCTTCATGAGCCGAGGCGTCGTGCAAATCTCTGCGTTCGTCGATGCGATGCTGGCGGGATTGATCAGCCCGCAGGCCGTCGCGGCGCTGACTTATGCGCAAAGTCTCTACACCCTGCCGGTGAGTTTGTTCGGAATGTCAGTTTCAGCGGCAGAGTTGCCGGCGATGTCGAGCGCGCTCGGCTCGCGCGATCAAATAGCCGATCAACTTCGGGGTCGATTAGACGAAGGACTGCGACGCATCGCGTTTTTCATCGTGCCTTCAGTGGTGGCAATGATGGCGTTTGGCGATGTGATGACTGGCGCGCTCTATCAAACGGGCCGCTTCAATCGAGCTGATTCGACTTATGTGTGGGGCATACTGGCCGGGTCGACGATTGGTCTGCTGGCATCGACGCTCGGGCGACTTTACGCCTCAACGTACTACGCGCTGCATGACACGCGCACGCCGCTGAGGTACGCAGTGATTCGCGTCGCGCTTACGACCGGGCTGGGGTATCTCTGCGCGATTCCGCTCCCGCGATTGATCGGCATCGATCCGAAATGGGGAGCAGCGGGGTTGACCGCCTCGGCGGGTGTCGCCGGTTGGATTGAGTTCGCTCTGCTGCGTCGCAGTCTGAACCAGCGCATCGGACGCACCGGGTTGAGTTCAACTTTCGTCACGAGGTTGTGGCTGTCAGCATTTGGCGGGGCAGTGTTGGGATGGGCAATTAAGTTAGCCATTCCACGGCTGCATCCGATTATTATCGCAGCCGTGGTTCTCGTTCCCTACGGCGTCGCTTATTTTGCCATTTCCGCGGCGCTGAATATTTCTGAATCAAATGCTGTCATTGGAAGGGCGATGAGATTCGTAAGAGGGCGATAGCAGAAAGCGCACGCTATCACAATTGAGTTTACGATCGGCTTCCACGCGCGGCGCCGACAAATCAGCTCTTGGCGCTTTCCGCTATCCGGTTAGCTCCGATTTGATACCGGTCAAGCTTAAGGTAAAGCCCCCGACGAGTTAGTCCAAGTTCGCGGGCAGCGCGGGAAATATTGCCATTGTGTTTGCGCAACGCGTGGCTGATCATACGGCGCTGGACTTCCGCAAGAGCGTCAGCAAGAGTCGTGCTTTCCAGAGAAACAACCTTTGAGCGATGGGAACCCGTCACGGCCGCCACCGACATCGTTGTTGGTGGCGCGGTTGGTACACCAAACTTTCGCCATTCCGGCGAAAGATGTTCGGGCGTTATTACTGTTCCATTTTCTGCTCGGGCGACGATGCGCTGGATTTCATTACAAAGCTGCCGCACGTTGCCAGGCCAATCAGCTACCATCAGCAGATCAACGGCCTGAGAAGTAATCTTGATATCGTGTCGGCCAAACTTTGCCGAATAGTGATTGATGTAGTAATTCACCATGGTTGGTATCTCGGCGCGACGTTCTCTAAGCGGCGGAACCTGAAGCCGAATTACGTTCAAACGGTAGTAAAGGTCTTCACGAAAGCGCCCTTGCGCAACCAGCTCTTCCAGGTCCGTATTAGTTGCCGCGATAATTCGAACATCAATCTGAATTGGTTGACGCTCGCCGAGCGGCTGAATCTCACCTTCCTGCAAAAAGCGCAGGAGCTTTGGCTGCACGTCGAGAGGCAAGTCGCCAACCTCATCGATGAAGAGAGTTCCTCCCGCCGCGGTGCGAATTACACCAGGCGAATCCGAAACCGCCCCCGTGAACGCCCCGCGCCGATGGCCGAAGAGATAGCTTTCCGAAAGTTCCCTCGGCACAGCGGTACAATTGAAAGGAACAAAAACCCGTTCGCGCCGCGAAGACAGCGCATGGATGGCCCGCGAGACGAGCTCTTTGCCAGTGCCCGATTCCCCAGTCACGAGGACCGTCACGTCAGAAGATCGAATCTTATGAACCTCTTCGACCAGGCGAGTCATTGCCGGGCTGGAATGAATAAAGCCCGGCATCAGGCTCGCGCCGACAGCGCTGGTCTCGGTTTTTACGCCTTGTTCAGTAGACACGCGCGCCCGCAGAGCGCAGGCATCCATTCCAAGCTCGACAATGCGCAATAAGGAATCGAGCCCCAGTCCTCCGGAAAGCTCACCGCAATCGCGAGGTGTGAGCATGAGCGTCGCGGGCAAGGAATAGTTGGATTTCAGCACAATAATCTTGGTATCGTGTGTCTTTGCAAATCGCTCACAGGCCCTCGCATCATCTTTTAAAGATGCGAATTTAATTGCCATGGCCGCGGCATCGCTGTTTTCGTAACCATGCGAGATAACGATGCGCAGACTTTGCGCTTCATCTGGCTCAAGGATCAGCACCCGTTTCGCTTTCGTTTCCTGGTGAATCACGGCGGCCAGTTCCCGCAGCAACAAATCGCGCGAAACGACAGCTTCCGCCAAACGTAAAGTAGCAAGCTGCAAAGCAGCTTCTCGTCGGCGCACTTGCTGCGGGGGAGTTTGATCGTGCACCGCCAATGCAGCTTCGGCTGAGGCAAGATCAAGCCGCGCGCCCAGTTCGCGAAAAATGTTGACCGCTCGTGATAGGTGCTCAGCCGCGCGTTCCGGTTGAGCCTTTGTGCATGCCCGACCAAGGTCGTAATGCGCGCGTCCGCTGCGATAACGGTCGCCGAGCAACTCGAACATGGAAACGCTCCGACCGAAATACTGCATCGCCAGAGCGGCGTCGGATCTGGCCAACGCTAGCAGGCCATTAAGTCGTTGCATTTCTCCACACAGCCCAAGATCAGCGGGCGAGTCGTTGATCTGTTCCGTTAGTTTCTTTAATTGTATTTCGCAGTCTTCCAAATTGCCGGTGTTGAGTTGGCTTTCGGCTTGCAATAGCTCAGCTTCGCAAATCGCCTGACGGTCTCCGATGCTTTCTGCGAGTTCGAGCGCCTCCTTCGACGCCAGGGTCGCTTCAGCGCTGGAGTTTTGTACCAGGCGGTAACGCGCTAATGTGCGCCAGGCTTGGCACGCATACCATCGGTTTCCAGTCTCGATGGCCAGGCTGACGGCGCGCTCAAGGTAGTCCCTGGCCTCTTCGAGATTACCCCTCAGCATGCAGAGCGCGCCTAGCGAGTCCAGAATCATTGCCACGCGGCCGGCACGTTCATCTACCTCGGTGGCCAAAGCGAGAGCGCGCTCGAGAGCCTCATGGGCGCGATCCCATTGGCCCGTGAGAATCAGATTCATTGCGAGGTTGTTGTAAGCATCGGCGGCCAGCGTCTTGTGTTCCGTGCGCTCGTAGTAGCCAATTGCCTTCTCGAGGTAGTTGATACCATCCTGAGGCCGGTTGAGCCACCAGCAAGCCCCGGCCATATTGGAGTAGATTTTGCCCGACAGAAACGTTGCCGGGTGATCGCCAATGAGCTTGAGGGCCTGCTCGAAATTTTCCAGCGCCGATTCGTGTTGACCCTCTTGGTGGTCGGAGAGCGCAATACCGGAATAGGCTTCTGCCAGACCGCGCCAGTCACCGGTCTTCCGGTAAAACTCCAGCGCCCGCTGAGAGTAATCACGCGCAATAGAGTATTCGTTGATGCTCCGGTAAACTCGACCGAGGGCGGCATAAATAGCTCCAGCCTCGGCATCCGCACCTTCTTCAGGCAACTCGCGGAGAGCTGTTTTTAATATCGCAATTGCTTTTGGTTGATCGCCAGAGTAGCTGTAGGCAATGCTGATCTGTACGCGAATCTTTAGAGCCGTTTCAGGCGGTAATTTCGCCAGCGCGCCTGGTGACTCATACATGGAAAGAGCTTGCAGCGATTGGTCATAGTCGCTATGCATTTCCGCCGTGAGGGAAAGCGCCAGACGCGCCTTGGCTAATGTTATGGGATCGTTTCTCGCTTCGGCGATTAGGGCAGTAAGGCGCGAGCGAGCTTCGACGGAAAGGCCCCTGTCCAAGAGCAGGTTAATCTCTCCAAGTTCGGCTGATAAAGCTTCGGACGAAGCTTTGCCCCTCCGCCAACGCAGACTCGCGCGGGCACGTGCCAGATCAACTACAGCTTTGTTAGAGGCGTTAGATTCCTCTGGTGAAGAGCGCATTCGCAACAGAAAAAAACGGCGACAAAACAGAATAAAGTACAGATCTCAAATAGACTCCGAATCGCTTTGCTTTTTCCGAGGCAAAGTAGGGTTCGGGACCTGGAAAACGAAGCACGCAAGCCCCCAAGACGACGCTGATCACCCCTAAAAATAGCACACGCCCGAAATGTCGTCGATTGGCGCTCAGATGCCCGGACGAATCCAGCCCGAACCCTCTGAAGAGAATTTTCTGGAGAATTTAGGGCATTCGGTTTTTACTTTAATATCCCGAAAAGACGGATCGGTTTGGAGCAGCGGCAGCGGCGGGGAAACCCGGACCGCTTTTTTGTTTTGGCCCCTTCAGGTTTTGCCTTTCGTCCGCGGCCCTCGACTGCCGTCAATTGACCCTCATCTAATCTTCTCCTTATGATCCTGGCGTGCAACCCGTAATCTCGTCGGCGCAGATGCGCGAAATCGATCGGCTCACGAGCGAGCGCTACGGCATCCCGTCGCTCGTGCTGATGGAGAACGCAGCGTCCGCAGTAGTGCGAGTGATTGTCTCGGCATTTTCCAGTGAGGCTGCCAACAAGAAAGCGCTGGTACTCTGCGGCCGAGGAAATAACGGCGGTGATGGCGCGGCGACGGCGAGATTGCTGGCGCATGCCGGCGCTAGTGTTTCTGCGATTCTGTTTGGCAACATCGGCGACGCAAAAGGGGATGCGCGCACAAATTTCGATGCGTTGACGAGTCTTGCTGAAGGCGACGCGGAATCGGCAGCGAGTTCGATTCGATTTGTGCGGTGCCCAAACGATGACGATGCTCGACGCGCTGTTGAAGAGCAACTCTCTCCGCCGCCGGACGTGATTGTCGACGGGTTGTTCGGGACTGGTTTGACCCGGCCGCTCGACGGCGTTTACGGCGAAGTTGTTCGGCGAGTAAACGAGCTGCGCGAACACGCGACGGCGAGTCCGTTAGTCGTGGCGATCGACATTCCGTCTGGATTGGATTCCGACAACGCCGAAGCAATCGGCGCGGCGATACAAGCCGACATCACCATCACAATGACGGCGCCGAAACGCGCAAACGTCTTGCCGCCCGCGTCGAATTACAATGGCCGTCTGGTCGTGGCCGACATCGGCTCGCCGCGCGAGCTTATCTCTGAAG
>DASXTE010000218.1:0-6203 GCA_036505595.1 Pyrinomonadaceae bacterium
CTCGACGTGTTTACTGATCAGCCGTTCACGGGCAATCCGCTGGCGGTGTTTCCCGAGTCCGAAGGTTTGACTGATGAACAGATGCAGCAGATTGCGCGCGAGATGAATCTCTCAGAGACAGTGTTTGTGCGGTCTTCCGCACACGAAGGCGTTTTGCGAAGGTTGCGCATCTTTACACCGACGAGTGAGCTGCGGTTCGCGGGCCATCCGATCGCCGGCACATGGAATTGCCTTGCGCGCGAAGGCGTGGTGCCGCTGCCGGAAAACGGAAATGGCGTGGTTCAAATCAAACATGAAGTTGGCATCGGGGTCTTGCCCATCGAGATCGAATTCAAGGACGGCGAGCCGACGCGGGTGGTGATGACGCAGGGCGAGTTCGAGATCAAAGCAGAGATTGAAGACTGGCATGACCAGGCCGACATCGCGCGCGGACTGGGACTATCACGCGAAGATCTGGACGAGACGCTGCCGATTCAGGCTTGCTCGACCGGCAATACGATGTTGCTGGTGCCGATTCGTTCGCTTGCAGATCTCGGCCGGTGTCGTCCAAACGTTTCTTTGCTCGAGGAAGTTTACGCGCGTAACAATTTTGCTGACTCGGGCGCCACCGGTTGCTACGCGTTCACACGCGAGACAATCGAAGTCGGTGAAGCGCGCGCGCATGCGCGGTTCTTTGTGGGCCAGAACATCGGCGAAGATCCGGCAACGGGCAGCGCTGCCGGACCATTGGGCGGTTACCTGGTGCATCACGACGCGACCGGTGTCGATCCCGTAGATGGCGTTTACAAGTTTGTGATCGAGCAAGGCGACTTTATCAAACGTCCAAGTCGGATCGGCCTGGAAGTGAAGGGTGCGCCCGGAAAAGTTGAAAAAGTGCGCGTCGGTGGGCCTTCAGTTGTTGTGGCTAAAGGTGTCGTCGAGTTCTAAACGCTCAATGAGTAGCGAAACTCTTGATCTCCTAATCATCGGCGCCGGGCCGGCGGGCTTGTCCGCAGCGGACGTGGCAGCGCGCGAAGGCTTGGCGTATACGGTCATCGAGAGGGGAACGATCGCGAATACGATTCGGCAATATCCGGTCGGCCGCACGATGTTTTCCACGCCGAATGAACTGGAAATGCGTGAGGGCTCGTTGCAACCGATTCGCGAAAAGCCCACCCGGGAAGAGCTACTGTCGCACTACATTCATTTCGTGCTCGACAACGATTTGCACATTAATACTAGTGAAGAAGTGATCGACGTCGAGGCCGACGATTCCGAAGGTTTCATCGTGCGTACGCGCTCTCGCAGTTCTAGCGCGCGCGAATCGAAGAACAGTTATCGGACCCGCACGATTCTGTTTGCCATCGGGGCGATGGAACATCCGCGCCGCTTGAATGTTCCGGGCGAAGGCTTGCCGAAAGTCCACCATCGATTTGTCGAGCCTTATCCTTACATCCGCAAAGATGCGTTGGTGGTCGGTGGCGGCAACAGCGCGGCAGAGGCCGCACTGTTTTTGTCGGAAGAGGGCGCGCGCACGACGATGGCCATTTGGCGCGAAGACTGGGAGAACCGCGACCCAAAAGCCGGCGCCATGAAGCATTGGGTGCGCTCACCGCTCGAACGCGAGATCGCCGTAGGGCGCTTGCGAGTGATTCTCTACAAACACATCGACGAAATCACGGTTGATTCAGTGCGCCTCACGACCGACGGTGGCGAGTCGCTGACGATTCCGAATGACGTTGTATTCGTGCTGGTTGGCAGCGATGCAGATCTGACTTTGCTCAAGAAGCTCGGCGTGCAAACCGCGCCAGGAAAGCTGACGGAAGTTCCGGTTTACGATCCCGAAACATTTGAAACGAACGTTTCGGGAATTTACGTCGCCGGCCACTTCACCAACGCACGTCACATCAAGGCGGCCATCGACGTGCCGCGCAAGATCGTGCCGCTAATTGCGCAAAGCTTGCGGACAACCGCGGTCGTGTGATAAACGCGTGTCGCAATTACCACTTCATTCTAAAGGAGCGCCCTATGGCTAGATCGATTATTGCCGTCGTCGTTAGCTATATCGTGATGTTTGTTCTTAATCTGGTCGCGTTTCTCGGGCTGTATGCCGTCGTCGGACCGAGCCAAGCTTTCAAGGCGAAATCATATCTTGCTTCAAATCGATGGGTATTGATGACGGGAGTGATTCTTCTGGTCACCGGTGCTATCGCTGGTCTGATTTGCGCGCTTATCGCCCGAGGTGGCCGAGCACCGTCGGCGCTCGCCCTCGTCGTCGTCATTATCGGGTTGCTGCTGGCGATACCGTCGGTGATGAAGGCGCGCGCGAATGCTGGGATGGCACGTCCTGCTACAGTTTCCCAGATGGAAGCGCTTAACTATGCCTACTGGCCGATTTGGGCGCCCTTCGCCTTTCCATTTGTCAGCGCCGTTGGCGTGTTGATTGGCGGGCGATTGAAGAGGCGATCTTAAAAGAGAAAAGCGCCGACAAGATGTCAGCGCTCCAAGAACAACAAAGGCGAGTTCCCGATTCATCGGAACTCGCCTTTACAATTTTCATGGTGCGGATGAGAGGACTTGAACCTCCACGATGTCACCATCACAGGCTTCTGAGACCTGCGCGTCTGCCAGTTCCGCCACATCCGCGAACGGAAGTCGATCTTACGAACGCGTCTGTGGGGTGTCAAGCAAGCTTCTGTTTGCAACTACGGACGTCCGCGTCCGTGTCGTCGCATGCGACCGAGCAGAACATCGTTCCGATCAAAGTCTCCGTCACCATCACGATCGACGCGACGATTTCTTCCTCGCGGGAAAAAGATCACGCCATTGTTCACGCGACGATTTCGGAAAATTCCGACGCGCGAACTTCTGGGCCCGCGACCGTCCCAGCGTCCATTGCGCGCGTCGTGGCAGTTCACAAACTTTCCGCACTTCCAACTGAGGTCTGCTCCTCGCCCACGGCCGCGTCCACGACCCTGCGCGAACGATGTCCCTGGTAGCGCTAACAGGACCGCCAACGCAAAGAAGATCGCTGCTAATATTGATCGTCGTCGTCTTAGATTCTTCATCGTGCTCCTCCATTCGATCCAGAGATATTATCCCAGTTTTCAAATCGACTTTTCGATCCAGTGAGCAATTTTTCGGGGGTTTTCACTTTTTTGCAAACAATCACCGTGCCAACTTAGCCATTCGATTTTACACTGGCAGGATGGGCATTACGAAAACATCTCTGGCAATCACCGCACGATATCGTGACGTGGGCGGCCGATATCGAGCCGTTCCTGGAGCCGGTGACGGGCCGCGGATGCGTTGGTTGCAGCGCGTTAGAAGCGGTTGTTATAGTGCCACCAATCTGGATCCGATGGCTTCAAGTTCAGCTTCCGGCGGTTTGCGATCGCGTCTCGCGAACGTGCGTTCGCGGATCGCGTCCGCCGCCGAACGCGCCGGCCGACCGAGTGAAGATATGCAGCTCATCGCCGTCAGCAAGACGCATCCACCGGAGATCGTGCGCGAAGCGATCAACGTGGGCGTGACGGATCTCGGCGAGAACCGCGTGCAGGAAGCCGACACGAAGATCAAAGAAGTCGGGCGCGACGCCGCACTTTGGCATTTGATTGGGCATCTGCAATCAAACAAGGCGCGCCGTGCGGTGCAACTGTTCGACGTGATTCATTCGTTGGATTCAGCGGCGCTCGCTGGCAAGCTCGAGCATGCGTGTGAAGATTTGCAGCGCGAAGAATTGCCGGTTCTTATCCAGGTAGATTTGGCCCACGAAGCGACAAAGTCCGGCGTTGATGAAAGAGATCTGCCGGCGCTCATCGATGCCATCAACGGATGCAAGTGCCTGCGCTTGATCGGGCTGATGACTCTCCCACCTTTTTTTGACGAGCCGGAATTGACCCGGCCTTTCTTCATAAAGCTTCGCGAATTGCGCGACCGTTACCGGGAGCGCGGTGCATTCGGCGAGCGGGCCGGCGATCTTTCAATGGGCATGACGCATGACTTCGAAGTTGCGATTGAAGAAGGCGCTACGATGGTTCGGATTGGCACGGCAATTTTCGGCGAGCGTCACGGACGATGACAATTCTTAGGCAAATCGATCTGTTCCTCTACTTCGGTGTCATTGCGGTCACGGTTGCGGGCGTTCTTTTGATTTTGCTGCGGTCATTGTTCAGGTACATGGACGTCAATCCGTTTACCTGGAAAGCGATCACGGTAAAGCGCTTGACGGATCCAATCATTCTTCCGGTGCGCCGGATGCTTGTGGCTATGCGTATCGATCCGATCGCTGCCCCAGTGATTGTCATGGTTGTTTTCATTCTAATCGGATTCTTTGTGATTCAGATTTCGAGCGGCTTTCTGAACACCTTGGCGGGAATTCTGGCGGCGGTCACAAGCGGGAAACCGAATGCCGCCATCGCAATCCTGGGCTACGTTCTCTACGCATTGGTTGGACTCTACGAGCTGATGATTTTCGCGCGCATTGTGGGAGTGTGGTTCGTGGTCAGCTATGGTGACCGGCGCATGCGTTTTCTCATTCGAACAACTGAGCCTTTGCTCGCGCCTTTGCGGCGCACCATTCCACCGGTTGGAATGTTCGACGTCTCGCCGATCATCGCGTTTGTGATCCTGTGGCTGTTGCAAGCGGCGATCGCCGCAACGCTGTTGAGCGGCTGGACAGTACGATTTTTCTAGTGAATCGTAAATCGTGAATCGTTAATAGATGTCGTGTTTCCGTGAAGACAGGTCATTTACTATTTACGATTCACGATTTACCATTCACGCGCCTGTGATTCGCTATTCCCAGCAAGGCCGCGCCCTTACCTTCGCGGTGCGGGTTGCGCCGCGCGCTTCCCGCACCGAAGTCGCGGGCGAGCACGATGGAGCTTTGAGAGTCAGATTGGCGGTGCCACCCGTCGAAGGCGCAGCGAACCGCGAGCTGAAGCGGCTGCTCGCAAAATTGTTCAAATTGCCGCAGAATGCCGTCGAGATAATCGCCGGCAGGAATTCGAAACAGAAAGTCGTTCGGATTGCCGGCGCTGACGCCGCGACGCTTGAGCAACTAAGCCTTTCGAAATAACAGATCCCCCCGATGGAACTGACTTCCATTTCCCGTTATCGAATCCTCCAAAAGCTTGGTGCTGGCGGTATGGGTGAGGTTTATCTGGCTGAGGACACGAAGCTCGGCCGAAAAATCGCGCTCAAGGTGCTCGCCGAAGGCCTTACCCACAATCGTGATCGCGTCAGTCGCTTCGATCAGGAAGCTTACGCGGCGTCCGCGCTGAATCATCCTAACATTCTCACGATTTACGAAATGGGCGATGAAGCGGGCCGGCACTACATCGCCACGGAATACATCGACGGGATCACGTTGCGAAAGCGTTTGGCGGGGCCGCCGATGGAAGTAAGCGAAATCCTCGACATCGCCATTCAGATTACCGGCGCGCTGGAAGAGGCGCATGCCGCCGGGATCGTTCATCGTGACATCAAGCCTGAGAACGTGATGATTCGCAAAAATGGTCACGTGAAGGTGCTGGATTTCGGCTTGGCAAAACTCGTCGATCGTTCGTTCGAGAGCGATACGACTGACACAGAAGCGATCACGCGCGCGCTGGTGCAGACTGATGCGGGCATCGTGATGGGAACTTCGCAGTACATGTCGCCGGAACAGGCGCGCGGCAAAGGGGTGGACGCGCGGACGGACATCTGGAGTCTCGGCGTAATGCTTTATGAAATGGCTACGGGCCGCGCGCCGTTTGCCGGCGAGACGAAGACTGATGTGATTGTCGCCATCGCGAAGAGCGAGCCGCCGCCCCTGGCGAGATTCTCGCCCGGTCTGCCCGTCGAGTTCGAATGGATCGTGATGAAAGCGCTGCGCAAGAACGTCGATGAGCGCTACCAGACGGTCAAAGAACTCGAATCGGATCTGAGGAAGCTGAAACAGCGAGTTGAGTTTCGATCAGAGTTGGAACGATCGGTGGCGCCCGAGCAACTGACTGGCGCGCTGGCGGCATTCGCTGATACGGAAGTGCCGCACGTTTCATCGCACCTCAGCGTTCACACATCCGTTCCGCCAACGGTGCAATCCACGGGCGCAGTACCCAGCGCCGCGCAAACGCGCGCGTCAAGCGCGGAATACATCTTCGAAGAGATCAGGCGTCACAAGATCACAGTTGCGGCGGTTGCGGTCATCGTATTAATCGGCGGCGTTTGGTATTTCGGGT
>DASXTE010000219.1:0-22109 GCA_036505595.1 Pyrinomonadaceae bacterium
GTTGCAGTCAAACGCGGTTCGGGTTTCGACGATGCAGGCACGGTGCTTTTGAGTGATGGTGCGTTGCGTCGAAAAAAGACTGATGCGATCACCGCGCTCGCTATCTCCGAGGCAGTCGCGCGAATCTGGGTCGGCGCAAACTCGGCAGTGCGCGGCGAAGGTTATGGTGTTCTGCGCGAGGGCTTGACGCGATACCTGGCGACCCTGTTTCTCGAAAAGGAATTTGGCGCGGAAGCCGCTGCTGAAGAACGCGCGCGTCAGCGACTCGCGTACGCGTCGATAGCGAAGCGCGACGCTCCCTTATCCCGCACGACGGCGCTTGATCCAACCTACTTCAGTTCAGTCGGTAACAAGGGCGCGATGGTTTGGCGGCTCGCCGCGAGCGTCATCGGTCGCGACGCGTTCATCGCGACGCTCCGCGACACATTGGCGGCGGCGCAAAAAGATGTCGACGGATTGACGCTCACGCGTTTGCGGAACGCACTGGGCGATCGTGGCGGTGCGGCGCTGAAAAACATCCTCGATCAGGAATTGGATCAACCGACCGATATGGACTTGATAATTGGCTTGCCGCAGCAACAGGGCGGCCAGTGGACAGCCGCGCTAAGAAACATCGGCTCGTTCGACGCGAAAGTGACCGTGGCTGCCACGACGACGGGCGGACAAACGCTGACGACCGAGGGAACTATTCCGGCGCACGACTTTGCACAGGTTACATTTAGAAGTCAGTCAGCAATTACGCGTGTCGAAGTTGATCCCGAGAAACTCTATCCGCAAATCGACTATACGAACGATGTTGCGCCGCGTCCGACGGAAATTGCCGCGTCACTTGCTGAAGCGATGCGCTTGTTCGGCACGCAGGAATACGCGAGGGCTGAATCGCTCACAAAACAGTTGCTCGCGTCGACGCCGCAAATGCAGGAAGCGCGCGTTTTGTATGCGCGTGCACTTCTGGCGCAAAACAAGATTGACGAAGCTGAACGCGAATTCCGGCAGTTGGCCGACAATCGCTTGCCGTCGCCTTCGACGCTTGCGTGGACGGCAATTGGCGTTGGCGAGATCGCGCTGCGTCGAGGGCAAACAAAGGAAGCCGCCCGGCTGTACAACGATGCAGTTCGCGCGGATGCCGAATATGCAGCAACCCTCAACGCGCGCGCGGCGCGAATTCGCGCGGAGGCAGCGGCGGGAATGTCGCCACCGATCGACGAATCAGCCAAAGCCTTCATCGGACAACTTGATGCAGCCATTCGCAGCGGCCGCAAAACTGAAATCGCCGCGTTGGTTGTCCCCGGCGAGCTATCGAAGTTTGTTCTGGGCGCGGTCGGCACGCAGCCCGAAGTTTGGGAAACACGCGTGCTGCGGACGGAACCGCGCGGCGCGAACGAGTTGGCCGTGGACGTTGCCATGCAAACAAAACAACTCGGCGTCGAACATTCCGGAACGGCCGTTTTGATCCTGGCGAGAGTGGGAAGCGGCTGGAATCTCAGCGCGATCGAACTGTTTGAAGTCCGCTGAGCAAGGCGCAAAGCGGTGGGTGGTAGGCGGTAAGGGGTAAGAACGGCTCTTTTCTTCGCTCTTAGCCCCAAGCACTTCGCGCTTAGCAGTATTCATGAAACTCGAAACTCGAAACTCGAAACTCGAAACCGACGAAATCCTTCGTCGCGCCAGGCGGATCAAGCTCCTCTTGATGGATTGCGACGGCGTGCTCACCGATGGCCGCATCTGGCTCACCGCAGATGGCGACGAGCAGAAAGCATTTCACGTTCGCGACGGGCAGGGAATAAAACTTCTGCATGGCGCGGGAGTAAAAACCGGTATCATCTCCGGCCGCTCATCGCCGGCAACAGAGCGGCGCGCGCACGAACTTGGCATCACCTACCTCCGTCAAGGTGCAGATGACAAGCTTCAGATCATCGAAGAAATCTTGAGCGCGGCCGGCGTAGATTCAGATCAGTGCGCCTACGTCGGTGATGACCTGGCCGATGTCGCGCTGATGCAAAACGTCGGTCTGGCGGTCGCCGTCGCCGACGCTGCTGAAGACGCGAAGAAAGCTGCTCACTACGTCACGGAGAACGCTGGCGGCCACGGCGCGGTTCGTGAAGTGTGCGACTTAATTCTGGCATCCATGAGCGCAGCATCCTAAACAGCCGGTGAGGATTGACAGACAGCTTTCTCATCCTTCATCCTTCCGCGGTCATCTTGTTTAGCGGGCGTAACTCAATGGTAGAGTGTCAGCTTCCCAAGCTGAAAGTTGCGGGTTCGAGCCCCGTCGCCCGCTCCAAATTCCCAAGCAATTCTTGACTGCAAAGTTTTCAATTCAAGAGAAGCGTCATAACCGCCCCAAAAGGGGCCTGCGAAATTTTCACTCGCGACTATCAGTCTGCAATCCTCTGAATAGTCGACGGATCGAATCAACGCCGCGCAGGTGTGAATTAGCTTTTCATTTATGGGCGGTTCAGTAGACAGGTAAGAATCAGATCCTTCAGGAACGTTTAGCTGTTTCTTCTTCGTCGGACCAATAGTATATTAGGCGGCCTTCCGGGACGACATGAACCAATTAGTGCCGTAAGTCTGAACTACAAACTTTCACACCCCGGTTTCAACCGGCGTGTGAATCGGAACATCAAAGAATGAGCGATCCTCTTTCACCCAATTCAACGCTCGGCCACTATACGATTGTCTCGAAGATCGGCGCCGGTGGCATGGGCCACGTCTATCTGGCGCGCGATCAGAGTGAACTCAACCGCACGGTCGCCATCAAGATTCTGCCTGCGGAAGTCGCCTCACAACCGAAGCGGATGCAGCGCTTCGTGCAGGAAGCTCGCACTGTCTCGGCACTCAACCATCCGAACGTGCTGACTATCTTCGAATTTGGTCAGGACAGCGACACGCGCTTCATCGCGATGGAGTATGTCGAGGGCGTGACGTTGCGCGAACACCTGCGCGCGCACCGGCTTAAGCTGCATGAGGTGCTGGACATCGCGGCCCAGGTGGCTGCGGCACTGGATGCGGCGCATGAAGCGCATGTCGTACATCGTGACATCAAGCCCGACAACATCATGGTGCGGCGGCGTGACCACATCGTGAAGGTGCTCGACTTTGGTTTGGCCAAGCCGGTCGAAACACTGCTCGCCGCAGATGACGGTGTCGATACCGAAGCGGGAACGAGATTAAAGGTAAAGACCGAGCCGGGCGTCGTGATGGGCACCGTCGCCTACATGTCCCCCGAGCAGTCCGAGGCTTCGGAGCGCATCGATCACCGCACAGACATCTGGAGTCTCGGCGCGGTGCTCTACGAAATGGTTACGGGCCACGTGCCTTTCGAAGGCAAGGACGTGCACCGGCAGATCATCGCTATTCAGGAGCAGGCACCGGCGCCGCTTTCCCGCTTTGCCGAAGGCGTCCCCGACCGTCTGGAAGACATCGTCACGAAGGCTTTGGCGAAAGATCCGGACGAGCGATATCAGGTGGCAAAGGATCTGCTGATCGACTTGCGCAATCTGAAGCGCAGGCTGGAAGTCGATGCCGAGATCGATCGCACTGTGCCTCCGACGCTGCGCGCAGACGCCACCATTAGCGGCCAAAGCGTAGCGCCAACTGCGTCGGAAGCCACCGCGACTGCGATTGCAACCGCGCCGCCATCGGCTTCGAGTGCTGAGTACATCGTCAACCAGGTCAAACTGCACAGGCGCGCAGCGATCGCGTCCCTGGGAGTGCTGCTGCTAATCGGAGGACTGACAGCTTTCTGGTACATGAAGCGCACGCGCGCGGCGGCGCTTACTGAAAAGGACACAATCCTGCTCGCCGATTTCGTCAACACCACCGGCGATGCGGTCTTTGACGGCACCCTCAAACAGGGACTGGCGGTGCAGCTTTCACAATCACCGTTCCTGAATCTCTTCCCCGACACGCGCGTGCGGCAGACGTTGCGTCTGATGGGCCGCTCGCCGGATGAACGGGTGACTCCGGACATCGGGCGGGAGATTTGTCAGCGACAAGGGCTCAAGGCATTGATCGCCGGCTCGATTACCTCACTCGGCAGTCATTACGTCATCGCACTGGAAGCAATCAACAGTCAGAGTGGCGAGGCGCTGGCGCGTGAACAGGTCGAAGCCGAGAGCAAGGAGCAAGTACTCAAGGCACTCTCTCAAGCTGCGAGTCGGTTGCGCGAGAAACTGGGTGAGTCGCTCAGCTCGATCCAGCGGTTCGATGCGTCACTGGAGCTGACCACTTCCTCGCTGGAGGCGTTGAAGGCATATTCTTCGGGGGCGGAGCAGTCAGCGCGTGGCAAGTTTCTCGAAGCGATTCCATTTTACAAACGCGCGACAGAGTTGGATCCCAATTTTGCCTACGCCTACGCCGGGCTAGCAGTACAGTACAGCAACACCGGGCAACCGAAACTCGCGGCTGAATACGCGGAAAAAGCGTTCGCGTTGCGGGATCGGGTAACCGAGTTGGAGAAGCTCCGCATCTCGGATTTCTACTATGTATTCGTCACTGGTGAAATGGAGAAGTCCATTGAAGTGCTTGAGCTATACCGGCGAACGTACCCGCGCGACTCGAGGGCCTCTGGTAATCTGTCGGATCACTACACGCGCATCGGGCAATTCGAGCAAGCCGCCGAAGTGGCCCGCGAAGGTATTCGCCTTGATCCGAATCGGTTCTTCACTCATGCTAATCTGGCAGAAGCCTTCATTCGTCTCAACCGGCTCGCGGAAGCCAAGGCGGTGATCGAACAAGCACAGCAGCAGAAGCTCGATGCGACTATCTCACGCACCTTCCTGTATCAGATCGCCTTCGTCAACGGAGACGAGGGCGGAATGCAGCAACAGTTGACTTGGGCGAGCGGAAAGCCCGATGAGTATGTGGCGCTCGATTGGCAGACCCAGGCGGCGGCCTTTACAGGCCAGTGGAAGCAGGCGCAGGACTTCGCGCGCCGCGCGATTGATCTCGCGGCGGGCACTCAGGCCAAAGAAAACGCCGCGCAATATGCCGCTGAAGGTGCAATGCGTGCGGCAGTTCTAGGGCAATGCGCGCAGAGCAAGGCCTCATCAACCCAAGCGATTTCGCTCGTACGCAACCGGTTGTCGCTAACACGTGCGGCGTTGGCGCTTGCGCTATGCGGTGACAGCGGTCAGGCGCAGCCGATCGCAGACGAACTCGGGAAGGAATATCCGAAAGATACGCTCATCAATTCACTTTGGCTGCCCACGATCCACGCCGCGCTCGAACTTGCACACGGGAACAATCAACATGCAATCGAGTTATTGCAGCCGGCCCTGCGCTACGAACCTGCCGCCGAGTTTTGGCCGCAGTACGTGCGGGGACTCGCGAATCTGAAACTGAACAAAGGCGCGGAAGCAGCCACGGAGTTCCGAAAGATTCTCGAGCACCGCGGCGAGGCGCCGCTGTCCGTGCTGTATCCGCTCGCCGATTTAGGACTAGCGCGCGCAGCCGCCTTGCAGGGCGATGCGACCACCGCGCGTAAGGCTTATCAGGATTTCTTTGCGTTCTGGAAAGATGCCGACAACGACATTCCTATTCTGATTGAAGCGAAGAAGGAATACAAGAAGCTGAAGTGACTGATTGCTATGAGGACGCCAGCGTGAGTAACAAAACCGATACACCGTTCCCCAAACGTCCCCCAGCGACAATGCAAATCAGGCATTGCATGCACGTTGATTTTTCCTAAGCGGTTTTGTAAATTGTGAAAATAAAGGACCGATAATTTTGATTCCCAAGCTGAAAGTTGCGAGTTCGAGCCTCGTCGCCCGCTCCATTTTTCCTCAGTAATTCTTGAACTCAAGTTTCAGAAGGACTCACAGGAATACTCATTGGACGTTCGATGGACGCGCGATTTTGGAGATAACTCTAATCGACTTCCTACGGGCCGATGGTCGTGAGTGCCGGCGCGTACACCATCGGATGAATCTGCATACAATAAAACGTGATGGAATAGATTTTTGCGAAAATGGGACTCGCCCATCCCGCAATTGAACCTCGCGCGCTCTGAGACTCACTCAAACCAACTCCTGAGTTCGGTTCACGACCTTCCCGTAACAGCCTGCGCTCTCTTAAGTTATTGGCAATGCGACCAGTCATCGTCTGAGCTTGAACACGGTGCAGTCCAGATGGCACACAAGTTGAATCGCTCTTAAGCGGAAAACTGTAGATGCGCGGCCTCAGTTGCCATTATCGACACATTCAAAATATGAATTACTGGGACCAATTCAATCGGATTAGTAAGTAAGAAATATGGATATTAAACGAACTCCCAAATCGAAATTGAAGAAGCGAATTCGCACCGGCGCGCTGATCGCGATCGGCGTCGCGGCGATCGGCGGAATCACTTATGGCTTGAGCAAGATGAAGCCGGCAGCGCCCACGTTGGATCGCTCGACTACCGTGATCGGAACGGTGAAGCGCGGCGAGATGGTGCGCGAAGTGAAAGGCAACGGGACTCTGGTGCCGCAGGTCACGCGTTGGATTCCCGCGCCGGCTGATGGGCGCGTCGAAAGGATCCTGGTTCAGCCGGGCGCGGAAGTGGCCGGGGGCTCGGTCATTGTCGAGCTGTCGAATCCGCAGATGGAACAGGAAGCGGTCGACGCAGAGTTTCAAGTCAAGACGGCCGAGGCAGACGCGGAAAATCTCAAAGTGCGGCTGGAAAGCGAAGGCATGACTCAGCAATCGCAAATTGCCACCATCAATGCTGAGTACAGCCAGGCGAAATTACAGCTCGACTCGGAAGAAGCGCTCGCCAAACAAGGCCTGGTTGCGGAATTACCGCTCAAGGTCTCTCGCGTGCACGTGCAGGATCTGGCGAATCGTCTAAAGATTGAACAACAACGGCTGGCGATTAGCGGCAACGCCAAGAAAGCCCAAATGAACGCGCAGCAATCTCGAATCTCGCAACTGCGCGCGCTCGCAAAATTGAAGCGAGAGCAAGTCGACGCCTTGAAAGTTTGCGCCGGCACGAGCGGCGTGTTGCAACAGATATCCGTGCAGGAAGGACAACAGGTAACGCCCGGCGTGAATATCGCGCGCATCGCCGATCCGGCGTCGCTGAAAGCGGAATTGAAAGTTGCCGAAACACAAATCAAAGACGTTAGGGAAGGCCAAGCCGCGGTTATCGATACGCGCAACGGCTTGATCCGAGGTCAGGTGTCACGCATCGATCCTGCGGCGCGCGAAGGCACGTTCGTGGTTGATGTCACGTTTACCGAGACGTTACCTGAGAGTGCGCGCCCGGATTTGAGCGTCGATGGCACGATTGAGCTCGAACGTCTCAGAAATGTTCTTTATGTTGACCGGCCGGCTTTTGGGCAAGCACAACAAACTGTCGGCATGTTCAAGCTCGGTCCCGACGGTCAGGAAGCAACACGTACACAGGTCAGGCTTGGCCGCAGCTCAGTAAGCACGATCGAAATTCTCGATGGCTTGCGCGAGGGCGATCAGGTAATCATTTCCGACACGTCGAGCATGGATAACTACAACCGCATTCGTCTGCGCTAGCGGTACCAACTTTGAGGAGAAAACGATGAATTCAGTCCAACCCCTAATTCACCTGTCCGATGTGAAGAAAGTTTTCTATACGGACGAAGTCGAAACGCACGCGCTTTCCGGCATCCACCTCGATATCCAAAAAGGCGAATACCTTTCGATTGCCGGCCCATCTGGTTGCGGCAAGTCGACCCTGCTGTCAATTCTCGGCTTGCTGGATACGCCCACTGACGGCGAGTACGTGCTCAACGATCAGCCGGTGGAAAACCTTTCGTTGTCACAGCGCGCGCGAATCCGCAATCGCGAAGTCGGTTTCATCTTTCAGAGTTTCAATCTGATCGGCGATCTGACCGTCTATGAAAATGTCGAGCTGCCGTTGACGTATCGCGGCATGAATTCGGGCGAGAGAAAAAAGCGCGTCACTGATGCGCTGGAGCGAGTGGGAATGGGCCATCGCGCGAAGCACCTTCCCAGCCAGCTTTCCGGCGGTCAGCAGCAACGCGTGGCGGTGGCGCGTGCTGTCGGCGGCGAGCCCAGCATCCTGCTCGCTGACGAGCCGACAGGAAACCTTGATTCAACAAATGGCGAGGCAGTCATGGAGTTGCTGCGAGAGTTACACCGCGGCGGCGCAACCATCTGCATGGTGACGCACGATCCCCGCTACGCCCAGCACGCTGACCGCATTGTTCATTTGTTCGACGGACTAATCGTCGAGGAAGAGACGGGCGCCAACCGGCGGCAAATCGAAGAAGCAAAACAGGAACTGAGGGAAAGCGGGTTCGTGGAGGTCCAATGATCAGCCTTCGCAACGTGGAAAAACATTTCGCCCAGGGCATGACGAAGAACTATGTGCTGCGGCGCATCGATCTGGACATCAAGCCGGGTGAATTTGTTTCCATCATGGGCCCATCGGGCGCCGGCAAGTCGACGCTGCTGCACATTTTGGGCATGCACGATCACTCTTGGAGCGGCGAATACCGGTTCGAAGATGTCGCGGTCCACTCGCTGAAGCCCAAGCAGCGCTCCGAATTGCGGAACCGCAACATCGGTTTTGTGTTTCAAAGTTATCACCTGCTCGATGACCAGACCGTGTTTGAAAATCTCGAGCTACCGCTTTCTTATCGCGATGTCAGCCGCAAGGATCGGCAATCCATCGTCTGCGACACGCTCGATCGGTTTCAGATCGTGGGCAAGAAAGATCTCTATCCAACGCAGTTGTCCGGTGGGCAGCAACAGCTTGTCGGCATTGCGCGCGCAGTCGTCGCGAATCCCCGGTTGATTCTGGCTGACGAACCAACCGGCAACCTTCACTCGGCGCAGGGCAAAGAAATCATGGACATGTTCAAGCGCCTCAACGATGAAGGCACCACCATCATTCAAGTAACGCACTCTGAGACAAACGCGGCCTACGGCAACCGGATCGTGCGGCTGGAAGATGGCTGGATCGCCGGCAATTGAGTTGCGGGAGATCGTTGCTGCAAACCTGACTAGTTAGCAAGGTCGTGGCAAAGGTCGTTGATGACTTCTCATTCACACCTCGCTTTAGCGAGGTGCATTGCCCAGGGGATTGTTGGCAGCCGTTTTAACGGCTTTTGGAATTGGGAGATCGATCGCGATCAACCGGTTTACAAGGTGAGAACGATGGAAGACGTGCGCGCCTTCTCGGTGTCGCTTTACAGCTTCTCGTCCGCATCGCTTGGGCTGTTCGCGGGAATAGCTCTGTTGCTGGCCGCGATTGGCATCTACGGCGTGATGTCTTACGCCGTCTCGCTGCGCACGCAGGAGATCGGGATTCGGATGGCCCTTGGAGCACGAGCCATCGACGTTCTAAAGCTGGTCGTGAGAAGCGGAATGGCGTTGGCAATAATCGGCGTAATAGTCGGCTTAGGCGGCGCTTTCGCCATTACCCGTCTAATGGCGGGACTCTTGTTCGGCGTTTCGCCGACTGACGGGTTGACTTTCTCATTGGTCACTGCGGGACTCCTGTTGGTCGCGCTGTTGGCGTGCTACCTGCCGGCGCGGCACGCCACCAAAGTCGATCCGTTGGTGGCGCTGCGGTACGAATGAGAGGGCCGAGGGAAGGAATCCTCCCTCTCCCAAAGGGAGCGGAACCTTCGCGTTGACTGAAGGAGAAACGAAGATGCAGACCTTTTGGCATGACTTGCGATACGGCTTGCAGATGCTTTGGAAGAATCCTGGCTTCACGGCAATCGCCGTGTTAACGCTGGCGCTGGGCATTGGCGCTAACACCGCACTGTTCAGCGTAGTCGATACCGTGTTGCTGAAGAAATTGCCGGTCAAGGATCCCGATCGTCTGGTGCTTTTCAATTCGGTCTCGAACAAACAGTTCACGCCGGGCAGTCATAACGGAAGCAACCGAACTGATCCGGCTACGGGACTGACCACGCGCTCCTCTTTTCCTTACCAGACTTTCGTGCGGATGCGTGAGCAGCGCGGCGCCTGCTCAGACATCATCGCGTTTAGCGCGATCGCGTTGAATGTCAATGCCGATGGGTTGGCGGATTTCGCGCACGCTCAGGCGGTGACGGGGAATTATTACGAGGTTTTGGGCGTTCCGGCTTTTATGGGACGCATGATTACCTATTCTGACGACAACTCAGCGGCTAGTCCGGTGGCCGTCATCAGCCATCGATACTGGCAAAAGCGCTTCGGGGGCAGGGCCGACATCGTCGGCAAGCAAATCAATCTCAATAATATTGCTTTCACGGTCGCCGGTGTGGCGCCGCCAGGTTTTGAAGGCGCAATGGACCTCGGGTCGTCGATGGACGTAACGATTCCGATGGGGTGGGAAACGCAGGTAGACGGCGATCGTTCTGAGTTCATGGGCGCTGGGGACTGGTGGCTCAGAATAATGGGCCGGTTGAAACCAGGCGCCACGATTGAGCAAGCGCGAGCGTCGCTGGAACTCGCATTTCAACAATCGGCGCTCGACCACCGCGAGGCCCGGCAGGTCCTACGGCGAGCGATGGGGCGACAACCGATTAGCCAGCTTGAGCCTAAAGACTACCCGCATCTCGGGGCCATCTCCGGTAGTCGCGGCGAGATGGACGGCCGGCAGTTTTTTACCAAACCTCTTCGCCTTTTGTTAGGTGTCGTCGCGGTGGTGCTGCTGATTAGCTGCGCCAATGTCGCAAACCTGCTGTTGGTGCGCGCCTCTTCGCGACAGAAAGAGATTGCCGTGCGGCTGGCCATGGGCGCGAGTCGCTGGCGTCTGATTCGACAATTGCTGACCGAGAGCGTGCTGCTATCCACGCTGGGTGGCGCCGTCGGTGTCGTGATCGCACTGTGGATTAAAGACAGTTTGATCAGTGTGGGTGAGTGGGCCGGCCGCGAGAATTCGATGAGCCCGCGTTTGGATTTGCGCGTGCTCGCTTTCACCTTCGGTCTCTCGCTTTTAACCGGAATCGTATTCGGCATTGTCCCGGCCTTGCGAGCCACCCGGGTCGACCTGACACCGGCACTTAAGGACACCGGCCGCGGTTCCAGCGGCACTACTCGCTCGCTGCTGAGCCGCTCGTTGGTGGTAGTGCAAGTTTCTCTCTCACTCTTGCTCTTAATCGGTGCGGGCCTCCTGGTACGCACGCTGATTAATTTGCACAGAGTTGAACCCGGATTTAATGATGAGAACCTGCTGCTCTTCGTTATCGATCCCAGTTTGCTTGGTTACAAAGACGACCGGCTCCGGAACTTTTATCAACAAGTATCTGCGCGGATCGAGGCGGTGCCGGGAGTCCGAGCTGTTACCTTCTCGCGCGTCCCTCTACTTTCGCGAATGTCATCCAACGGCACTTTTGATCTGCCGAACGCGAAGCCCGGCCCCGACGGCAGGGTGCCGCAGACAGCGGAAGTTTATTTTCATGAGGTGCGGGAAAACTTCACGGAAGCAATGGGGATCCCTCTGCTGCTCGGACGTACCTTCACCTCAAAGGATGATTTGAAAGCGCCAAAGGTCGCGGTGGTGAATCAGACTTTTGCGGAAAGGTTATTTCCCGGCGTCAATCCCATCGGCCAACGATTTAGCATGGACTACGCGCGGCCGGATCCGATCGAGATCATCGGTCTCGTCAAGGACGCGAAGTATACGAGTCAGCGTGACGAAATTCCCGCGACGATGTATCGATCCTGGTTGCAAACTCCGGGAGCAATCAACGTGATGACGTTCGAGGTGCGCACCACAGGTGATCCCAAAGCATTTGTCGGCGCTATTCGTCAGGCGGTACGCGAAATCGACCCCAACCTGCCACTGAACAACATCAAGACGCAAATCGAACAAGCCGATGAAACGCTTTCGTTGGAGCGGCTGTTCGCAAAACTGATGAGCCTGTTTGGCTTGTTGGCCCAGCAACTCGCGTCAATCGGTCTCTACGGTGTGCTGGCTTATTCGGTCTCCCGGCGAACTCATGAGATCGGAATTCGCATGGCGCTCGGCGCGAACCGCGGCCGGATGCTGACGATGATTTTGCGACAGGGAATGACGTTGACCTTGATCGGCGTCGCACTGGGCCTCGCCGGCGCCTATGTGCTGACAAAGTACCTCGAGAGTCTCAATAGCATGCTCTTCGGAGTGCAGCCCAGAGATCCATTGACCTTTGTGGCCACCGCAGTGCTGCTCACAGTCGTGGCGCTGATCGCTTGCTTCATTCCCGCGCGGCGCGCGACAAAAGTCGATCCCATGGTGGCGCTGAGATACGAATAAGGAGAAAAAATGAATTCATTGGTTCAGGATCTACGTTTCGGCGTGCGGATGCTGATCAAGAATCCCATCTTCACGCTAATAGCCGTCGTGACTCTGGCCCTGGGGATCGGCGTTAACACGACAATGTTCAGTTTGCTCGACGCCGTCATGCTTCGTTCTTTGCCGGTACAACATCCGGAACAGATTGTGGATATTGCTACGCGCGAATCCGGCGGCGAGCCGCATGCAGATTTCTCGTATCCGTTATACGCGGGTTTGCGCGATCACAACGATGTGCTTTCCGGAATGATTGCGTACATCGACACCACTGTGGGTCTCGCTGCGGGTGATCAAACTGAACGAATCAACGCCGAGTTTGTAAGCGCCAACTATTTCTCAGTTCTGGGCATTCAACCGGCATTCGGATCAGCGTTCGCTGCAGACGATGAGCGGCCGGGCGCTCCCCGCACGGCGGTCATCAGCTATGCGTTATGGAAGCGGCGCTTGGGCGGTGAACCTGCGGCCTTGCAGAAAACGATTGCGCTCAACGGGCGTGCTCTTTCCATCGTAGGCGTAGCACCACGGAACTATTCAGGGCTCTTGCGCGGTACGCAGACAGATGTGTGGCTCACGTTGCCGCATCGCGTGGATTTTGAAAGCGACCCAAAACTGCTGACCAGCGACCAGGTGAGCTGGTTGAGTTTGGCGGGGCGATTAAAGTCGGGCGTCACGATCGAACAGGCGCAGGCGCGACTTACGGCGTTGCTCCCCGGAGTCTCCGAAGAGGCCCGCCAAAGCGGTAAGTGGGAGGCCGCCCTGACTACGGCGTCGGGAGGCAATCAAGTCTACGTTGCCGAACTGACGCGACCGCTGAAATTACTCTTCATCGCCGTCGTGCTAATTCTGGCGATTGCCTGCGCAAACGTTGCCAGCCTTTTGTTGGCTCGCGCGAAGACCCGAGGAAAAGAGATCGGAATCCGTCTGGCACTGGGCGCCACTCGTCGCCGAATAGTCCGCCAACTTCTCACTGAAAGTCTCTTGCTGGCCCTGGCTGGCGGCGCGCTCGGGTTCCTGTTGGCCCTCTGGACTTCGGGACTTGCCTCAGGTTTGCGGACGCGCGCGGGAGGAGCTCTTGATCTCGACGTGACGCCGAATACGCGAGTCCTGCTGTTTACCCTGGTTGTGTCCGTTCTGACCGTTCTTTTGTTTGGCGTGATACCGGCCCTGCGCGCATCGCGACTAAAGTTAGTCCCCGTCCTCAAAGGCGATCTCAGCACACCCGTCTTTCGTCGCGGCCCATCACTGCACAGCCTCCTCGTGGTGACTCAGGTGGCGCTGTCGTTGGTCCTATTGGCCGGCGCCGGCTTGTTTCTCCGCAGTCTTTGGAAGCTACAGTCGATAGAAAAAGGCTTCACTGGTGACAACGTTTTGGCAATGTCTCTGAACATGGATTTACAGGGATATGACGAGAACCGCGGCAAAAACTTTTATGCCGCAGCCCTGGAAAACGTCACGACGGTCCCGGGAGTTCAGTCAGCAACTTTGGCCAGCGCCCTGCCCGTCTCGGCTGGTGGCACCCGCATGGAGCGGCCGGCGAATGGCACAACCCCCGCCGTCAGCGAATACGTTTCGATCGACATCATCACTGTTAGTCCGCGCTTCTTCGTGACTACCGGTTTGCCGCTGATTCGCGGGCGGGATTTTCGACTGCTCGATACAGAGAAGTCCGCCAAGGTAACGATCGTCAACGAGAGCATGGCAAGGAAATTCTGGCCCGGAGCAGATCCGATTGGGCGCAGCTTCAACGATGGCGCCACGACATTTGAAGTCATCGGCGTCGCCGGCGATACGAAGTATCGCAATCTTCGCGAAGCGTCGCGTTTGGCTATGTATCAACCGCTGTCACAGTCCTATCGACCCAGCATGAATTTGTTGGTGCGCACCGCGAACGATCCGTCAGCGCTGGCGCCCGCGATTCAAACGCGGCTTCACTCAATCGCGCCGACGCTCGCCATTTTCAACATCCACACACTGTTCGAACACGTGGGACGATCTCTTTACGTCGAAAGGATGGAGAGTTTGCTGCTGGTTTTCTTCGGCTCGCTGGCGCTGCTGTTGACCGCGATTGGCATCTACGGGGTCGTGGCCTATTCGGTTGCTCAGCGCACGCGCGAAGTCGGAATTCGTATGGCCCTCGGCGCGCGAAAGAGAGATGTTCAGAAACTGATTCTGGCGCAAGGGCTGACGTTGGTGGCTTGGGGAACTGGGTTTGGCTTTATCGGGTGCTACTGGCTTTCGCGCCTGGTCTCGACACAACTCTATGGCATCGGGTCAAACGATCCCGCGACGTTGACGACGGTCGCCGCAATACTGCTCGCCGTCGCCCTGCTCGCGAGCTATATACCCGCGCGGCGCGCGACGAAAGTCGATCCGCTGGTGGCGCTGCGATACGAATGAATAGGACGACCTATGCGACCTATCCTGGTTGGGGGACACACATGAAGGCCCTATTGCAAGACTTGCGTTACGGATCGCGCATGCTTTTCAAGACGCCTGGCTTCACGGTCGTCGCGGTAGTATCGCTGGCGCTAGGCATCGGTCTCAACACGGCGATCTTCAGTATCGTCAACGTCATCCTGATTCGTCCCGTGCCGATGGTCAAGGAACAAAGTCGCGTCGTGTGGCTGCGCGCGCCTATCTCTTACCCCGACTATCTCGACTATAGAGAGCAGACCCAAAGCTTCGCGGGTATGGCGGCAGCCACGGGAACGAGCGAGTTCAGTCTCGCGCGGGGCGGCGAGCCGGAACTCGTCAAGGGTGAGTACGTGACCGAGAACTATTTTGACGTACTCGGCGTCAATGCTCTCAGTGGTCGAGCCTTTGGCAAAGAGGAGGGGCAAAGGCCGGAGCCCGTCGTCGTCTTGAGCGAGCACCTCTGGCGCACGCGCTTCGATTCGGACTCGACAATCATCGGCCGGCAGATTTCCATCAATGGCCTTCGCTTTACCGTAATAGGCGTCGCGCCGAAAAATTTCATCGGCACTGAAGCGGGACTCAACCGCGAGTTGTGGGTGCCGCTTTCGATGCAGCCGGTACTCAACCCGCCAGAGACCTCCAGATCGGCGGACCCTTTATCGAACAGATTCAAGGAGCGTGATAGCCATTGGCTGGCGGTCTTTGCGCGCCTGAAACCTGGCGTCTCGCGTGAACAGGCCGGAGCGGAGTTGACTACGGTCGCGCGACATGTTGCCGAGGCGTATCAAGGCAAAGCGAGCGCCGAGACGCTGCGAACCGTTCAACTTCTCTCGATGAATGGCGGCATGGACCCGCGCGATCGTGAGGAGGCGTTGCCCTTGGCGGGGATCGTGATCGTCGTGGTTGCACTCGTGCTGCTGATCGCGTGTGCGAATATCGCCAGCCTGCTCCTGGCCCGCTCAGCCGTCCGTCGCCGTGAGACTGCCGTCCGCCAGGCGCTCGGCGCAACCCGTTCCCGCCTGGTTCGTCAGTGGCTGACCGAGAGCATCCTGCTCGGCGTGGCCGGCGGCGCCCTGGGTTTGCTGCTGGCGCTGTGGGCGAATCAGCTTCTGATCTCTTATCTGCAAACCACCCCGCTCGCTTCGCTCGAGCTCGGATTGGACTGGCGTGTACTCGCATTCACCCTGGGAGTTTCAGTCACCACCGGCATCGTATTCGGACTCGCGCCGGCCCTGCAGGCTTCGCGGCTGGACATTGTCATGGCCCTTAAGAGCGAAGACGCGCAACGCGCCGGCTCTCGTCGCTCGCGCCTGCGCGCAGTGTTCGTGACGGCGCAGGTCACGCTCTCGGTAGTACTGCTTGTCGGCGCCGGTCTCTTTATCCGCTCGCTGCAAAGCGCGAACACGATTGACCCAGGCTTCCGCGTCGAGCGCGCCCTGACCGTACCTATCAACCTGGGGCTGTTGCGCTACAAGGAAACGGAAGGCGAGAACTTCTACCGCGATTTGCTGACTCGGGTCGAAGCCCAGCCGGGTGTCGAGCGCGCGAGCTTAGTGAGATTCGCGCAGCTCGGTTTCTCTTTTGCCCAGTTTCAGGTTTTCAAAGAAGGCAGTCGCGACAAGCAAACAGATGAGGGCATCAGCTCCGGCTTCAACGTGGTGGGCCCGAATTATTTCAAGACGATGGAAACACCGCTGCTCCGCGGTCGCGATTTCGCAGAGACCGATCGTAAAGGTGCGCCCGGAGTTGTGGCACTCAACGAGACGCTGGCCGCTACGCTTTGGCCGGGCGAAGACGCTCTGGGCAAGCGCGTTAGCGTAAGCGGGCCAGAGGGGCCCTTTCTTGAAGTCATCGGCGTGGCTCGCGATGGCAAGTATCGCTCGCTCGGCGAGGCGCCCCACCCTTACATCTATCAGCCGCTGCTACAGTCCTACGATCCGAAGATGACTCTGGTAGTCCGCACGAAGGGCGAGCCGCAGTCCGTTGCCGCCGCAGTGCGTGAACAGATCCGCGCGCTCGACGCGAACCTTCCAGTCGCGGATGTGAAGACGTTACGCGACCAATTGGATCTGTCGCTGTTTCCCTCGCGCGTGGCCGCGTGGACGCTCGGCGGCTTTGGTGTGCTCGCACTACTGCTCGCCGCGATTGGGATTTACGGAGTCGTCTCTTACTCAGTCGCGCAACGCACGCGTGAGATCGGCGTGCGGATGGCGCTCGGCGCGAAGGAAAAGGATGTACTGAGACTCGTGCTTGGTGAAGGGTTGTTCGTCATCGCGGTCGGACTAGCGTTCGGATTGCTGCTGGCATTCGCCGCAACGCGCGTGATAGTCGGCTTCCTTTATGGCGTGGGCGCGACTGACCCCCTGACGTTCGTCTGCGTACCGCTGTTGTTGGGTTTCGTCGCGCTCGTCGCTTCATACATCCCGGCACGGCGAGCAACGAAAGTCGATCCGCTGGTGGCGCTGAGATACGAGTGACGATGTTAGAAAAGGCGAGGTGATCGATGAACACACTTTGGCAGGATCTGCGTTACGGCACACGGATGCTGATCAAGCACAAAGGATTCACGCTGGTGGCCGTGCTTTCTCTGGCGCTGGGGATTGGCGCGAACACGGCGATCTTTCAGTTGCTCGACGCGGTGCGACTGCGCACACTGCCGGTCAGAGCTCCGCAAGAATTGGCCGAAGTTCACCTGGCGGACATGAAAGGGATGCGCGGAGGGATCGGCCGCCCGTCATCAGTCACCAATCTGATTTGGGAGCAGATCAGGGATCGCCAACAAGCCTTTTCCGGCATCTTCGCCTGGGGCACAGACACCGTCAATCTCGCTCCCGGCGGTGAGGTGCGGCCCGCCCGGTTGCTTTACGTTAGTGGCGATTTCTTCACTACCCTCAGTGTACAACCAGCGCGCGGTCGCCTCTTCATGACCACAGACGATCAGCGGGGCTGTGCCGCGCCGGGTCTGGTTATCAGCCACGCGTTCTGGCAGCGCGAATACGCCGGCGATGTAAACGTCATCGGGCGCAAACTCACGCTGGCCGATCACTCATTCGAAATCATCGGAGTCACACCCGCCAGCTTTTTCGGCATGGAGGTGGGGCGGTCTTTCGACCTGGCGCTGCCGATCTGCGCAGTGCCAATCGTGCGCGGCAATGACCGCTTTCTTTCAGGCATAATTTGGTGGTTGACGGTCACAGGCCGTCTGAAACCGGGCTGGTCGTTGGAACAGGCCAATGCTCAAGCGCAGGCGATCTCGCCCGACCTTTTTAAAGCGGCGCTGCCTGTGAATTATCCGCCCCCAAGCGTGAATGATTATTTAAACTCGAAGCTGATCGCCGTCCCCGCCGGATCAGGCGTTTCCCAGTTGCGGGAAAACTACGAACAGCCACTCTGGCTGCTGTTCGCGATTGGCGGGTTGGTGTTATTGATTGCCTGCGCCAATCTGGCCAATTTGCTGTTGGCGCGGGCTAGCGCGCGCGAACGTGAGATCGCCACGCGGCAGGCTTTGGGGGCTTCGCGAGGACGGCTCATCCGCCAGTTGTTGGTCGAGAGCCTGTTGCTGGCCGGCGCAGGCGCGGGGCTTGGTGTGGCACTGGCGTTGGCGTTGAGTCGGTTCCTCGTCGCATTTCTCAGCACTAGTGATAACCCGGTCTTTCTCGATCTAGTCCCTGACTGGCGCGTGCTTGAATTTGTCGCGGGAATGGCCGTCCTGACATGTCTCCTCTTCGGACTGGCTCCGGCAATCAGGGCGACGCGCATGGAGCCGGCCGCGGTGTTGAGGGCCGGGCGCGGGATGACCGCCAGCCGCGAACGGTTCAGTCTGCGACGGGCGCTGGTGGTCGCCCAAGTCGCGCTCTCGCTCGTGCTGGTGGCAGGCGCGCTCCTGTTCTCGCGCAGTCTGAGCAATCTGCTGACAGTGGATAAGGGCTTCCGTGATGAAGGCGTCTTGATCGCGCGCGTGAATTTCCAGCGTTTGAATCTCCAGCCCGATCGCAATCAAGCTTTCAAAGATGAGTTCCTCGATCGCATCCGCGCAACTCCGGGACTGGAATCGGCTGCCGTCGGGATGACCCCGCTCAGTGATAGTGGGGGCAACACGGTCTGGATGGAGGGCACGGACGCGCACCAGGGAAAGGACGTCAGCCGCAGCCGAGTCGGTCCCGATTATTTCAAGACGTTGCAAATCCCGCTGCTCGTCGGCCGGGACTTCGATGCGCGAGACAGAGTTGGCGCGCCGAACGCGGCAATTGTGAATCAAGCCTTCGCGCGACAACTCGTGAATGGAGCAAATCCGGTCGGTCGTCGATTCTGGATCGAGGCAACGCCCGGCGCCTCGGAGAAGCTCTACGAGATCGTCGGCCTGGTTCGAGACACCAAATATGGAGACTTGCGCGAAGAGTTCGGCCCAATCGTCTACGACGCCGCCGCGCAAGACGCAGGCTCCGGCCCCGGCGCTAATGTTTTGATCCGATCGCGCTTACCTCAGGCTGAGACCATCGCGGCAGTCACGCGCGTCCTCACCGAGATCAATCCAGCCATCACGGTTAGGTTCCAGGGGTTCAAACCGATGATCGAGGCGACCATTCTGCGCGAGCGGTTAATGGCCACCCTCTCCGGTTTCTTCGGTCTGCTGGCGCTGCTGCTCGCTTGCATCGGGCTGTACGGCATTCTCTCATACGGCGTCGCGAGCCGGACAAATGAGATCGGGATTCGGATGGCACTGGGCGCGCAAAGGCGGGACGTGTCCTGGTTGATACTGCGCGAGGCCCTGTGGTTGGTCATCGTTGGTGTGGCCGTGGGGTTGCCGATGATCTTCGCGGTAACCCGTCTGGCCGCGACACTGCTCTTCAGGTTGACGCCGACGGATCCCGCTTCACTGATCTTCGCGGCGCTGTTGATGCTTTTGGTGGCAATCGTGGCCGGCTACCTGCCCACGCGGCGCGCGACGAAAGTCGATCCGCTGGTGGCGCTGCGATACGAGTGACCATTTCGAGAGGACGAAGCATGGAAACGTTTTGGCACGACCTGAAATTTGCCGCGCGAATGTTGCGCCGGAACGCCGGCTTCTCATTGCTGATCGTGGGGATGCTGGCGCTGGCGCTCGGCGCGAACACGGCGTTGTTCAGCTTTGCCGACGCTATTCTGTTTCGTCCGTTGCCGTTTGCCAATCCTGAAAGACTGGTGCAGGTCAAAGGCGCCGTGAGCACGCTGGTGGATATGGGCTTCGACCACCCGAAGAAGTTCATGCAATGGAATCACATTGTCCAGTCGCTGGAATACCTCGCTGCTTACGATTCCGGCCGAGCCAACCTCACCGACGATCGCCTTCCGGAGCGCATTCAAATCATGCGTGTTTCGTCCGACTTCTTTCCGATGCTCGGCGTCAATCCGACGAGGGGCCGCTGGTTTAGCCAGGATGAACAACAACAGGGCAGAAATCGCGTCCTGATTCTCAGCCACGCGTTATGGCAGAGCCGGTATGGTGGCGATGCCGAGATCTTGAAGAAGATCGTTCACCTCAACGGTGAGAGCTTCCAGGTCATTGGCGTGATGCCGCCGACGTTTCAGTTTGCACACGGAGGAGAGCGCACTGAGGCCTGGATACCGCTGGTCCCCGGCGATTATGTGCTCGCTAAGGACTCATACTTTTTTGAATTCAGCGGGAAACTGAAATCGGGCGTGGCGATGGCTACCGCGCAAGCCGAGCTGAATGTGCTCAATCAACAATTGAATCTCGGAGAGAAACGGATCGGCAATTTCGTCAGTGATAAGCGGCTCTTCCTCTCTCCGCTCAATGAAAAGTTCGCGGGAGCCTTACGCCGGCCGTTACTGATTCTGCTGGGCGCGGTCGCGTTCGTCTTGCTCATCGCCTGCGCGAATGTGGCCAATCTGTTTTTGACGCGCGGGGTAGCGCGCAACAAGGAACTAGCGATTCGCTCGGCGCTCGGCGCGGGGCGGTGGCGGTTAGCCCGGTTATGGTTGACCGAAAGCTTGTTGCTTTCAGCGATCGGCGGCCTGCTCGGCTTGCTGGTTTCGACTTGGTTGATAGATGCGCTGGTGGCCATCAGCCCGGAGGACGTTTCGCCGATCAATCGGATCGGTTTGAACTGGCGGGTGGTGGCGTTCTGCGTCGCGGTCACGTTGCTGACCGGTTTGCTGTTCGGCCTGGCGCCCGCACTGCAATCTTCGCGACGAAGTTTGGCGTTAACGCTCAAAGAAAGCGGCCAGCGCAGTTCCGCCGTGATGTCGCCGCGATTGCGACAGGCGCTGACCGTCGGCGAAGTAGCGCTGGCGTTGGTCTTGCTGATTGGCGCGGGGCTGATGATCAAAAGTTTTCGATCGTTGTTACAGGTGCCGCCCGGTTTTAATTCCGATCACGTCCTTACCTTCGAGCTGGCGCCCACAGTGTCAAAGTACCAGACCCCCGAACAACGCGCGACGCTTTATCAATCGGTGATTACCCGCATCCGCGCTATTCCTGGCGTGGTCAGCGTCGGCGCGATCAGTCATCTGCCCATCGCCCACGGCGGCGGCATGGCCCTGCCGATCAATGTTGAAGGGCGCGCTCGCTCCGGCGAACCGGTGATTGCGTTGTATCGGACTGTGACCGCCGATTATTTCCGCGCGATGGAAATTCCTTTGATCGCCGGGCGTTATTTCACTGAACAGGATCGCGCCGGAACGACCAACGTGATGCTGCTCAATCAGACGCTGGCGCATCAGGTCTTCCCAAATGAAAACCCGATCGGCAAGCGCATTGTCTTGCAGATGGAAAAGCCGACACCTTTTGAAGTGATCGGCGTGATGGGCGATACGAGAACCGCAGGGCTGGATGACAACGCCATGGAAGAGTTTTACCTGCACTCGCTACAGCGTCCCGCGGGGTTTGTCAGCCTCGTGATCAAGACCAGGATGTCGCCGGCCAGCCTGGCTGGTGCGGTCAGAAACGCCGTGCTCGAAGTTGACAAGGATCAGCCGGTTTACAACCTGAAGACTATGGAGCAGCACCTGGCTGACTCCGTGGCCCGGCGCCGGTTCCCGATGTTGATCCTGACAGGTTTTGCGGCGACGGCCTTAATGCTTTCGGCGTTGGGACTCTACGGCGTGGTCTCTTACGGCGTCGCGCAGCGCACGCACGAGATTGGAATCAGAATGGCGTTGGGCGCAAAGGCGAGCGACGTGCTGAAGTTGATTATTGGAAACGGAATGGCTTTGGCGCTCATCGGCGTGGCCGCAGGTCTGGCAGGCGCGTTTGCGCTCACGCGCTTAATGACGGGGGTGCTGTTTGGCGTGAGGCCGACTGACACGATGACATTTGTGACCTTCTCAGCCGGCTTGCTCGTCGTTGGCTTCATCGCCTGTTACATCCCCGCGCGGCGCGCGACAAAAGTCGATCCGCTGGTGGCGCTGAGATACGAGTAAGCAAAATGAGAGACGC
>DASXTE010000220.1:0-2906 GCA_036505595.1 Pyrinomonadaceae bacterium
CGTTCGACCTGTCTCTGCTCCTTGTCCTTCGTGCGGTATTTGTCAGGTTCAAACAAACCCATGACTGCGCCGGAAATCGCCCATTGCGAAACTTTCTCGACGTCATCCTCGGCTCGGGGAACGATCGCGATCGTCTTCGCGTTCTTGCTGCGCAAAAATCGCGCGGCAGTTCCAGCCATTTGCGATATCTGTTGCGACCGATATTCGCTTCGTTCACCACAACCAATCAGCAAAATCCGACGCGCTCGTAATCCGCCTTCTGTCAGATGAAAGTAGGCCGTCTCTCCTTCTTTCGCTTTGAACTCGTCGGACTTGATAACTGAACTTAAAGCGCCATTGACGGCTTTATCCAGCGTCCTCAACACGCCCTCGTTAGCGCTTTCATCTTTGAAAACCGGCACCGCAACAGCGTCAACGTCGACTTTGGTGATTGACTGATTAGTTCCTCTTACGTCCATTAGTTAACCTCTGAGATTATCGATTTCGTTGTTTCAATTGGGCGCGCGTCTCTCGATCGACGATGCGCCGCAACTCAGTTTCCCGCTTGTCGTAAAGCTTCTTGCCCTTCGCAACTCCAACTTCAAATTTGATTCGGCGGCCTTTCAAGTACACGCGCGTGACAACCAAAGTCATCCCCTGCGCCGACGCTGATTGATCGAGCTTGTCGATCTCCCGTCGATGCAGCAATAGTTTGCGAGTCCGCAGCGGATCGTGGTTTTCGCGATTTCCATGCGAATAAGGCGAGATGTGCGCATTGAACAGCCATGCCTCGCCATCTCGAACGCCGACGTAAGAGTCTTTCAACTGGATGCGGCCGTCCAGCACGCTCTTCACTTCCGTTCCGGTCAACGCCGCGCCCGCTTCGTATTTCGTAGCGATGTGGTAGTCATGAAACGCCGCACGGTTCGTCGCCAGCACTTTCTCTTCGGTCGCTACTGCCATTAAGGATGAACCGTGACTATAACAAGCCCGGCATGGCCGAACAAGCAGAGCGCGTCCACGCCGCGCTGGTGTATCCTCACGGAATCCGCGCAATGAATCGTCAAGTGAAAGTTGGTTTCGCGTTGGTTGCTATCGCGGCAATCCCGCGGCTGGTCGGCGCGTTTTTCTTGCCCAACACTTTCGGGGACGCGTACGTCTACATCCGCGACATCGGGAATCTGAGCACGAAAATCAAAAGCGGAACGTTTGCCATTACCGACCTGTATGGATTCTGGCTGCCGCTCTACCAATTCATTTCAGCAGTCGTCAATGTTTTTGTCGGCAATGGCTTTTATGTCGGCAAAGTAGTGTCAGCGCTGTTCGGTGTGGGTGTGTGCTTGCTCGTGTACGCGATAACGCTGCGGCTGGTCGCACACAAATTGGCGGGGCTGCTTACGTTTCTGCTGATCGCTCTGAATCCTCTGCACATTCTGAACTCAACGTCAGCCATGACCGACGTTCCGCATGCATTCTTCGTGCTCGGATGTTTGTATTTCGTTCTGAGGAGAAATTGGATTGTCGCCGCATTGTTTGCGGCGTTGGCAGGTTTTACTCGCGTCGAGAGTTGGATGCTCTTTGCACTGATTCCCGCGATTCAGTTTTGGAAAGAACGGCGCGTTTCAATTTCGCCGCTGCTCATCATGTTGAGTCCGCCGTTGTTCTGGTTTTGGGTTTCGTGGAAAGCGACGGGTGATTGGCTCGCCTGCTTCAAAATGCGGCAGCAATATCACGACTGGCTGCTCGCGCAGAATCCGGCGCTGGCGCATTTTTCGTTGGCTGCTGTACTCAAAGATCTGGCGATGTTCGTATCCGGCGTGGACATCGCAGTGTTGTGTGGTGCGTTGGTGGCAGCCTGGCTGGTTCTTCAGCACTTTTCGAAACGCAGACGATACGACATTGAGGACATTGATTCTGTTCTTCCCCTCGTCCTTTTCTTCTCTGCGTTCTTGGCGCTGCTGTTGCTCGCATATGTGACTCATCAACAACCGATCATCTTTCCCCGGTACGGTCTTATTCTCTTCAGTTTAGGAATTCCGATTCTCGCGTGGACATACTTCGCGATCGTGCGACGCCGGCCAGAATCAGCGCGAGATCTGTTCGTGGCGATCGTTCTACTTTGCGTGCTCAATGCGTCGGCGCAATTTACCGCTGCGATTGGCGAGCTGAATCGCTATTCGGCACAACGACGCGTCGCCGATTATTTGCGCGAGCATTTGGATGCGAAGTCGAACGGAAAGATCTTTTGCGACGAAGGAACAGTGCGTGCTCTGTCGGGGATTGCGGATGATCGATTCGTGACTTCGTCCGATGTCCCGAAAGATTACGATGGCTTCCTGGCAGCACTGGCGGAAAAGAAAGTCGAGTGGTCGATAATTGCGCCGCAACCCGGCTCGACCCCGGCAAGATTGTTTCCGTGGGTTGAGTATGGCGAACCGATTGGACCGTACAACTCGGTGATGCGCACGAAATCCGAATTTCTGCCCGTTAACATTCAGGTTTACCAACGAACGGATCCGAAATACTGATAGCATGGTTTTTACGCGAGATGACGAACTCACATGGTAAACTGGGCACAAATTCATGAGTCCAACTATCTTCCGCGAGTTAGGCTTTCGCTTCTTTTTCTTCTCCCGTGAAGAGCCGCGAATCCATGTCCATGTTTACTGTTCTCACGGCGAAGCGAAGTTTTGGATTGAACCTGAGATTGAATTGGCAGACAATTACGGGTTGAGAGGGCCGGATATTCAGACAGCGAGACGGTTAATCGAGGAACACGAAAATGAAATCAGAGACGCTTGGCACAAGCACTTCGGAAGTTGAAGTTACTCAGATTTCCAAGCATGGAATCTGGTTACTGCTTCAGGACAAGGAACAGTTTCTGTCCTTCGATAACTTTCCGTGGTTCAAGGATGCGTCGGTCTCAG
>DASXTE010000221.1:0-11956 GCA_036505595.1 Pyrinomonadaceae bacterium
ACGGCGATCTCGAGATATCTGAGGCAGTTAGCGTCATGATCATTGACCATCCCGACGGCTTGCATGAAAGCATAGCAAATTGTCGAGCCGACGAAATTAAAACCGCGGTGCTTTAAATCGCGACTCAAGGCGTCGGATTCAGTCGTCGTGGCCGGAACTGGGCTCCCAGGTTTTCGCCGCAGAGGTTTTCCTTTCACAAATTCCCAAACGTACGCGTCGAAACTGCCGAACTCCTTCTGCACGGCCAGAAAAGCGCGCGCGTTTTGCACGGCGGAAGCGATTTTCAAACGATTGCGAATGATTCCTTCGTCGTTCAGCAGTTTCGCGATTTTGCGCCGGTCGTAGTTTGCAACTTTCGCGGGATCGAAGTTGTCGAAAGCTCGCCGGTAGTTCTCACGCTTCCGCAAGATGGTTTCCCAATTGAGGCCCGCCTGCGCACCCTCGAGGATCAGCAACTCGAACAACTTTCGATCATCATGGACCGGCACACCCCATTCACGATCATGGTACGCGATGGACAAATCGGTCCTCGCCCAGCGGCAACGAATTAGTCTTGTTTTTGTAGAAGAAGCCAACGTCAGGGATGCTAGCTCTTGCCATTAATTACAACTTTGATTGTCTCCAGCAAGTCGGAAGGCTCCACCGGTTTTGCGAGGTGCGCCTGGAAACCGGCGGTCAACGACATCTGTCGATCATTCTCAGTGGCGAAAGCCGTTAGGGCAATAGCGGGAACTGTATTTAAGTCGGAAGCGAGCGCGCGCACCTTGCGAATCAAATCGTAGCCGCTCTCACGCGGCAGCCCGATATCGCTTAGCAGCAGATGCGGAATGAACAGAGGCAGCCGTTGCAGTGCGCCGGTGGCAGAATCGACGGCTTCGACGTCCGCGCCGGAACCCTGAAGCACCATCGAGATCAGCTCGCGGGCGTCCGGCTCATCTTCCACCAAAAGGATTCGCAAACCGAGCAGCGCGTTCGCGTCGGCGCCATTACTTTCGCGCGCGCGCGCCGCAGCCGGCATAATCCGGCGCACCGTCGCTAGCGGCAAATGGACCGTAAAGGTCGAGCCACGATTCTCGCCGTCGCTGGCAGCACTGACCGTTCCTCCGTGCAGTTCAACCAGATGACGAACAATGGCGAGGCCGAGTCCCATGCCCTTATGCGTGCGCGTTGCCGTGGACTCGGCCTGCCGAAATCTCTCAAAGGCGTGCGGCAAAAAGTCTGGCGCGATGCCGATGCCCGTATCACGCACCACAATTTCCGCGAACGCGCCTTCACGGCGAAAAATGACGTCGACCCTTCCACCTTTGGGGGTGAATTTCACGGCGTTTGAAAGCAGATTCCAGATGATTTGTTGCAACCGCGCTCCATCACCCGAAACCGGCCCAACGGTCGCGTCATAGTCGATGTTGATTTTGATTTCCTTCGCATCAGCAGCCGGACGCACAACTTCAACCGCCGAATTTAGGACAGGCAACAATTCGATCGGGCCAACTTCCAGATTCAGCTTGCCGCCGACAATGCGTGAAATGTCCACGAGGTCTTCGATCAACTGCGCCTGCGCCTTCGCGTTGCGCTCGATGGTCTCGATTGCATGCTCGGTCGTCTGCTTGTCCAATTGGTGGCTGCGCAGAATCGTCAGCCATCCGAGCATGGCCGTGAGGGGCGTCCGCAACTCATGCGACAGCGTTGCGAGAAACTCATCCTTGGTGCGGCTGGCAACTTCAGCATCCTGTCGCGCCGCGCGTTCAGCGGCAAGCAGCCGGGCGATTTCGTCCCGGGTCTTTTTCTGTTCAGTAATGTCGCGCGTAATCTTCGAAGCACCGATGATTTTGCCGCTCGCCTCGCGAATCGGCGAGACTGTTAACGACACGTCGAGCCGGCGGCCGTCCTTTGCCATGCGAATCGTCTCGTAGTGGTCGATTCGTTCACCGCGCCTCAGCCGCTCAAGGATCGCAGGCGGTTCATCAGGCCGATCCGGCGGGATCAAAATGGTAATGGGTTTGCCGATTACCTCTTCGGCTGTGTATCCGTAAAGCCTTTCCGCGGCGGGGTTCCAGCTTGTGACAATTCCGTTGAGATCCTTGGAAATCACCGCGTCATCGGTTGTTTCGACAATCGCGGCCAGGTGGCGCAGCGCTTTTTCAGTACGCTTGCGATCCGTAATGTCGACAAGCATGTTGATAGCACCGACGAGTTTGCCTGAGCTGTCACGCAACGGCGTTGGATAGGGAACGAAGTCAACTCGCGATCCGTCGGGTCTTTCGGCAATGGCCTCCTGGCCGCGGATAGCTTCGCCGCGTTTGAGCGCCATCGCCATCGGACTTTCATCGTGCGGCATCGGCCGGCCGTCCGGATGATAAAGTTTCCACGTTACGCACCACGAATCGCCACCTACCTGTGGCACCCGGCCTGAAAGATCCACGGCCGCTTGATTGAACATCGTGACCTTTCCGGCAGCGTCGGTCATGTAAACCGCAGCGGGCAATGCTTCAATTACTGAGCGGTAACGTTGCTCACTCTCGCGCAACTCCTGCTCCATCGCTTTGCGCTGCGTGATGTCGTTGAAATAAAGATTTACATAATCGGCGGAGGTTATCGGCGCAAATTCAATCGAATAGCAATGTCCGTCGACTGTGACTTCCAAAGTCTCTCGATAGGCGTTAAGAAACGCCTGCTCTGCCGTATCGATGATCTGCGCCGGGGCCGCATCTCCGATCTTGATTTGCCAGCTGTCAAGCAGCGTTTGCGCGGCCGGGTTGGCGTATGACACCAAGCCTTCACGCGTTACGCGAATGACCGGCGCAGGATTTTCTTTGGGCAGAAGGCTGGCCGACTCGACGGCGGCCTCAGACCGTTTCCGTTCGATGAACTGGCCGATTTGACTACCGATGCCTGCGAACATCGCGAGCAAAGGTTCTTGTGGCTGGCGGATTTCATGGCTGAAGAACTCCATCACGCCGAGCAACGTCTGCCTAAACATGATCGGAAAAGCAAACGCAGCATGCAGGCCTTCGGCGACCGCAAATCGAGCTCGTGGGAAGTTATCGTCTTTGCCGACGTCGCGAATCCACGCGGGACTCAGAGTCGCCCATACTCGCCCAGGCAGACCGATACCTGGTTCAAACGTGCGTTCCCGGCAGATTGCTTCGAACTGCGGCTTAGGGATGGCCTGCCAGGTGGCAATGCTGCGCAGGACCTTTCCGTCGGCAGCCGGCACCCACGCGCAGCCGAACTCCCATCCGAGGGTTTCCCCCACTGTGGGCAGAATTCGTTGTAGGGCGACGCCGACTTCAGGAGATTCAGCCAGGATTCTTGTGACGGCGAGGTTGGCTTCGAGCCGCCGTTGATCCTCTCGGCGTCGGCCTTCCGCGAGACGTTTCTCTTCGACTACGGCAACCAGGAAAAGAAAGGTTACCGCGTTCGAGGCGATGAAAAGCTGCAACATCAGCAATGATGCGTTCGCCGTATCGCTGATGAAGGGTCCATAACCATGCGAAGTGCCCCAAATCGCGAACGCGGACACGACCGCGATGGCTACCGTCACGCCGCGCCGGCCAAGCCTGAAAGCCGCCCACAAAATAAACGGGATCATGAGCCGGCTCAGCGGATAATAATGAACAGAAATGGGTGAAGATTCCCCGAACGTGACGATCGCGCTGACCGACAACAACAGAATCAACAGCGTCGCTTCCAGATAGCGATGTCTTGGCAGCAAGTGCCCCGTTCCCGTGCTCCAGGTGAGGAGGAGCGGCGCGACCGTAACCGCGCCCGTTAGATCTCCGAGCCACCAGGTCAGCCACAGCAACGGAAAACTCGACCAGGCGGCGGCATGACCAATGCCGAGACTCAAAGTCCCAATCGTTGCACTGATCATCGTGCAGCCAACGGCGACGGCTACAAACTTGAAAACATCCAGCGCTCGATCAAGTGACGGTCGAAATGCAAGCGCGTTGAGGGCGACAGCGGCGATGACCGCCTCGAGCGTGTTGCCGACGGCGATCGCCCCGGCAGTCGCTAACGTGACCGGCGTCAACGCATTTGCCAGAAAGGCGCCGAGGAGAATCCCGGGCCATACTCGATAGCCGAGCAGCAATACTGCTGCCAGCGCAATTCCTGTCGGCGGCCAAACGGGTGACACATTCGTGTGCACTGACGCGAGCGACAGTCCGAACTTCGCGGCGGCAAAGTAGACCGCTGCCAGCACAAAAATGGACAAGATGTAGCGGATGTCGACAGTCTTTTTGGCGACCGCCTGTTGGGAGTCGATAGGGACTTCAGACTCGCCAAGTGTGCGTCGGGCTAGACTCATATGGTACTGCCTAACTGACCAGTTATTGGTGATCCGTTCTGGGGGAACCGACCTTCAGGGGCGCAGTAACTCTACCACAAATTGGCGGCTTGAACCCCTTTTCTAAGGGCGCTTTGGACCTTTTTGCTGAGAGGCAGCCGGCGCGCAGCTAGTCCGTCAATTCACTGAAGACCAGGATGTAGCCGTTCGGATCCTGCACTTCAAATTCCCAGTCGCCGTAAGGCTGCTTTCGCAGAGGGAGTTTGATTTCGACCGTGTCTTTGATTGCCTCGTAGAATTCTTTCACGCCTTCCATCCGGATGTACGCGTCCCACACGCCGCCGGCTCGCAAGCGATAGAGATCCGGTTTGTCGTAGCCGGGTACGAGCTGAAACATTATTTCGACTGAGTCCCGGCTGACGATGGCGAAAACGTACGGCGGTGTTTCCGGGAAAGGATAGGCGGTGAAGCCGAGTTCCTGCTGATACCAACGAATCGTAGATGCAATGTCGGCGACGGGAAAAGTGGCCGCGAGACTCTTGAGCTTTGGCATGGTGCTACGTTGAAGCGAGTCAGCTCTGATCGACTTCGCCACCTTCGGGCCCGTAAAAGAAAACCCAGACGGCAAAATCTTCACTGAAATTTTCGAAGCGATGCTCGATCCCAGCCGCGGCAAATAGCACATCCTGCGGAGCGAAAGTCTGGCGCGCGTCACCGCAAACGAACTCGCCTGTTCCCTGTGCTATTACGTAAACTTCATCTCGAGAATGCGGCGATTGATCATCATTGCCGCGCGGCGCATATAGTTTTACGACCAGCGAACCGTGTTCAAATAACGTAACGACATTTTCATCCTGCGGCCCAGGTAGACGATTGAGCGCGTCGGACAGATTTATCTTGAAACAATCGTCAGGATTCATGGTGAGGCCACGGATAATACATTACAATGCGCAGCGCGATAAGGTGGTGCGGACTGGCGCGCGGGCGTCGACACAAGAAGATGAACAAAGACGAATTAAGGGACCTCGCTAGTAATCCGAATTTGATCTCGGGCATCTACAACTACTGTGACCGCTGGTGCGAACGGTGCGCCTTCAGTTCTCGTTGTTTTTTGTATGCCACCGAAACCGCCGACCCAGATTTGGATGCTCCTGACGTTCGTGACCTGAACAATGTGAAGTTTTGGCGCAAGCTGGAATCAATCTTTAAAGACGCGAACGAATTAATTAAAAAGTGCGCTGCAGAAGCCGGCATCGATTTGGATGCGATCGATCAAAGCGAAGTGGCCGCAGCACATGATCAGGAAACCGAAGATGCGCGCCGGGACGAGTTTTCCGTGCTGGCCCGAAATTACGCCCGTACGGTTGACACGTGGTTCGAAAACGAATTGGTCGCGGCAGAGCAGCTTGACGATGACGCCCAATTCCAGGCGAAGAGCGCCGGAATAGAGATCGATGCTCACGAAGCCTTTGAAGTAATCCGCTGGTACCAGTTTTTCATTGCGGCAAAAGTTTTTCGGGCCCTCCTCGGCAGTGACGACGAGCTTCGGGGAGTCTATCCGGATGATATTGGAAATGGGATCAATCCGGCGCAAACTGATGCGAACGGTTCAGCCAAAATCGCTTTGATTGCCATCGATCGTTCCCTGGGCGCTTGGCGGATAATTCAAAGCTGCGTCCCCGCAAAGCAGAAATCAATCGCGCCCCTCATGGCTGTGCTGGAAGACTTGAGGAGTGGCATTGAAACAGCGCTTCCACTTGCGCGTGATTTCATCAGGCCGGGTTTCGATGAAGAAATGTCACAATACGCTAGCTAACACTCGCGAAGATCAATGAAAGGCAATATCCCCATCCCTGAGCTCCCATTCGCTGAAGAAGTCTGGTTGATGGTCGCGATCACTTCAGTTCGTGAGCGACGCACGCAGCAAGGCAAACCGTTCCGCGACGCCAACGCGCGTAACGCCACCGGCAATCTCTTACTGAAAATCTGGGGCGAAGTGCTGGAAGGTCGCGAAGATTTGCGGCCCGGGCTATGGGGCATCACCGGCAAGCTCGAATCGTTCCAAGACCGTGCGCAGTTTGTCGTCACTGAATACAAGCCAATCACCGTTGAGCAGTATCGCGAGTATCTCGGCTGCGACCCATTGATGCCGCGCGCTTTCACCTTGGATATCGAGACGCTGGCCCTGCCGGCTTTTCGCGATCGCGTGGGGCCGAAGCTGGAAAGAGATTACCGTCTCGGCTACATGCGGCTGGAGCAACAACAACGTTATCTTGAAGACATCGCCGCCGAAGAAGAGCGTGTCTATCAACTCGGGTCGCTGAACGCGACCTCAGGCCGAATTCTTTCGATCGCCGTGCACATTGGATCGGTGCCAGGTTTCGAAATCGATGGCCTGACGACGAATCAAAGCGAACACGCTTTCGGCATCGACGCGGATGGAAACGAGCAGGAAGAATCGCAGGCGCTCAAAGATTTTTTGACCCTGATGGCTGATTTCGATCCCGAATGCGATCTCGTTGTTGGTCATAACATCATCAGCTTCGATTTGCCGTTCATTTTTCAGCGCTGTCTGGCCAACTACATTTCGGTGAAGCCCTTTATCGATCTGAGCGAATTCCATGTGCGAGGCGTGTACGACACGATGCGCGCTTGGTGGCTGGGCGGTCGCAATCGCGTGGCGCTGGACGACGTAGCGTGGGCATTGGGAATCGAATCGAGCAAGACTTCGGAAGTCGAAGGCAGCCGCGTTTTCGAGTTGTATCAGGCCGGCAAGCTCGCCGAGATTCGCGAATACAATTTGAACGACGTCCGCGTGACGAGAAAAGTTTACGAACGGATGGTCGCGTGCTTGGGAGGATAACTTGGAGTGCGCCGGCTTGACGGCGCTTTTTAATTGGCGCGGAAGAGGACTGGACAAAGCGGTGTCAAGCCGCCGCACCCCAGGCTGCCCGCGGCTGCGACAGTGTTTCATTTCCGAAACGCCTCTGCTAAACTGACAAACGATGGAAAGTCTAATTCCAGTCCTAACTCTCATCTTCGGCGCGCTCGTGGGTGGCTTGGTTGCGTGGCTCGCACTCCATGCAAAAGCGCATCGCGCATTTGACGACGGACAAGCGGCCAGCGTCACGGAAATCGCTGCGCTTCAGGAGCGTGTGGCCGCGAAAGATCGCGAACTCCAGAAAGTACAAGGCGCTTTCGACAACGAAGTGATCGAAAGCGGCGGGCTGCGTGAGCGAACTGCGCGACTGCAAGCAGAACTCGAAGGGGAGCGCCGCGCCGCACAGGAACGCAGCGAGTCGTTCAAACGGGTCACTGAAGAGCTGGCCGAAAAATTCAAAGCGTTGTCGCGCGATGCGCTAAAGGACAACAACCAGGAATTCCTAAACCTTGCGCGCGCTACGCTGGAAAAATTTCAGGCAACGGCGAAAGGCGATTTGGAGCAGCGACAGCAGGCGATCGATCAACTCGTGAAGCCGCTGAAGGAATCGCTCGAAAAAGTTGACGGCAAAATCGGCGAGATCGAAAAAGAGCGCGCCGGAGCATACGCCGAGCTGCGTGAACAGGTGCGCGCGCTGGCGACTTCACAGCTACAACTTCAGGCCGAGACGGGAAATCTCGTGAAGGCATTGCGCACACCTCACATACGCGGTCGTTGGGGCGAGATTCAGTTGCGCCGCGTAGTTGAGCTCGCCGGCATGCTTCAGTATTGCGACTTCACTGAACAAGAGAGCGTGGCAACTGAAGAGGGCCGCATTCGTCCTGATGTCATCGTTCGCCTGCCGGGCAATCGCACCATAGTTGTCGACGCGAAAGTTCCGTTCGAAGCTTTTTACGAATCAATTTCGACGAATGACGACGCAGTCCGAATAGATCGTTTGAAGGAACATGCGCGGCTGGTGCGTGCGCACATCGGCAATCTCAGCAAGAAATCTTATTGGGAGACTGTGCAGCCGACGCCGGAGTTCGTGTTGCTGTTTTTGCCGGGCGAAAATTTCTACAGCGCGGCGCTCGAACAGGATCCAAAACTGATCGAAGATGGAATCAATCAACGCGTGATCATCGCGACGCCGACGACGCTGATCGCACTCTTGAAGGCAATCTCGTACGGCTGGCAGCAGGAACAACGCGCGGCGAACGCCGACGAAGTCGGCAGGCTCGGCAAAGAGCTTTACGATCGCCTGCGCACGTTCATCAACTACTTCGCCGACATCGGCCGAAACCTGGATCGCGCGCTCGAGTCTTACAACAAAGGCGTCGGCTCACTTGAAGCGCGCGTGCTCGTGACCGCGCGCAAGTTCAAAGAGCGGGGCGCACTTGCTGGTGAAGAGATCGAGACGCTTGAACCAATCGATAAATCAACGCGCGTGCTAACGCTTGATGAAGGCGGTTTGTTTCCTGAATTGGTCGCCGATGAAACAGACACGGACGTTGATGACGAGAAGCATCCTCTGTTGAATGTGAAATCTGCCGGCGCAGGCGAGTCGTAAGAAGTGACAAAAGAAATTTGGTTAGGGCCTGTCCTCGGAACCAATCGCGAACAGCTGCTCGCGCGTTGTGCCGAGTACGTTGCGAAAGGCGAGAGCGATCGGCTGCTCTACATTGCCGCCTCACATCCGCTGCTCGACCTCGCAACGCAAAAGATTCTCGATGGAAAGAATGCCAACGGAGTTTGGGGTGAGTTTCCGTTCTATCTTTTTCGCGGATTTGTCAGGCGCGTGCTGTCGAGCGCGGTCGTCGACGATGCCTCCACCTCGTTACTTGCCCTTCCTGACGGTCAGGCTTCTGACACTGCCGGGCTGGTGCCCCGAGTACCAATCGATCGCGAAGAGCTGCCGCTGCGTCATAGCCTGATTTCGCAAATTATCAAGCAACTCGCCGATAGGGGAAACCTTCCGGCGATCAAGCGTCTCGCGAACCGCGACGGCTGTGTCAACACAGTCGCGTCGTTGATTGGCGAGTTGCAACGCGCGGGGAAGACGGCGGAGGAGTTTGCAAGCATCGTTGAGGCGCGAGCGGCTGAAGTCCAAAGTCCAAAGTCTAAAGTTCAAAGTTCAAAGTCCCAGCTCGACTTCGATCGCGACATTGCGCTCATCTATTCGAAGTATTCTAAGACGCTCGATCGTTTCGGACTCACTGACGAAGACGCCGATCAACTTCGCGCGCTGCAAATTCTGCGCGGTGATGTTGCGGAAGTTGTTAACTCGCGTCCGCGCGAAAGCGCGCAAGTTAGCAACTTGCGGTACACGCTTCCGTGGCTTGACGATGTGGAGTTGCTTGTCCTTGACGGGTTCTTTGATTTCACGCCGGTGCAGGGCGAGATTCTGCGCCGGTTGATTCCCGCAATTCCGAACGTCATCGTCAACGTCAATTACGACGATCGCAACAGCCAAATCTTCCAGCCGTTTCAAGCAACCATCGAACAATTGAAGTCGGTTGCTGACTTTCAGGTGGTATCACGTGACAGCGTCGAGGAAGTCAGCCGTGAACTGGCGCCTTTGCGTGCGAGATTATTCAACGCGAGCGACCTCCATGGCGATAACCAGACTGTCAGCGATGGCGTACGCGACCGGCAGGATGCCGGTGAACCGCAGGCAAGGATGCCTGCGCTCCTGCGCGAGTGCAGCAATCGCGAAACTGAGCTTCGTTGGATCGCCAAAGAGATCAAGCGTCTGACTATCGAAGAGGACTATAAACTTTCGGACATCGCTCTGGTGGTGCGCGAACGCGCCGCTTACGCCGAGGCCATCCTGCGCGTGTGCGGAGCTGAGTCGGTGCCCTGCAATTTGGAACGCCGCGTGGCCGCGAACGACATTCCGTGTGTGCGCGCGACTGCAAAGCTGTTTCAAATTTTGCGGAGTTCCGAACGCGAGCACGTCATCGATCCGAAGACGAGTGAAATCGCGCACCTGGTGAAGACCGGATATTTCCGAGTTTCGCGCGCAGACGTGGAACTCCTGAAGCAGACCTTTGATCGGCAATACGCGAAGCTCCTCGATGTTGAGGCTGAAACTGAACGTGACACCAGGCGGCGAGCCGCGCTTGGCATCGGCGTCTGGTCGCCTGATGTAATCGAGAATGTGATCGCGTACGTCGGCAGCGAACTGCGCGTGCGTGCGTGGCTGGATCGCGCGGCGCGTCTGATTCGCGTGTTGCCGTCGGCCGACGCTGCGCGCTCGTTCATTGGCGCAGAGACCGATGGCGATGACGCAGCGGCGACTCTTGACGTTGAGCCTCCTGCCGAAGATGAAGCCGCGCCAAAAGAAAAACCGAAGCGTCCGGCGCCAGTTCATCCCGCGGCGATCGCCTGGACGATGCTGGTGATCGAGCACCTGCGTCAGGCAATTGCGCAGGTGCCGGATGAGGCGACGCCGAACGAATTGCGCTCGGCTTTGATGGCGCTGTTCGAACGTTTCGAGTTTCCAAAACAAGTCGGCGCCGCACTGACCAGACGCGAGCAGGCGGCGGATGTTCCACAGGTCACGCTGAATATTCGCGGCCTTGAGGCTTTGCGGCGCGCTCTCGCGGCAACCGTTCGCAGCTTTGATTTTGCTCAGCAGGTGGTGTCGGCCAGTGACGATGGTGTGCCCTCGCTTACGGTCGGGCTTCCGACACAAACCTCGCTGGCTTCGTTTATTGACGAGCTCGAGCGTTGCCTGAAATCACAAGTCCTCTCCATCGCCGCCGGCGATCGTGATGGCTTGCGCGTCCTGGAAGCTACTGACGTGCGCGGATTGAAATTTCGGGCGATGTTCATTGCCGGAATGACTGAAGGAAGTTTCCCGCTGCGCACCTCGCGCGATTGGTTGTATCCGCACGAAGAACGCGAGCGGCTGAAGAAGCATGGGCTCGTGCTCGAAGACATTTCGACGGAGACGCTTTTGAAAGAGGAGCATTACTTCTATCAGTGCGCGTGCCGCGCTACTGACCGACTCTACCTGACGCGGCCGCTTGCGGCAGACGACGGCATCGAAACCGTTGCATCGTATTACATTGAAGAGTTGCGACGCGCGATTGCGCCGATCGAGCTTGATCAGGATCAGGTTCGCAGCAACTTGAGCAGCCAAGATCTTCGATTGACCTCGAACGCTTCCGAGCTGGCAACCAAACTGATCACACAGAAAGCGCGGCAGGGACACCGCGCGGGCGGCGAAAAACTCTTACCGGTACCAATAGTCGCAGAACTGATCGGACAGGCGCATCACGAAACGTACATCTCAGATTCATTGCTGCGTCGTGTTTCGATTGAGCTACAGCGCGGCGGCGATTCGTTTGGTCCCTTCGACGGACAAATCACGCAAAACGATTTGCGCGCGCTGCTCGCGAATCATTTCGGGCCCGACTATGTTTACAGCGCCAGCGGCCTCAGCGCGTTCGGCAATTGTCCGTACAAGTTTTTTGCGGCGCGGGTGCTGCGGCTGGAGCCGCGCAACGAAGCTGCGCTCGATTTGCCGGCAATCGACGCGGGCAAACTGCTTCACGATATTCTGCGGCGGTTCTTTGAGCGGCATCGAAAAGAATATTTGCCTGACAAGAATCGCGACGATCTGCTGAAAGAAATTGGCGACGTTGCCAACGAAGTTTTCAAAGAACACGAAGATAAGGTGCCGCCGCTCAACGAACGCATCTGGAAAATCGATTGCGAGATTCGGAAGCTGATTCTCGAGC
>DASXTE010000222.1:0-28078 GCA_036505595.1 Pyrinomonadaceae bacterium
GTGAACCGCGAAAGCAAGTACGTCGGCACCAGCGAAGGATCGCTCATCGGCTCGTCCAGCCACGCGCCGATTTCGCCGACCAGATTTGCAGCCAGGCTGGCGCTGAATCGCTCTTCGTGATGATCGGTGCCGAGGAATTCCGCCACCCGCCGCGCATATTGAGACTCGTCAAACGACGCTTCAGCGAACGAAATCGAGAACGTCTTGACTGTCTCTGATGAAGCGCGCACCGCCAGTGCCGTCACCATCGAGGAATCAATGCCTCCCGAGAGCAGCACACCCAGCGGCACATCGGACACTAGTCGCATGCGCACAGAATCCTGCAACAAATCGCGAAGTTGCGACGCTGCTTCCGCAACCGTCGGCACGGACGGCCGCGGTTTGTAACTCAGTTGCCAATAACGCTGCACTTCGGCGCGGCCCTCTTCAAGCGTCAGGTGATGCGCGGCGGGAAGTTTGTTGATGCCTTCGTAAATCGAAAGCGGCGCGGGTACGTAATCGAATGAAAGATATTGACGTAGCGCGTTCAAATTAAGATCGGGACGGACCGATGGATGCGCGAGCAGAACCTTCGGCTCAGACGCGAACAAGAGTGTGTTATCGAAAACGCCCCAGTAGAGCGGTTTCTCGCCAAAGCGATCGCGGGCAATGAACAAGCGGCGGCGGCGATCGTCCCAAAGCGCGAACGCGAACATCCCGTTGAGATGTTCGACCATTCCGCGCCCGTATTCTTCGTACAGATGAGGGAGGACTTCAGTGTCTGAGGCGCTGCGGAAAGTGTGCCCGCGTGTTTCGAGATCGGCGCGCAACTCGCGATAGTTGTAAATTTCACCATTGAGGACTACCGCGACGCTGTGATCTTCATTGAACACCGGCTGCTCGCCTGTTAAGAGATCGATGATCGCCAGACGCCGCATGCCGAGTGCAACTCCATCGTCGATGACGTAACCTTCCGAGTCGGGCCCGCGATGCACCATGCGATCGCACATCGATCGCAACAGCTCTTCCGCGCCGTCAGGTGGCGGTGTACGTGGATTCAGATGGGCCCAACCGGCAATTCCACACATAGATCAATTAACCACAGAGGACACAGAGGAAGACATAATAATCAGCTAGATAACAAATCTCTTGATGCCGTCCTTCAGGTGGAGACTGTGAAAATTGATAAGTAAACCGATCGGTTTACCGGCAAGTTTCAAGTAAGAGATAATTTGAGCTTGATGAATCGGTGCTAAAGCTTCGATGGCTTTCAACTCAACAACCACAGTATCCTCGACGAGGAGATCAAGCTTGTATCCCGCCTCCAACTTGATGCCATCATAGACAACAGGAACAGGAACTTCGGACGCAACGCGTAATCCTCTCTTCACCAGTTCATGTCGCAAGCATGCAGCATACGCACTTTCCAATAAGCCCGGACCAAGTGCTGAATGAACTTTCATCGCGGCGTCCACGATAGCTCCGCTGATTTCGTTCCTTTCCACGGCCTTTGTAATCCTTTTCTATTTGTATTCCTCTGTGTCCTCTGTGGTGAAATTTATTCGTTCTCTTATCGCATAAATGCGTTTCGCTTGTGACTCGTGATACGTGCGCACGAGCATCTCGGCCAGCAATCCCATCAGAAAAAACTGCACGCCCAGCACCAGCAGGACCATCGTCAAAACCGGCAATGGCGTTTGAATGAAATCAGCGTGATGCGGCCAGCTCGCGAACTTCATCAGAAATGCGAAGACGGCACACACCAATGACACGGCGAATGTCAGCAAGCCGGCCCAGCCGAAGACATAGAGCGGCTTGGTCTGATACGACGCCATGAACTTGATCGTCATCAGATCGAAGACGACTTTGATTGTGCGCGACAAACCATATTTCGATTTGCCCATCGTGCGCGGATGATGCTCGACGGGGATTTCTGTGACGCGCGCACCTGACCATGAAGCGTAAATCGGAATGAAGCGGTGCATCTCGCCATAGAGCTGAACATCAGCGAGCGATTCGCGGCGATAAGCCTTCAGCGAGCAGCCATAATCATGCAGCGGCACGCCACCGATTTTCGAAATCAGCCAGTTCGCAATCTGCGATGGGATCTTGCGGGTGATCAAAGGGTCCTTGCGAGCTTTTCGCCAGCCGGAAACGACATCATAGCCTTCGTCGATCTTATCGAGCAGTCGCGCAATATCCGCCGGATCGTTTTGCAAGTCGGCATCCATCGGAATCAAAACTTCGCCGCGAGCAGCGTCGATGCCGGCGGCCATTGCCGGCGTTTGGCCATAGTTGCGACGCAACGCAATCACGCGCACGCGCGGGTCGCGCGCCGCAATTTCGCGCAAAACTGACAGGCTGCCGTCTGACGAACCATCATCGACATAGATGATTTCCGCAGCGCGGCCAAGCTGCGCCAGCGACCGATCCAGCTTCTCATGCAGCGGCCGCAGGTTCGGTTCTTCGTTGAAAACCGGCAGGAAAATAGAGATCTCCGGCGCTTCGCCGTTGCGCGGCGTGCGCTCGGTCAGACGTGGCCTGGCCTCGATTTCGGTTGTGATCAAATCCGCGCCTCCTAGAACCGAGGCATTTTAACTGAATGATGCGGCATTGCAGTAATCGATGCGCACCGCAGCCAACGAACGGGCGGCGCTAGGACGTTTGGACGCGTGTCTTTTCGCGGGTCTGTTTCGCTTTGAACCACTCGACGAACCGTTTGATGCCGGTTTCAATCTGGGTTTGCGGTTCGTACTCAAGCAATCTTCTTGCCTTTGAAATGTCGGCGAAGGTCTGCGGAACGTCGCCCGGCTGCGGTGGCTGCCAATCGATTTCAGCGCGTATGCTGAGTTGCTTTTCGATGAGCGAAATCAGCTCGCGCAATTCGACGGTTCGCGACTCGCCGAGATTAATTACTTCGTAATCGCTCGCGTTGTAGTCGATCGCGGCCCGCACGCCGGCGATGAGGTCGTCGATGTAAGTGTAATCGCGACGCGTTGTGCCGTCGCCAAAAACCGGAATCGCTTTCCCTTCGCTGATCAGTTTTGCGAATTTGTGAATCGCAAGGTCGGGTCGTTGTCGCGCGCCGTACACGGTGAAGAATCGCAGGCAAATAATTCGCATGTCGTAAAGATGCGAGTAGGTGTGACAAATCAACTCACCCGCGGCCTTCGTCGCCGCGTAAGGCGAGATCGGATTAAAAATCGGGTCGTCCTCGCTGAATGGAACTTTCGGATTGACACCGTAAACTGAAGAAGACGATCCGAACACAAACTGTTTGACACGGTGCTTTCGCGCCAGCTCGAGCAGGTTCAGCGTTCCATTCACGTTTGTCTCGACGTACAGGCGCGGCTCTTTCAACGAGGGTCGGACACCCGCGCGCGCCGCCAGATGCACGACGCAATCATACCTTGTGTCGGCGAATGCCTTTTCTATCGCGTCACCATCACGAATATCGGCTTCGAACAATTTGAAATTTGGATTCGGCAAATGCTCGCTAATGTTTTCGCGCTTGACCGAAGGTGAATAGAAATCGTTGAAGTCGTCAACGACAGTGACCCGCCAATCGCCTTCTGACATTAAGCGATCGACAAGATGCGAGCCGATGAAACCCGCGCCACCGGTGATTAGTACGTTTCGCATTTTGGAGTGCGGCGGCTCGACGCCGCTTTCAGTTTAATACTCGCAATAGTTTTCGGAGTAAAAGAAAAGCGCCGTCGAGCCGGCGCACTCCAAATTCATTTCTTGGCATAAATCCACAGATGCCAGCCCCAGCGCGAGGCGAGCGCTGATTCAATCGAGCGCGGCAAAAGATTTCCGACGATCGGAATGAATCGTTTGTTCAGAAAAAAGGCGCGCAGCTCGACCTCACGAAAATCCTTGAACAGTTCGCGCGCTTCGCGTCGTGAATAAACGCGAGCGAGCGGATTGCCGGCGCCGTCAGTGCTCTCGTTGAGCAACTCGGCCGCTGACAAGTGACCATTCGGCGCGCGCATCAGTGCAGCTCGCTCCCGCAGAGCGTCGATAGGTTCGCCGGTGAGCACGTTGATCAGTTTAATTCCGGCTTCGCTTTTCAAAAGGCCGGCGCCCGCACGTCGCAAGACGCGAATGCCTACGCGATAGTTGTAGCTGCCGCGATGATACAGCATCACGATCGCGCGACCACCCGGCTTCAGCACACGATGAATCTCCCGGACAGCGGCGGCGATGTCTGGCGTGTGATGCAAGACGCCATGCGAGTAAACGGCGTCGAATGATTCGTCAGCGAAATCCAGATTTTCTGCATCCGCGACTTGCAGCGTGCCCTTCAATCCGAACAGCTCGAAGCGTTTCCGTGCCAGCTCGATCGCCGCTTCCGTCAAATCGACTCCGGTGTAATCGGCGCCGGCCTTTGCGAACTGCGCGCCGTCGGTTCCCATGCCGCAACCAATTTCCAGAACGCGCAATCCGCTCGCGCCGGCGAAATCCGCCGCCGCGGGAATGTGCCATTCCTTCGCGTAACGATGCCTTTCGATCCGCTCAAAGAACTCGCGGGTGCCAATCTCTGTGTCGCTAAACTTCGTGCCGCACGGATGCGCCTGCCAAAACGCGCGCACGCGTTCTTTCAATTGCTCGTCAGCCAGTTTTTGACTCGCGCGGGCCATTCAAGGTAGAAGATGCGGTGTCAGTATAAGCGGAAAGCTGGAGCGCAGGCATCTTGCCTGCGGGCCGCGAGCATCCTGCTCGCGGGATCCAAATGGTCACTTTTCAAATCGCGGGTTACTTAACAGAGTTCACGTCGGGCGACGCGGAAATTAAGATCGACGCCGCGCCCGCGACGGTTCGTGATGCGTTGAGCGAACTGTGGGAGCGGTACGTGGGTTTGCGAGATCGCGTGCTGACGGAACAGGGTGAAGTCCGCCAGCACGTGAACATCTTCGTCAACAGCAGCATCGTCCGTCGCGATCAAGTGCTGGACGCGCCGCTGCAAACAAACGCCGAGATTTGCATCATGCCGGCCGTCAGCGGCGGTTCAGAACCGTTCTGGCAGCCCTGCAAACCTCGCGATGACTGCGACAAACTCAAGTTTGTCGGACACAATTAGAAGCTACAGCCGAACGACTTTAAGGCTGCGTTCTGCTGCTCGGCAATCTGTTTACAAGTCGCGGCCAACTGGGCTTTCGTAGCGGGATCGGCCGCCAACTTTCGCCATTCACTGCGCCAACGCGCGATTGCATCCTTGTATTGCGCGCGAACCATTTCCGGTACTTTGTTGGAAACACACGCGTCGTACTTGGCGATGAAGTCATCGCACTCCGGCACGCCAATCTTATCGCCGGCGTTTGCGGCCATCTCGGTCTTCGGGGTGGCCATGGATTTTTCACTAGTACTCATGTTTGAGTTGCTGTTGTTAGTTGTCTCTGTCTTGGAACAGCCGATTAAGACGATGGCGAACGCGAAAGACAGAATTAGCAAAGTCGTTCTTCGCATGAAATGCTCCTCCGATGAATTGTTGGGGTTGAAAAGCGCGCAAATCATACACGCAGACGCGAAGATCTTGTAGTTTTGCCGGGTCGAGCCGGTATTGACTTTGCGAGACCTGAGATATAGAAGTTACCACCCCGGCTATGAAGCGCTGCCCCCAATGCAACCGAACTTATTCTGACGAGTCGCTCAGTTTTTGCATTGCCGATGGCCAGTTGCTGTCGGCGTCGTATCACGATCCGGCAGCCACTCTGCCGCTCACTCAGCGCGTCACGGATGCGGGGCAGACACTTATCCTGCCCACACCACTTTCGCCTGAGCGAGCCAGAGCGATCATGCGGCGCAATTGGATTGCCGGCGCCGTCGACCTTCCGGTCGGCGCAATCATTTTGCTCATTCAGATTTCTACGATCCCTGATAGCGGAAGCCAGCCGCTCGGTGCTTTGATTTTCGGCGTGGTGTTCGGCGCCTTGATCTACGGCTACATGTTCTGGGCGTGCTTCTGGGGCTTTCCGACAGTCTGGCGTTGGTGGCGGAATCTGGCCACGAAATCTTATCAGTTCGTCGTTAACCGCGTAGAGTTCAACTGGATCGTCACCACGGTACTGATCGTGTTTGGTTTGTGCGCCCTCGCTCCCGCGCTGGCCGCGGTGCTTCTCTATTTTTATTCGCTTTTTTGGGTCGGCTTTTTCTATAGCTTCTTCGGCGGCGGCATTTATCAATTTGTGAAAACACGTAAGATCGCAAAACAGGAGCTGGTCTCTGAAGGTTGATCCCACCATGCGCCAGTCGTGGCTTCGAGTATTCTTTGGTTTGGCGGCTTGCTCCTGGATGCCGCACTGGTCTTGCCATTACTACCGGCTAGAGACCGGGAGCGGGTTCGCCGTTGGGAGCTGGGACTTTTCGAAGCTCGACAGTGCAGCGTCCTTACTGGTTTACACTGCATTCATCATAATCAATCTCATCGCCATCGTGCGATTGAGCTGGCGACGATCGGCAGCCCTCTTGTCGGGGGTGCTGCACCTGTCGATTGGGAGTTTGCATGTGTATCGACTGTTCGAACCGTTTCGTTTTGAAGTGTTCGGGTACCCGTGGTCGCAACGCGCCTCGTTGCGTGAAGTGATTATTGTTATTCCGTTCGGTCTTGTATGTCTGTTGGTGGCCCGAAAAACATAGACACTCGCTGTTGCATCGCCGGCGGCGGCCCGGCGGGAATGATGCTTGGATTTCTGCTGGCCGGTCTCAAACGATGGAAGCTAAACTTACGGCGCGGAAGTTACTAATACTCCTTGTAAGAATGGCCAGTCACTTTTAGAATCTCGCGCAGGCAAAATTCCTGATTCCCGAGCAACGAAACGAATGACTGTCGATTCAAGCCCCTAGTTCAAGTCGTTTGTTGTTTTCATCTTTCAACCCAAGGAGATTGCCATGCCCAGCGCTCAGATCGACGAAAACAACCCTTCTCCGACTACAGATCCAACAGTTGCGGTCTACACACCGACGGAGTCCCCGGTGCCAGAACAAATTCTGCCCAAACACGAATGCATTGTCGTTCTGGATCAAGGTCAGGAAGGGGCTGCAGTTGGGAACGGAATGGCCACCACGATCAATTATCTGCTGCGCGAACGGGGCATCTACGAACAGGTCAGCGCCCGCATGCTCCAGCAACTATCAAAGCAGTATAGCGATCTTCCACTTGGCGAGGATAAAGGTTCGTTTCTCCGCGACGGAATGCGAGCCTGGCTTGAAAACGGTGTCTGCCCAGAGGCGCTCTGGCCTTACAAACCACTTGATTATGGCGCGCTCACCCCCGAGAGAGCAGCCGCGGCGGTGAAATACAAGCCTCTCGGTTATCAAAGAATTCCCAACGGCGTCGAAGTCATGAGGGCCGCAATCTACGAGCATCATGCCGCGGTTATAAGCATTCTCGTACACTCGGGTTGGATGGTGTCCAAACCCAGCCCTGTGATCGCGTTCAATCCGAAAAACGATTCGACGGTCGGGGGGCACTGTGTATCAGTTTTGGGTTATACGCGCGAAGGCTTCATCATTCAAAATTCATGGGGACCATACTGGGGAAGATTAAGGATTGGCCAACAGGTTTTTCCGGGCGCGGCCCTGTTAACCTACAGTGATTTTGAAGCGCACTACGACGGCGAAGGATACATCGCGATTCTTCCTGAGACACTTGCGGCCGTCCCGCTGCTGCGTCGTGCCGGTTATCGATCAGATACACTCGAGAGCGAAGACAGACTGGACATCATGCCCGATGTCGAGGCTGTCTGCAGTGTGCTCGCGGCGCGTGACGTAAAGCCGCCGCTGGCCCTCGGATTGTTCGGCAACTGGGGCACCGGCAAGAGCTTTTTCATGGCGCGTATGTCCGAGGAGATCGATTCACTGGCGGCATTAGAACGCGAGAACCCGGGACTGACTCCATACTGCAGCAACATTCTCCAAATCCGTTTCAATGCCTGGCATTATCTCGATGCTAATCTCTGGGCGAGCCTGGTTTCCGAACTCTTCAATCGAATGTTGAGCGCGTTTGCGGATTCAAAGGAAACGCCGGAACAGACTCGGAAGCGGGTTGTGCGCGAACTGGGAAAGGCGCGTGGTCTCTTTAGGCAATCCCGCATGGAGCTAGAACAAGCGAAACGCGAGCGCGATCAGGCTCAGATAACTCTCGATCAGCGCGCCGCTGAGGTCCGATCACGCGAAATCTCGCTGGGTGAATTGAAAAATGATTTAGTGACCCTGCTTGCTAACGATCCATCGGTCAAAGAGGATCTCGATAAAGTCGCCAACCAACTTGGTGCGCCGAAGGTTGGCGAGTCTTATCAGGCACTAAAGACGCAAGTCGAGGAAATTCAAACGAGCGTGGGAAAAGCAAGAAAACTCCTGCAAATGATCTTCAAGCCGGAGGGCCGGCGCGATCGGCTAATTCTTTTGCTGGGCGCTTTGGCAGTGCCAGTCTTGATCGGTTTCGCGGTCTACTACCTTGCGCAGCAGACAGGTTTACTTCACGAATTCAGTCGGCCGGCCGGACTGGGATCCGGGCTCGCCACCAGCGTTTTGGTGCTGCTCGGCCAGGCGCTGAAAGGCACAAAAGTACTCGACGCGCTCCAGACGGCCGTGGACAGAGTCGAGCACGTTAGACAGCAACGGCTCAACGTCTTGGTTCAACCTGAAGAGGAAGAACTCAAAAAATCCACGCAGGCGGAGCAAGAAGCAAAAATCAAACTCGAGGGAGCGAAAAGCCACGTCGATTCACTCGAACAGGATTTGGAGGCCCTTAGTCCCACCTACCAGATGGAATCATTCGTCAAAGAACGAATCAACTCCGAAGATTATAAGAAACAGTTGGGATTGATCTCCCTTATCAGGCGAGACTTTGAGCGACTGAGTGATTTGCTGCAAACCAGTGATGCCCTGGAAGCACGCTGGTACGAAGGATTGCGTGCCGCGCAGGAAGCAAAGAAGAAGTTCAAGCCCAAGCGTCGCCTGCTCCCGTTCCAACGAATCGTTCTCTACGTGGACGATTTGGATCGATGCCAACCCGATCGAGTCATCGAAGTGTTGGAAGCTGTGCACCTCCTGCTGGCCTTTCCGTTGTTCGTGGTCGTGGTGGCGGTGGACCCGCGCTGGCTGCGACAGTGTCTCGAGACTCATTATCCTGATTTGTTGGCGACGGAAAACCACGACGCCGATGATGACGAAAGTCTACGGCAGCCCTCCACGCCGCAGGACTATCTCGAGAAGATCTTTCAGATACCATTTTATTTGCGGCCTATCACCGATTCCGGTTATCGCGGCTTGATCGATGGCTTGGTGGGAACCGACGTCGCGGCCGCCGCAAAAGAAGCGGGGTTTACTCACACTCCTCAAATCAAGTCGGATAAAGGGGCCGACGGTCAGTCATCAACGTCTGGCCCGGCGAGAGCCGGCATAGTAATCCCGCAACGACATAAGTCGGAAACGGTCGCTGCCGACCCCAAAAAGCGTAGGCCCGCGGACAAGCTGAATCCGGAACAATTGAAGTTTCAGGAATGGGAACTGGAGGATATTAAACGACTGTCCCCGTTGTTTCGCACGCCGCGCGCGGTCAAGCGTTTCTTAAACACCTATAGATTGGTCCGTGTCGGAATTCCGAGCCACGAGATGGCCGCCTTTGAAGGCACGGTTTCACACCCGGGCCTTTATCGCATTGCCCAAGTACTGCTGGCGGTAGTCGCCGGTTATCCCAATCTGGCACCGCGTTTCTTGCAACGTTTGCGCGAGCAATCGAACTCAGTTAAAGGTAAGCTCGGTACTTGGCCGAAGTTTCTTGATCGATGCGCGACGCTGGCTAAAGAGCACGAACCAAGTGAACCTGCCCGCCAAGCAAAACCCGCGAAAGCCGAGACCAAGAAGCAGCCGGCCGCTAAGAAAGTTTCCGCCGTGGCGGCACACGATGCTAAACAACCCGATGCCTATTACTGGCAGGAATGGAAGCAACTCTGCGAAACTTTGCGCGAGATTTCCACGGACGATTACCTTCCGGAAAATCTCGAGGACTATCATGACTTGATACCACGAATAGCACGTTTTTCTTTCTCCGTCAGTATGCTCTCCGAATGATTGTCGGCTGTTGGAGATCCATGACCGATAAACAGAGTGGTGCAACAAAGACTCGCTGTTGCATCGCCGGCGGCGGCCCGGCGGGAATGATGCTTGGATTTCTGCTGGCCCGCGCCGGTGTCGATGTCGTGGTGCTCGAAAAGCACGCAGACTTTCTGCGCGATTTTCGCGGCGACACCGTGCATCCGTCGACGCTGGAAGTGATGCACGAGTTGGGTCTGCTTGAAGAGTTTCTGAAACTGCCACATCAGGAAGTGCGCGAGCTGGGCGGGCAAATCGGCGAAGAGTTCGTGAAGCTCGCCGACTTTTCGCATCTACCGACGAAGTGCAAATTTATCGCGCTGGTGCCGCAGTGGGATTTTCTCGATTTTCTCGGTGAACACGCGCGGCGCTATCCAACTTTCAAATTGATCATGCAGGCCCAAGTCGTCGATCTGCTTGAATTAGAAGGCTGCGTTGTCGGCGTCAAGGCTGAGACGCCCGACGGAGATTTCGAAGTGCGCGCCGATCTGATTGTCGGCGCGGACGGACGCGGCTCCATCGTGCGCGAGAAAGCCGGCCTTGCGGTTCAGAAGTTCGGCGCGCCGATGGATGTGCTGTGGTTTCGTCTGTCGCGCAAGCCTGCAGACGGCGAGCAAACGCTGGGACGCATCGTCAAAGGCAAGATGATGGTCATGTTGAATCGCGGCGACTATTGGCAGTGTGGTTACTTGATTCGCAAAGGCGAGTTCGAAAACATCAAGCAGCGAGGCATTGATGCGTTTCGCGCCGACGTTCTTTCGGTCGCGCCGTTTCTGCGTGATCGCGTGAATGAACTGAGCGATTGGGAGCCCATCAAGTTGTTGACAGTCCGAATCGATCGTCTGCTCAAGTGGCATCGTCCCGGTCTCCTCTGCATTGGGGACGCCGCGCACGCGATGTCGCCGATTGGCGGTGTGGGAATCAATCTGGCGATTCAGGACGCGGTGGCCGCTGCGAACATTCTCGCTGAACGGCTGTCACGCAACACTGTATCGGTCGCTGATCTTCAGCGCGTGCAGTTCCGTCGTGGCTTCCCAACACAGATGACGCAAGGGTTGCAGGTCTTTTTGCAGAATAATGTGATCCGCCGCGTCCTCGGCAATCCTGATTTTCGTCTGCCGTGGCCGATGAAGCTGTTCAATCGCTGGCCTTTTCTGCGGAGGATCCCCGCGCGGCTGGTGGGAGTTGGTTTTCGCGCCGAGCATGTGCGCAGCCCTGAAAACTTTCTTTCCAATCAAATTGGAAAAGTCTAGAATCGGCGCGCGGTAGCCGGTTGAAGTTCTTAATCTTCGGATTCTCTCAAAAACGCTGGACATGCCAATCTCCGACGAAACGCTGAATAAAGAAAAGAACCGATTCATCGCCGTCAAGGGCGAGGCCACCGTGGGCCAGGCGATTGCCGCTCTCAACGCGTTGGGAGGTCAGCCGTGGTGGCATCTGGTTGTGCGAATGGGCGATGGTTCGTGGGGCGTTGCTCGATTCAGCGAGTTAACGAAAGCCGTTTCGGCGGAGATTCATCTGCGTACCTTGCGCTTCATCACTGCTTCAGCTGTCGAGCGCGACAGTCTCGATACTAAAGCAGCCCTAACACTGGCGCGCAAAAGTCCTGAACGTGTACTAGTGATAACGGTTAATGGATTGCCGATTGGAATCCTGGTCGAAGGAGTCACTCGCGGACTGACAGTGGTTGAGACGGTTCATGGCCCCGGACCGACCCTCGATCAACTTGGCGGCAAGTATGTAAAGCTGAAAGACTATGGCGCGATCCTGCTGGGGTCTTCAAAGAAATGAAGAGTTCAGAGTCCCGACTTTAGTCGGGCTTTTTGCCAACTCCGATGCCGGCTGAAGTTAGTACTCTAAACAGTCATGCTGGGAATTTCGTCAAGCATATTTAACGAAGCAGGAAGCGTCGTTCGCGACTGGCTGAAGAACCCTCTGAACAGCGCGTTTTTCTTCTGGTACTTTCTTCCCGCGGTCGGTTTCGTCCTGCTGCACCTATTCATCATTGGACCAATTCTCGGCCGCCCGGTGCCGCAGCTTCTGACCGGTGACATACCTCATGCGACCAGCGCTACCGATCTGGTTCTCATAATTCTGAATGCAAGCTTCTTTCAACTAATTCTTTTGCCGCTGGTTTTGGGCGTATTGCTGTCGGCGCTTTCAGCACGCGTGTTGAGACTTTACCAGGGCACGCTTCCGATGGTTCGTCCTTTTTTCCAACCCTGGTTGACGCGAAACCGCAGACGCAACGTCGAGCTCTACACGAAACTTCGCACGCTGCGGCGTCAGTACCTGTTCCTCGTCTCGCAGAACGTGCTACTGGAAAACCTCAACGGCGAAGAGAAAGCGAAACCTGTCACGGAAACTGAACGCGACGCTTTGATTGATAAATTGAAACAGGAAACGCAAGCGTTGCATGAGGAGCTTGAGTCGACTCCAACGGCGCCGGATCTGCCGGTTGATATTGATCGGGTCGGAGCTACCGAACTCGCGAACACGCTGGCCGTTGCCGAAGAGTATCCATTCGAGCGCTACGCAATGGATGCCGCCGTATTCTGGCCGCGGCTTTCGGCAGAACTTGAAGGGGAGAAAGCGGACGGGCTGAAGGCGAGCTTCGCAACGATGAATGGCTTGTTGAATCTGTCGCTGCTGATTTATGTATTCGCAGTTGAGTTCGCAGTCGTGATTGTTGCAATTCTGGCTGGTTGGAATCCGGTGCGCCCGAACTCAAGCGTGCCTCAGTGGGTCGCGTGGTTGCCGAATCACAAGCCCGCGGTTGCCGGTTTGACGCTTGTGCTTGTGTTCGTACTAGCGGTGATTGGCTACGGCGCGTATCGGGCCGCGATCGCGTCGGCGCGCGCCGTAGGCAATGCGATGCGCACGGCTTTCGATTACTACCGCGGCAACATTCTGCGACGCTTCAATCTAAAAATGCCGAACGATTTGGAAGAGGAACGGGTGCTTTGGCTGAAGCTTGCCGCTTTCATTCGACGCGGCGAATCATTCTATTACCCATCAGAGTATCGAAGCTGAATAATACCTCCTAAGCGACTCGACGTCCGCCGCTCCGCGTCACAAATCCTTCAACGATGCCCCACAAAATATTGATTAATGCTTGCTGATGCCCCAAGCCGACGGGTCCGGTGATCAGCGAAGCAGCGGTATCCGCGCCCGCTGCAACCGAACTGCCTTGCTCGATCCATGCGCCGCCACCGATTGAAACCCTCAGCCGCGCAACTGATTGTTCCATGACAACGGTCGCCGCAAGGCCCGTGTCGGCCGCTTGACGAGGCTCGGCTTTCCTACCCTGAGCAACCCAAGCGCCGCCCTTTGCCAGTATCTGGCTTTCACAACCCTGGCTGAAGAAATATTGGCTAATCGCCTCGGCTACAAACTTCGGAATAAGCCCAGTTTGATAGATGCGCGACTCAAGTATGTGCTCCGGAGGTGTTTGTGCCGCTACCGAACCACGCGGCTGCTGAGTTTTCGGATTCGGTGACGGTTCTGCTTTCCGTTGGGTCACTGGCGGAGACGCCGGTTGTGCTTGCGCGGGCGTAACCGGCGGAGGTGATTCCTGTTTTTGTGATGGGGGCATCACTGGAGGCGCTGGTTGCTGCCGCGTTATCTCAGGAAGCGGGGCCGAGGGATTTTTCGATCGGAACCAGTTGTTCCAGAGTTCCCGCCCCTTGTCGAAATAGTCTTTTTCGTTTGAGGGTTCCGCCTGCTCAGTTCCCTGCGCTGGCTGGTATTGCACTTCTGGCGTTGCCGTAACCCAACTGCCCAATTGCTTCAAACGATCTTTCCAACCTGCCTGCTCCTCCGGCGTTCCCTGCGGTTCGCTGGGAACCAATGCATTTGTGGACGACTGACCCAGTAATCCGTTCCCGTCTGCCGCGAGGTCCTCGAGCCGCTGGGCAGCGTCTTCGAAATCCGCCCGCACGCTAACAACTTCGCGCAGCAAATCGATGCCCGCTCCTCGGTTTCGTTGCTGTAGTGCGAAAATTGCGCGCTGGTACTTCTCGCCACACTCCGCAGTCTCACGAAGTTCGGCTACATCCAGCGTCGGATCAAGCTTAATCGCTTCACTCAGTGCCTGGAGCGCCGGGCCATAATCCCTTACCGCAATCGCACGCTTCGCTTTCTCGAACAGCGTCGCGGCATTGCTGCGACTCGCGCAGATTGAAAGCTTCTCACCCGCATCGCGATAATTTGGTACGTAAACCATCGCACCGCGATAGGCAATCACTGCGGCTGCCCAATCGCCGCGCTCCATTGCAGCTTCTCCTTCTGCGTAACGCTTGGCGGCGTTAGCCTCGAAAGCCGGCTTCACCGGTTGCATTGTCGAGGCCGTTCGCGGCCGCGCCCCTTTGAACTCGAAAAGCTGCCCGTCCGTCACCTGCATGTAAAGGATCGGCGTGGCCCACTCCAGACTGTTCCGATTGGAAAGAAAGATTCTGCGACGCGCTTCGGTAAGCGCCGCATCAACCGGCATGTTCAGCGAAAGCGAGGTGTAAAAGGCTTCGGAGATTTCGCGCGCCGCATCGTCGCTGATTTCGAATTGCATCGCGATGACTGCGGGAATTCCCGACTTTACCAGTCCGGCCGCGACGCTGGAAAAAGGCTGAGCATCGCCGCCCTGGGTGCCTAAACAGGAATTGAGCAGAATCAAAGCCAGACGCGATCGGCCCTGCACCAGCACGCGCAGACGCTCGCTGTCGACAAGCTGAGTCTTGCCATCCTCGTCAGCCATGATCAAAACGCCTTCGTTGTTCGTTTCGTCGAATGCGCCATGGCCGATGAAATGCAAAATGTTAGTGCGGTTCGGCAACAACGCGTTCATCAGTTTTCCCCAGGTATTGTTTCCTTCGATAAAACTGAGGTGGACCACGCCCTGGTCTGTGAGTGGCTTCAACGCTGACGTGATGGATTCTTTCTCGGCATCAGTGTCGAGTGGCACTTCATCCGAAGGCTTGGCAATCACCACCAACACGCGCAACGGATACTCAACCTTCACCAGCGAACAGGATGCCGCTCCTTCGATGTAGCGCACCACCGGGCTGCGCGGGTTCAGGGCCATGAAGTCATCGTTGAGACACAAAAACTCCCAGGGCAAATCCTCAACCGACAGATCGAGAGTGAGCCGCAAACGCATGCCGGCGCCTTCGCGGTCCGCCTGCGCTTGACACTTTTGATAGAACTCACGCACCGGACCTTTGACAGCTTCCTGAAAAAGAAGTGCCCCGAAGTCTTTCATCTCGCGAACTTCGGGAGCAGCCGAACTGCGCATCTTGGTCTTGCGTGTGGCAGATGACGATCTGAGTGCGGCCGCAGTCAGCGTGGACCTGACAACTTTTCGCTTGTCTTCATTGAATGGGTTGGTGAAGCGATTTTCGGCCTTTCCCCGGCCGGACTTGGCGCGGGCGAGATATTCGTCACCATCCTCATGGCGCACACTGATTTCGAAATCGATATACTTGATTTCGCTGCTTTCGTCGCTCATGGCAGTTCTCCCGGGAGCCAAGAAATGATTTGAGTTGAAGGGATTCTACGAGCCGAGGCTTGCGAACGCAATGATTTTGACGAGTGGGAGTTAGCGTCCAATTCTTTCTGCGAAATCTGCGTAATCTGCGGAATAATCTTATTTGAGCATCCGCTCAATCACCCCATAGCTCGCCTGCAAAGCTTCGGCGAGTTTCTCAGGCTGGCTGCCGCCGCCTTCCGCCATGTCGGCTTTGCCGCCACCCTTGCCACCGATGATCGGAGCAAGTTCTTTAATGACCTGGCCGGCAGGAATTTTGTTCGTAAGGTCGTCCGACGTGCGCACGATCAGCGAAGCCTTGCCGTCGTTGGTGCGACCAAGCACAACCACTCCCGATTTGATCCGCGCGAGCAGCGTGTCAGAAAGCTGACGCATGCCGGCGGCGTCGAGTCCACTGGCTTCGCGTGCAACAACCTTCACGCCCGCAACTTCTCGCGCCTCGTCGCCATTTGAAGCAGCACTGCCGATTGCGCCGCTGGCAATCTTCAATTTCAATTCTTCAGCTTCGCGCCGGGCTTTCTTCAACTCATCCTGTAATCGTCCGATGACTTTCGGCAGTTCCGCGCGCGAGGTGCGCAGATTCGACGTCGCTTCTTCGATTAGCTTTTCATCTTCACGGAAACGTTCGTAAGCATCAAACCCGGTGATCGCGTAGATCCGGCGCACGCCCGAAGCAATCGATTCGTCGCTCGTGATTTTGAAGACGCCGATGTCGCCCGTCGCACGCACGTGCGTCCCGCCACAAAGCTCTTTGGAAAAGCCGGGCACCGTCAGCACGCGCATCATCCCGGAATACTTTTCGCCGAACAGCGCCATCGCGCCCGCGCGAATCGCGTCTTCGACGGGCATGAAGTCGGTATCGACTTTCACGTTGCGCAGAATTTGTTCGTTGACTAGCCGCTCGACTTCCTTCACCTCTTCTTCGGTCATTGGCTGGTAGTGATTGAAGTCGAAACGGAGATAATTCGGCGCCACGACTGACCCCGCTTGCTTCACGTGCGCGCCGAGCACTTCGCGCAACGCCGCGTGCACAAGATGAGTTGCGGTGTGATTCCGTCGCGTGGCATCACGCTTTTCCACATCGACTTCCGCTGTGACCGTGTCACCAACTTTGATTGAGCCTTTCTCAACGCGTACCTTGTGAATGATTACGCCCTGCACCGGCGAGTAGGTATCGACAACATGTGTGATGAGCGGCTCGGACGACGCCCTCCCTAACGGTCGGGCTACTGCCCCGCCACTGTGACGATCAGCCTCCGGGTCGGAAGAACGCGCCGTGCTTCGGGGCAGTAGCCCGACCGTGAGGGAGGGCGCAAACAGATGTCCCACGTCACCCACCTGCCCGCCGGATTCCGCATAGAACGGCGTCTGATCAAGTACCACGCTACCGTCATCGCCTTCCTTCAACTCCGAGACTTCTTCATCTCCGCGAACCAGCGCCAGGACTTTCGCATCGTCAACGCGCGTCGTTTCGTAGCCTCGGAAGAGCGATTGAATGCGCGCTGCGATCTTCCCGTAGATCGGTTTTGCCTTCGCCTTTGCCTCCCTTTTTTCTGAGTCGCCAGTTAATTGAAGCGCCTGAAGCGCGGCATCGAAAAAACGCCTAAATCGTTCCTCGTCCAACATGAAGCCACGCTCTTCCGAGCTAACCCGAATCAGGTCGCGCGGCGTGCCAAACGTGTCGTAGAGTTGGGCAAGTTCTTTAAACGGTGGTACCTGGTCCTTGCCGGTCTTCGCGAAAAGCTCATCGAGTTTCTGCAAACCAACCGTCAGCGTCGATCCGAATCGCTCCTCTTCCAACCTAACCATCTTGTCGATGAATTCGCGATGCGTTTCGAGTTCCGGATAGGCTTCGCCCATCTGGTCGACGACAAAGTTCGTGACTTGATGAAAGAACAATCCTTCGAAGCCAAGCGTGTGCCGTCCCTGATAAATCGCCCGCCGCATGATCTTGCGCAGGACGTAATTCCGGCCTTCATTCGCCGGCAGAATTCCGTCTGCAATCGAGAACGCAGTCGCGCGCGCATGATCCGCAATCACGCGCATCGCAAACCCTTCCTGAGTTTCCGCTTCGTACTTCCGGCCTGAGAGTTTGGCGACGAATTCAACGATGTTCCGGAGCAGATCCGTGTCATAGTTCGACCTCACGCCCTGCATGATTACGGCGGTGCGTTCCAAACCGAGGCCGGTATCGACGGAAGGCTTCGGCAGAGGCTCGAGAATGTATTGCTTTGCGCCCTCCCTCACGGTCGGGCTACTGCCTTCGACCTCGACGCGGTTGTATTGCATGAAGACCAAATTCCAGATCTCCATCGTCGTGTCGCCCGGTCCGTTCACGAGGTCAACGCGATTCTTTTCTGGATCGTCAGGATCGTCGCCGAGATAGTAGTGAATTTCGCTGCAAGGACCGCACGGCCCCGTGTCAGCCATCTGCCAGAAATTATCTTTGCGCCCGAAACGCAGAATTTTTTCACGCGGCGCGCCCACCTGTGCCCAAAACTTTTCCGCATCTTCATCGGGCCCTACTTCGTCATCGCCGCCGAAGACGGTGAACCACAGACGCCGTGAATCCATCTTCAGTTCATTGACGAGAAAGTCCCACGCAAACTTGATCGCGTCTTCTTTGAAATAATCGCCGAACGAGAAATTCCCGAGCATCTCGAAAAATGTCTGATGCCGCGCGGTCTTGCCGACTTCGTCGAGGTCGTTGTGCTTGCCGCCGGCGCGAAGACACTTTTGCGAAGAGCAGGCGCGCACGTAGTCGCGCTTCTCGTTCCCGAGAAACACATCCTTGAATTGATTCATGCCGGCGTTGGTGAAGAGCAACGTCGGATCATTCGCAGGCAAAAGCGGGCTGGAGCGCACACGGGTATGGCCGTGCCGCTCGAAATACTCAAGGAACTTTTCGCGAATCTCGTTGCCCGTCATCATGAAATCAAAAGTTTAGCATGCGCACATGATGGAGTCAGTACCGGGAGCGGTAGCGACCGGGTGATGCCTTCATCAATCTCGCCCGTTGCGCAAGTCGCGACCCGGTCGCTACCGCTCCCGGTACTGACTCCATTGTCCCATCTGCACGCACGAGGTGAACTTGATCCATCTGCTTTGCGAGACGATACTTCTGGCTCAGGTCAAAACTGTTGCGTTCGATCCGTTTTCAAATCATAGGCGCCATCGTCTGTTGCGCACTGCTCGCGGCTTGTTCGCAAAAGACCGCGCCCGCCGGCCCAAAATTCAAAGGCCGTTTGCTGATCTTATCTGGCGACAGTGCGACGGAAAGAAGCTTGATTGAGCTAACCGCCGGGCCGAACGATTCTCTCAACTACAACACCGTCAGCTCCGGGGTTTTCGAGGCCGCGGCGAATCCTGCGCAAACACATCTCGTTTACGCGATCAAAGATGAGGTGCTGTTGCGCGATTTGCACACTGGCGAAGTTAAATCGCTTGTCAAAGGCGAACACTTTTGTCTCGCCTGGTCGCTGGACGGTAAGCGGTTTAGCTACAAACAACGCGACAACGGCTCAATCAAACTATATGTTTCCGACGTTGAAGGCCATGAAACGTTGGTGTGGAACGATGTAGGCGCCGCACCCGCCGACACCGGGTGCCCGCAGTGGGTCGCGCCGGACAAGCTGATCTTCGTCCGGTTTGGGCCGTCGCAAAAACGAACCAGCGACGCGAAACCCAACACCACGACACTGGCCACCGTCGGTGACTCAGTAACGTTGGTGGACACGGAGAAAAAGTGGTCGGTGGAAGGAGTCTGCAAGACGGGCGCTGCATTATTGCGCTCTGAGGAAGGACAAATTCTAATCGTGAAAAGCCTTGAGAATCTGAAGACCGTCAACCCAACTTCGGGACCGTGTTCCATTTGTCGATTTGTCGGCTTTGCCCCGCAGAGCTGCGTGCCCTTTTTTATCGAAGAGAACTCAAGAGACAGCAGCGACTTGTTTTACCTAAACCCCGCCAACTGGCAACGACAAAGATCGGCCCACATCGGCCAGACATTTTCACCGGCCGCCAGAATGCTGATCAATTCTTCCACGAGATTGATGGTGGTGGGAGACGCGCCCGCCTCTCTGTTATTGATTGACACCGAATCCGGCGACGTCACGCCGCTGGTTTCCAGGTCCGGTCCAGCAGTCCAGTTAGTGTCTCCGGTTCCCGTCGCCTGGATTGAAAACTAAATCTTTGTTTCGTCGACTTCGCTCTTCAATAACGCCCGCACTTTCTCGCTGACCAATTCAAACTCAAAACCCTGCCGCAGTAAGTGATCGAAGAGCTTCTTCGCATCTTCTCGCGTCTTCGGTTTACCCCGCAGCCGAACGCGTTTGGCAATCACGCGATCGATTAAGTCTTCCTCGGGAGTTGCTTCGAATACTTCGTCGAGAGCCGTTTCTGCGGTTTGCTTATCGACTTTTTTCAGCCACAAATCTCTTTGCAACCGGCGGCGCCCAATTGGCCGTTCGCGCAGGCGAAGTGACGCATAGCTCTGCGCGAACTTTGCGTCGTCGAGGTAGCCGTACTCGCGCAACCGCGCGATTACTTCGTCGACGTTTGCTTTGGTCGCGCCACGTCCCGAGAGAAGTCGCTCGCGCAATTCTTCGACAGACCGCTGCTTGGCCGCCAGCAGTTTCGCCGCGCGCTGAAACACGCGTTCGCGGGCTTTTGCGGGATCGAGCGAAAGGTTTTCCTCGCCGTGCCGTTTTTGCTTTCCTCTGTGACCTCTGTGGTAAATGATCGTTTATTTAACCACAGAGGACACGGAGGAACACAGAGATTACAATGACAACGTGAACGGCGCGCTCATCATCGACAAGCCTGCGGGTCTCACTTCGCATGACGTCGTGGCGCGGATACGAAAGATCATCGGTGAAAAGAGAGTTGGACACACGGGCACACTCGATCCGTTTGCGACCGGAGTGTTGGTGGTGCTGGTCGGGCGAGCGACGCGGCTCGCGCAGTTCCTCAGCGGCGCAGAGAAAGAGTACGAGGCGACAATTCGATTGGGGTACGCGACTGACACTGGTGATGTGACTGGGCAACCGGTCGAAAACGAATTTCACGCAAAGGTGGCAAGCCCCCAAAGTTTACGCAAAGAGGAAATTGACGCGACGATCACCTCGCTGCGCGGCGAAATCGAGCAGATGCCGCCAATGTATTCTGCGAAAAAGATCGCGGGCCAAAAACTTTACGAGCTTGCGCGGCGCGGACAGGAAGTTGAACGTCAGCCGATTCGCGTCACGATTCACGAAATTGCGGCCCTGCCGGCGAGCGGCGAGCTGCTGAAACAAAATGAAGATGGCACGCAGAACTTGGGCATTCGCGTCGTCTGTTCGGCTGGCACTTACATTCGTGTGCTCGCAGAGGATGTCGGCAGGCAACTAGGCACGGGCGCACACCTCGCCGAGTTGCGCCGCACTCGTGCGGGTCGGTTCGGAATCGAACAGGCAGTCACGCTTGATGAGCTGGGGAAACTGACCGCTTCGGAGTTGGAAAGAGTTCTGATTTCACCAGACGCGGCACTCTTGCATCTTCCATCAATTGCACTCGATGATGAGCAGGCGCGACGAACTCTTCATGGAATCGATCTGCGAATCACTCGCGAGCAAGCGGATTCATGGCACGACCGGGACGCGATTCGCCTGACACTCGAAGGCGAACTGATGGCCGTCGGAAGATTCGACGCGAGCCAGGGGACGGTTCATCCCGCAGTTGTACTCGGAACAGATTGAGCCACATCCTCAGTCACACCTCGATTCAGCGAGGTGAAGAGGCGATCGAAAGAATTCCTTCAGCCGTTTCAACGGCTTTTAGCTCGAAACCGTTGAAGCGGTTTTCCGCTTTTGCCCCTGCTTCCAGCACCTCTCTGAAGCGAGGTGTGAATAAAATGCCGGTGCTCACGTGTGATAACATCCCATCAGCTTCCCCCATGAAGAAACGTTACCTACTCGCCGGTCTTTCAGGCGTCGTTGCCGGCGCGGTCGCCACGAAATTGCTGACGCGGCCGCGGGACGTCAGTTGGCCTGACAGCCTCGACTTCATTTACAACCCTGAATATTCCTGGTTCACGCGCGTCAACGGCGTGCGCATCCATTATCAGGAAGCCGGCGACGAAAAAGCTCCGCCGATCATTCTGATTCACGGCTTCATCTCGTCAAATTTGATTTGGAGTCATGTGCTGGCGCCGTTCGCGCGCGCAGGTATTCGCGCGATTGCGCCGGACCTGCCCGGCTACGGTTATTCCGACAAACCGGCGGATGCGCAGTACACAATTGCGGAGCAGGCGCGTTCCGTCATTGGTTTGATGGACCGGCTGGGAATACAGAAAGCCGTGATCGCCGGCGCTTCTTACGGCGGCGCGATTGCCGCGACGATGGCCCTCGATTATCCAGAGCGAGTCGAAAAATTGATTCTGGTCGGCGCGGTCACGAACGATGATGCGAAACGGAAGTTTTTGCTGCGCGTTTCGTGTCTGCCGCTCGTCGGCGATATCGCGACTCCGCTGTTTCTCAGTTCGCGATGGATTCTGCGCAAACGAATGGAAGACATGTATCGGCGAATGGGTCATCCGATAAATGAAAAGATGGTCGCCTCGCGACATCATTTACTGGCGACCGCAAACACACATCGCGCGATGATTCGCACCGCCCGCCGTTGGAGCGCGAACCGGATCGAACGCGAAGCTTCGCTGATTCGCCAGCCGACGATGCTTGTGTGGGGTGATGAGGATGATCACATCCCGCTCGAGAGCGCGTTCAAGTTGCGTGACGCGATCCCGAATGCAAAGCTGATCGTCTTCCGCAACTGCGGTCACTTGCCTCCGGCTGAATCGCCCGAAAAATTCGTAGAAGCCGTCGCGGCGTTCTGCAAATAATTCACGCCATCTTCAAAGCCTGCCCGACCGCCGGGTCTCTGCGCACGCGCCAAATTTTAGAGTCCAGGTAGTAATGAATGAACGCGTAGCCCCAGAGGAACGCGATACCGAGTTGGATCGGAGTGGAAAGCGCCGCGGGCGAATCGCCAGTGTGCAAATTGAGATAGCCGAGATACTGTCGCGGGCCCTGGTAGATGATGCCAAAGATAATTCCGAAAGCGAGGTAGTAAATCAGCCGGCGACTGATGAATGCGGCCGGACCATAACGGACCGCAGGCATCCCTGCCTGCGGGTCGCGCGCATCCTGCGCGCTGTACTTCTGATTATGAAACCAAACCAGCCGGTGATATTGCAGGTTGTGATAAATCGTGAGAATCGCCACGAGTGCGATCGGCTTTGCGGGCATCGGCGTAAACAGTGCCACCCAATGCAACGGAATCGCCGCCGCCAGCAGCAGATACTTCGGCACGTTCAACGGCTCGCGAAAAACGGCCCGCTGAATCTGGCGTCCTAGCCAGGCAATTCCCAGAACGATCGTGCCAATCAGCAGCAGTGTCGCGACCGCGTTGACGCCGCTGCGCAAAAAGGGCGGCACGCGCGCCATCGCGGCCGGATCATTTGCGATGAACGCAACGAACGGATAATTGAAAGCGAACATCAGCAGTAGACGATCGAGCGCGTTGTCGACTGGCGCGAGGTCATTGTTCTTCTTTTTGTAGAGAACCATGAAGCCGTAGTGCTGCTTCACGAGATGGTAATAGGCCCACAGCGCCGCAATGAAAAAGAAAGTGAAGCCCGCGCCAAGCAAAACCAACGCCGGCCCAACGATGAAGAACAGAAGCGACCCCAGCATCAGACGCTTGCGCGTCTTCCACTCCGATCGATCGAAGTACGTGCGCGAGAAAGTGCCGAATACGTGTGGCGCGTCAATCAAGATCGCCCAGCCGGCAACCATGGGAATCAGCGGCAGGACGCCGGTGATGTAGAGAATCAGCAGCAAGTAACTGGACGCTACCGATCCGATGAACCAGATCAGGTCTTCGCGCGCGTTGATGATCCAGCGCACGGAGAGAGCGCGTGGTCTGGCTTGGTGGATTGTCTCAGTTACAGCGGCCATTTTCTGTAGCCCAGGCGTTTACGCGTGGGAACCGGAAGTGTGAAATTTTCAAAGCCCATTTATGGGCTTACGACCTCGCGCAATCGAGCCCCCTGAAGGGGCTGGCGCGTTCTGGATCTTTCACGTCCCAGGCGTAAACGCCTGGGCTACACAAAGACTCATTCCTCCCGTAAATCTCTCCCCGTCATCTCCACCGGCTTCTCAATTCCCAAAATTCCAAGCATTGTCGGCGCAACGTCTTCCAATGCCCCCTCGCTGCGCAGCTTTGCGCCGATGGAACCTTCATCGATTAGATGAAACGGCACCGGGTTCGTGGTGTGCGCCGTGTGCGGGTGGCCCGTTTTCGGATCGATCATCAGTTCGGCATTGCCGTGATCGGCAGTGATCAGAGTTGTGCCCTTTGACGTGCGCATCGCTTTCGTAATCCAGCCCAGGCTGGTGTCGACATGCTGACAGGCTTCAATAGTTTTATCGAGCTTGCCCGTGTGTCCAACCATGTCAGGGTTAGCAAAGTTGACGATAAAGACATCCGTCTCATCCTCTTCGATCGCGCGCAGCAGCTTGTCAGTGATTTTGAACGCCGACATCTCGGGGACCAAATCGTAAGTAGCAACCTTCGGCGAAGGCACCAGCAGACGCTTCTCGTGCGGGAACTCGCGCTCAGTGCCGCCATTGAAAAAATAAGTGACGTGCGCGTACTTCTCGGTCTCAGCCAGGCGAAAGTTGTCGATTTCGTGGGCGGCAAAAACTCCGGCAAGAATATTTCGCGGCAGTTCGGGCGGAAAGGCCACCGGCAAAGGATACGTCTGGTCATAAACCGTAAAGCAGACAAAGTGCGTATGCGGCCGATTTGGCGTCGGAAACTCGTCAAATCCCGGAACGGCCAGCACGCTGGTGATCTGCCGCGCCCGGTCTGCGCGAAAGTTGAAGAAGATGACTGAGTCACCACCCTGAATCGTTCCGACAGGCGTACCATCATCGCGCACGATTACGATCGGCTCGACGAACTCGTCAGTTATGCCACGTTCGTAACTCTTCTTGACTGCCGCAACTGGATCCGTCGCGCGCTCGCCTTCGCGATGTACCAGCAACTTGTATGCTCGCTCAGTCCGCTCCCAACGCCTGTCGCGATCCATCGCGTAGTAGCGTCCAACAAGAGACGCGATCTCGCCAATGCCAATCTCCCGACACTTGTCCTGCATCTTCGCGACGTACTTGTCGGCAGACTCCGGCGGCGTGTCGCGGCCGTCGAGAAAGCAATGAACATAGACGCGGCGGACTTCGCAATCTTTCGCCATCCGCAACAGAGCGTACGCATGTTCCTGCGATGAATGCACCAGTCCATCTGACACCAGTCCCATTATGTGCAGCGCTCGATCGTGCTTGACTGCGCTATTCATCGCGGCGTTCAGCGCGAGGTTGTGAAAGAAGCCGCCGGTTTTGATTTCGTGATTGATGTGCTCAACGTCTGTGCGCACCACTCGGCCTGCTCCCATGCATAAATGTCCCACGTTTGAATTACCCATGACTCCCTTCGGCAAACCGACGCACTCGCCGGATGCCTGGATCAAGGTATGCGGATACTTCTCGCGCAACTCATTGTAGAAAGGCATCTCGGCCTGAGCGATCGCGTTGCCTTCGCGTTCCGCGCGATAGCCGAAGCCGTCAATGATGATGAGTGCTAGTGGAGTTTTTCTCTTCATCGTTTAGAGTCGGGCTACCGCCCGACCGGCGGGCAGTAGCCCGCCGCTAAACACTATCTTTGTCCCAATAATCCGGACTCTCTTTCATATTCGGATCAGGTCGTTCCATCCAGCGCTCCGGCCGGTGCAGTTTCATAAACCCAAATCTTTCGTAAACTCTTTGCGCGTCTTTCGTCGACAGCACCCAGCGGCGAAAGCCTTGCAACTTTGGATGAGCAAGGATGACCTCCATCAGCCACTTGGACAAACCGCGACCGCGATGCTTAGGCAGCACAAACACGTCCGCGACCCAGGCAAACGTCGCGTAATCAGTGACGATGCGCGCGAAGCCAACCTGCTCGTCTCCTTTGTAAATTCCGAACGGCAAAGAGTTCTCGATCGAGCGTTCGACCACTTCGCGCGCGCGACCCTTGCCCCAATAAGAATGATTGCTGATGAAGTCATGAATCAGATCGATGTTTAGCCGGGCGGGATCCGTGCTGATTCCATAGTCACCGAGGTGCCAGGATGACAGCTCCCTCTCCCTTTGGGAGAGGGCCGGGGTGAGGGTTTTAGCGGAATCCATTTCTTTTTTTCTTTTCTTCTCTTCGCTTCGCGCTACTACGCCCTCACCCTAACCCTCTCCCACAGGGAGAGGGAACGTCATTTCGGGGAGATATCGCTGCGCAGATAAAACAACAAATCAGTTGACGGAGGCTCAATTCCAAGTTGACGGATCATCCCGACAATCTGCCCGCGATGCATCGTGGCGTGGTTCGCGACGTGCTGCATCTGATCGACAAGCCGCATCGAGCTCGGATCGCTGCTCAGTAATCTGAACGGCAACTCCGCGATCAGCCTGTCTTCATCAAGCTGAGAAATGAATTGTGCCCGGGCGTCGACAACTTCGCTCCAGCGGTCATTCAGCGTTGCCAAATCACCACACGATTCCGGCGTCCACATGGACCAGGCCTCAGCTTTCGCCGGCGACCTTCCATTCCAGCGCTCCAACCAAATCCATTCCGCGCCCGCCATGTGCGCCAGCGTGCCGAAGATCGACTTGTGACTGATACCGACATCGCGGCGCAAATCTTCGTCGGGTAGCTCATCAGCAGCTTCCATGGCAAGGTCGTTCGCCCATTCCGTGTAGTCGAAAAGATGTCTGATGTCTGAAAGGTTCATGATCTTGGAGTGCGGCGGCTTGACGCCGCTTTGTTATTTTTCTGTCCTGTCGAATTAAAAAGCCGTCAAGCCGGCGCACTCCAAAATTACGCGCTCCTGGCTCTAAACCCACTTCGTCCCGGATAACGCGCCGCGTCACCTAACTCCTCTTCTATGCGAAGCAATTGATTGTATTTTGCAATTCGATCTGAGCGTGATAACGAACCCGTTTTGATTTGTCCGGCGTTGGTGGCAACCGCGAGATCGGCGATAAACGAATCTTCCGTTTCGCCCGACCGATGCGAAATTACCGCTGTGCGCCCGTTCGATTTCGCTAACTGGATGCAGTCCAACGTCTCAGTCAACGTTCCAATTTGATTGACCTTGATCAGAATTGAATTCGCCACGGCGAGGTCGATCCCTTTTTGCAGAAACTTTGTGTTCGTGACGAACAAATCGTCGCCCACGAGCTGCACGCGAGTACCGATGGCTTCAGTCAAAGCTTTCCATCCATCCCAATCGTTCTCGGCCATCCCGTCTTCGATCGAGATGATCGGATATTTTTCTGACCAGTCTTTCCAAAAAGCGACCATCTGATCGCTCGAAAGTTTTCGCCCGTCAGATTTCTTGAAAACATACGACGAGCCGTCATAAAACTCACTCGATGCCGGATCGAGCGCGAGCAAAACATCGCTCCCAGCCTTGTATCCTGATTGCTCGATCGCCTGAAGAATAGTCTCGATGGCCTCTTCGTTCGATTTCAGGTTCGGCGCAAAGCCGCCTTCATCGCCGACGCTGGTCGCGTAACCTCTCTTCTTCAGAACGGACTTCAACGTGTGAAATATTTCCGCACCGATGCGCAATGCTTCGCTGAACCGATTAGCGCCGACCGGCACGATCATGAATTCCTGAAAATCGACGTTGTTATCGGCGTGCGCGCCGCCGTTAATGATGTTCATCATCGGCACGGGCAGAGTGTTTGCGTTTTCGCCGCCGAGGTATCGATACAGCGGCAGTTTGCGATAATTCGCCGCAGCGCGCGCGGTCGCCATGGATACTGCCAGCAGCGCATTGGCGCCGAGATTGGATTTGTTCGGAGTGCTATCAAGCTCGATCAGCTTTCGGTCGATCGCTCGCTGATCGAGCGCATCCGTTCCTTTCAGTTCGCGCGCGATAGTCTCGTTCACGGTGCGCACTGCTTTCAGCACACCTTTGCCGCCATAACGCGCTTTGTCGCCATCGCGCAGCTCAACCGCTTCATGCTCGCCCGTCGACGCTCCTGAAGGAACCGCGGCTCGGCCTCGTTCGCCGCTTACCAGGATGACATCTGCTTCCACGGTTGGATTGCCGCGTGAATCGAGAATTTCCCGCGCGCGAATTTGATTGATTTGGCTCATGAATTTCGCTGAAACTTTATCATCAACTTTCTTACGGAGCGAAGTGCGCAGAATAACCGCCGAGGACGCTGAGGGACTCGCAGAGGGGCACAGAGAATACTGCGTTCCTCCGCGAATTCCTCTGTGTCCTCTGTGGTCAATTTTTCTGATAGACTCGCGGCACTTTGATGGCCAGAGAGAATACGAACCTTGTCGAATTTCGCGATGTGAGCTTCGCCGTCAATCCCG
>DASXTE010000223.1:0-4816 GCA_036505595.1 Pyrinomonadaceae bacterium
CGCTCGTTCGCCGCCAGCGCCATCAATTCGTTCAGCACGACCGCATTCACCGTTCGCTGAATCTCGCCTTCATAGCCGCTGCGCACCGGCGCCCGGAAAGTTTCCGTAAGAATCTTGTCGAACACGTCGCCCAACGGAGGGTATTCGATACTGCGCGAATGGAATTCGACGATGCGCGCAGCGCGCTCGGGATTGAATAGAAAATCGCACACATGGTTCGCATACGCCTCTGCGGGCGCAAGCGCGTCAAAAGTTGGGGCAGTGCGAATGCGAAAGTCCTCGCGCGTGCGGGGATATCCAGGAGGCCGTGGCGGAATCAAACGCAACAACGACTCCGGCAGCGTGAGATTCTCCGGCTTCAACGTGGCCAGCACCGCATACAGTGCGCGCTTCTGCTCGTCAGGCGCGATGATTTGCGGATTGCGATCGCTCCTGCCGCGCAGGCTGAAAGTGTAGTCCTCGCCGCCAACCAATTTCGCGACTGCTTCAACCTGGTAGCGATGGTGCATGTAGAGCGGGACGAGCACGTCCTCCAACGTGGCCATCGGCGCGCCTTCGCGAATGTTCTCTTCACCAAAATGCCTAAGTGCGGCATCACGAACCTTCATCAGGTTCGCAAGTCCGTCGATCACATTCGTGCCGTTGTCCCAAAGATGCGCGTAGGAGCTCGACGCACTCGGCGGACGTGCGTCCTGATCAGTCAGGTATCGCAATCCGCGCGCAAATGCGTCACTCAGAATTTTGTCAAGCGCGACTTTCTCGTCTGTCCCCGCCGGAAAATCCTGATAGCCGAAAGCGATCGCGACCTTGTCCCACTCGCCGATGCCCTTCGCATAGGCGTCCGATAAATCAGGCAGCCCATCCGCGCCAAGCTTCACCAGCGGCGCCGGATAATCCATCACAGACGCGCGACCAGTCGTGCTCGCCGCGAAGTTGTGTTGCAGGCCGAGTGTGTGACCGACTTCGTGCGCCGCCAGTTGGCGCAAGCGCGCCAGCACAACCTGCTGCATGATCCTGGCCACGACGGTCTTGTCTTTCCCGTATGGCGCCAGCAAACCCTGGGCGATGAGAAAGTCCTGGCGATCTCTTAACGAGCCAAGCGATACGCGGCCCTGAATGATTTCGCCAGTGCGCGGGTCATCGAGCGAATTTCCATAAGACCAGCCGCGCGTCGAGCGATGTACCCACTGAATCACGTTGTAGCGAACGTCCATCGGGTCAGCGTCAGGAGGCATGACTTCGACCCGAAATGCGTTGCGGTAGCCAGCCGCTTCGAAGGCCTGGTTCCACCAGCTCGCGCCTTCGATCAAAGCCGAGCGCACCGGCTCAGGCGCGCCGCGATCGACGTAGTAAACGATTGGCTCGACCGGATCGCTGATCGCCGCCGACGGGTCCTTCTTCTGCAAGCGATGGTGACTGAGATAGCGCTTCACGATCGGCTCGCTGATCGGTGTCGCAAAATCCATGAACTGAATTCCAGAGTAGCCGGCGCGCGGATCGTTTTCGCGCGGCTTGAATCCGGGCGGCGGCAACTCCACGAATGAAACATGCTCGCGGACCGTGATCGCCTGCGGATTCGGAGTCACCGATCGCACCAGCGGACCGGCGTCGCCTTCGGTGGTGAACGTCAGCGTTACTTCAACTTCCGTGTTCTTCGGAAAGTTTTTTGTATTCGGAAGAAAGAAAGCGGAACGCGAAGCGTCCAAACGAAACTGGCCTTGCTGGCTGCGTTGCAGCGTCCCGGGAACGCTGTGCACATCGCGCAAATAAAAGTTCGTGGCATCAACCAGCGCGCGAGCTCCATCCTCGGCGGCGACTTCAAATCCCCACAGCGTGGATTCGGCAAACGCGTCCCGGACGGCGCGTCTCTCGTCGGCATTGTCGCTGTTTGCGCGGTACCCTTCGTTGGACGCAATCAGCAGAACCTTTGGCCCAATGCGCTCGAATCGCACGACGTAACTTTGTCCGAGTTCGCCTCGATCCAAACCGAGGTCATTCGATCCCACGCCCGCCGGCAGAGCTTCGACGTAGAGAAACTCGGAATTCCACTTGTCGATCTCCAGCCAAATCTTGCCGCTCTTCGCGTCCCAGTAAAATGCGAAGTAGCCAGAATACTTCTGCATGCCGGCGGTTTTTTCCGCGATGGTTGGAGTCTTCGCATCAGACGTTGCGCGCGGCTGTGCGGAACAAACACCGACACAGAAAAGTATTAGCGACGGTATGAGAATCAGTTGTTTCATGTTTGTAGTCGGTTTCGGACTATTTCTCTGCAAGCTTTCGTCCCGCGTTCAAGTTGTCGAAGTTCAGAATCGCGTTAAAAACTAGCGAATAACTGCCCGAAGTCTGTCCGCGCCAGAACGGATTCATTGAGAACAGAATCACGTGACCGCGATCGAGTGGTGAGTCAATCGCCGCTGCGTGTTGCGCAATTTCATCTCCGCCGTCAAGCAGGCCTGAAACCAGAAGTTCATTGGCGTTGGCCCAACGCAGAATCACGCGTGGGCGTTGATCAGGCGGAATCAGACCGGCCAGGTTGCGACGCTGTTCTTCCGGAACCGGGGCAGCTTCCCAAACTTCAACTGGCGGCGGTGGTTCAGGCAGCTCCGCGGGCGGGCGGCCCTGCACGACATCTGGATCATCGACGGTGCCTCGGCCGGTAGCGCGCTGCCCGCCACCACCTCCGCGACGACCTCCGCCGCCGCCACCGACGACATTGCTGATATTGAAGATTGGTCCGTTGAAGCAGTAAGCCGAAAGCGTATCGCCGTAGCCGTACGCAATCGGGCTGGCCGCGTCGACCATTCGCGTCTTCAGAAGATCACCGATGGCGCGCAGACGCGAAGAATTTTGAATCGAAACTCCGGGCGTGAAACCGGTTAAGACGGCAAAGTTGGCTGAGTCATCTGCGCCAATAAAGACACCGCCACGCCTGACGAAGTTCTGCAAATTCATCAATCCGCTCCAGCCAAGTCCCGGACGGATGTCGTCAGTCGAATCGATCTTTCCGATATTTGGTGTCAGCGGCGTCGTCTTCCACGGAATCGGATTGCCATACATCGGGCGGCCTTGAATCACCGCGTTCGCGTTGCCGGTGCCGGGCCCGAAGATAATCACGTCATATTTCTTGTTTAAGTCTGCATCTTTCGCAACGTCCTGCGTGCTGATGTATTCGTAAGGCACGCCCACCTGATCGAACGCGAGCCGCCACCACCCCTCATCCTGTGTGTTCAGCCAGGTATGCATGATCGCAACGCGCGCGGCTTTGACCGGATGGGACTTCACGGTTGGTGCGGTGGCAACCGCAAGCGCTTGAATGCCCAGGTCGGATGTCGCTTTGTTTACTTCGTCAGCCGATGCATTTCGAATAATGAATGAGCCAGGATTGAATTTCCGTCCGGCAACATCGAATGGTTCCTCGGCAGAATCAAAGGAGGCTTTGCGCAATCGATAACGCAGCGTGATCAGATTGTTGTCGGCGTTCGCGTTCACCAGATAGACCGAACCGCTGCCGGTCACGCCTCCGGCCGAACGAATGTCTCCATTGACGCGATCCATTGCTGCATCAAGAATCTTCGTATCCGTAATGCGCACGACTTGAACGTTAGCCGCTTCGCCGAATGTCCAGCCCGTGTCGTCGTAAACACTCTGCTGCGGATCGCGCGGGCTCCAGTACTGATAGTCGAGCAAAGCGTCGGCGATGCGGCTGTACGGTTGATCCATGCGCACGAGATAACTGCCCGCGGGGAACGTACGCGACTCGGTGTCTTCTTTTTTCGCTGGCGATGACGACGGGCTCGCACTGGCTTGTGGTGATGGCGAAGATGTGGCGCCACGCGCGTTACCGCGGCCAGCCTTCTTCTTTAGCGTCACAGTGAAAGGCGCAGTGGCGCGATGTACTTCGCAACCTTGCGCCTGCATCAAGCGCAACAGCCCTGCTTGATTGCCGGGTCGCGGATCGTCGGCGGGAAAAACGTAAGCCGCCGGCCCTTCGTTTTTTGGCTTTTCGATCGAACGCTTCGATTTTAGATAAAAGTTTTTGAGGAAAAGCTTGCTGTTCTTGTTGAAATAATCCAGCGAGATCAGAATCGCCGTCTGCTCGTAATTATTGTTGTTGCGCTGCGACCACTTCGCGCGCGGCAGCGGCGGATTTTGCTTGTACCAGCTGCGTTCATACTCACCCGGCGACAGCGTTCGCACCAATGTATCAGCGCCGCCGTTGCCAAATGTTTCATACAATCGGCTGATGCCGTTGTGCGTCGCCGCGATGAACATTAGATAACCCGGCGACCAGGTGTCGAATGTGCCGTGCGCGAACACCCCGGGCATGCCGAACTTGGTCATCTCAGAAACGTTCTTCCAGCCGATCAATTGCCACTCGTCAGTCAAAATCGGATCGACCCAAGCGTTGTAAGGCCCGTCGCCAATCGTGTTGTCGTAAAGGTAAGGAACCGATTCGTGCAGGTCGTGCAACACCTGCGCCTTCCAACCGATGTAGGTGTTCAGCACATTGCGGGTTAGCTTTAGCGACAAACCCATCGCGTCGCGATTGTTGTCATGAGCGACGTAATGTCCCCAGTACAGCAGCGGCGGCCAATTCTCGCCGGGATGCGCCAGATGCCAGTTGTAGACATCGACCATGCGATCGCGGCCATCTACCTCGACCACCGGCGTGATCAGCGTGACCATGTTGTCGCGAATCGATTTGATGTAAGAACTGTCGTCGACGACGAGCCGGTACGCGAGTTCCATTAACGCCGTCGGCGCGCCGGTCTCGGGCGAGTGAATTGTGCCGGTGATGTAGTAGATCGGAAACGTC
>DASXTE010000224.1:0-12251 GCA_036505595.1 Pyrinomonadaceae bacterium
TCCATCTTTGTCAGGACCACACCGGTGATTCCGACGCGGCGATGGAACTCTTCCGCCGATCGCACGGCATCCTGGCCGGTCATCGCATCGGCGACGAAAAGAATCTCGACCGGATGCGTTTCGCTTTTGATCGTGACCAACTCTTCCATCAACTCGTCGTCGATGTGCAGGCGTCCGGCGGTGTCGATCAGCAGCGTGTCGTAACCAACGTCGCGCGCCTGCTGCAACGCGGCGCGCGTCAGCTCCAGCGGATCGTTCGTCTCAGGCTTTTCAAAGATCGATTGGCCAGTCGCCTTCGCAATGACCCTTAACTGTTCGCGCGCGGCCGGCCGGTAAACGTCGGTCGAAAGCAGCAGAGGTTTGCGCTGCTGATTCAGCGCCAGCCACCGCGCGATCTTTCCGGTCGAAGTCGTCTTGCCCGACCCTTGCAGGCCGACGATCATCACGGTGTTCGGCGCCGTTTTCGTGAAAACCAGCCGCGACGATTGGCCGCCGAGCAGCTCGACCAACTCATCAAAAACTATCTTGACGACCTGCTCGGAAGGCTTCAGTTCGAGCCAAACCTGCTGCCCTTCGGCCTTTTCTTTGACCGACGCGATGAAATCTTTCGCGACTTTGTAGTTGACGTCCGCTTCGAGCAGGGCCAAACGGATTTCGCGCAGGGCGGCGTCAACGTGCTCTTTCGTCAGGACGCCTTCGCCGCGCAGGTTCTTCAGCGTCCGCTTTAATTTGTCAGAAAGCGACTCGAACATACATCAGACAACAATTCCGGCACACGCGGAAACAAGCATGATAAGTGGCGGTCTGAGGGGTGTCAAGAATGGTCTGGTAAGGTTTTCGCGCTTCGCGCTCACTGCGGACGAGGGCGTCCGCGCTCCCAGCTTAGTTTCTATTTCAATCCTTCTATCAGGACTGCGTCGTGAATCCATCGGCCGCGAATGAAGGCGAATTCTTTTCCGTCCGGCGAAAGCTCAAAATACGCAATCTCTTCGTTGCCCAAGTCGCCGACCACGGACGGCTTCTCGTCATCGAGCGATTGCCTCCAGAGGTAATTCCGCGAACCATCGGTGGTGAGGTAGTAGAAACTCTTGTTGTCGCCGGCCCAGCCGCCGGCCCAGTCAACTCCTAAGGGACGGGATTTATCGTCAGCAAGGTGGAACGTTTTTACAATTCTTCGATCCTCAACCGACATCACGGCAAGCTTGACTTGATGGTCGCCCTCCCTATCGTGGAAAAAATAGGCAACGAAATTTCCGTCGGGCGAAAACGCCAACGATGGAAACGAAACCTGGCTCTCTTCGCCGCCCTCGGCGGAAATGCGCCACAGCGTTTGATGAAGTCCCGAGAGGAAATAAACCCACTTGCTGTCAGGTGTCACGAATCTTGGGTAGCCGCCTTCTTGTTTTGTAAGCTGGATTTGATTGCTGCCGTCCACATTCATTCGCCAGACCTGAGTCGAGCCGCTACGATTTGAAGTGAAAAAAATGTAATGACCGTCAGGCGACACGCGCGGATAAACGTCACTAAAAGAATTGTTCGTGAGTTGACGCTGTTCGCCGCCGTCGCGGTTGATGGTCCAAATGTCGTCGTTTCCTGCGTAGACAATCTTTCCGTCAGGAGCAAACGCGACGCCGGTGCGCGCTGTGGCCAGACTTTTTTGATTACCAGGATCATCCATTCGTGCCAGATACAAATGAAAGGTATTGCTGACGTATGTGGCAATCATCCTGTCGGCGGCCTTGTCTAAACTGAGACTGACGTAGTCAGTCGCGTCTTTTGTTAAGGCTCGCGCTTCTCCAGTCGCGGTTGAGACGTGCCAGATTCTTAGTCTGCCATCATTAGTTTCCTTGGCGGCTAGCAGCAAACCATCGCCATCAGGCAGCCATTTCAGATTGGTGATATCGAAGAACGTTTTAGGCGAAATCTGGTTTTCCGCGCCGCTCGCCAGGTCAAGCCGCATCAACCGAAAATCGCTGCCCCCGTTCCATGATTGTCCGGAAGCGAAAGCGATCGACTTTCCGTCGGGCGAGAATTGAGCGCCGGCCAGACGAAACGGTCGCTGCCGTGTCAGAAGGCTTCGTTCGTCCTTACCGTCGGCATTGATAACATGCAATGAGCAGAAGTCGTCGTCGCGGTAATTGCAGCGCATGAATGAAACCTGTTTGTCATCGGGCGAGACGCTTACTGCGCCTTCGGTGTGTTCCGCAATTTTCACGGGGATTCCGCCGAACGTCATGACGCGATAAATCGCCGATGTTGGCGGGTCAGTCAAAGTCTTCCGCACAAAATACAGCGAATTGCCGTCGTGTGAGATTGCCAGCCCCAAATATTGTTCATCCGTCGGCGGCACAATTTGGATGTTTTCCGAAGTCTCGAGCTGTCGCAGCCAGATGCTCTCTTTGTTTCCGCTCTCGCTTGTGTAGGCGACGTATTTTCCGTCCGGCGTGATCACGGCACGCACGGATCCTCCAGTTGCGAATTTTTCGGATTTGAAGGCAGTGGAAAGAAGCGGCACGGACGAGGCTGAAGCAGTCTGTCGTCGCTGGGCAAACCACCAGACGATCGCTATCGAACCGACAACCAAGACTGCCAGCGCGGCAATTAACAGATACGATCTTCTTGGTGCCGGCAGCGCAGGGCTTGCGCTCAATTCAGTTTCACCCGCGCTGGGCAGCGTGGAATTCTCCTGAACCTCAGCGATAAAGCGATACCCGCGCCGGGCTACCGTTTCAATGAATCGAGGTTGGCGCGCGTTATCTCCGAGCGCCTTCCTGAGCTGCTGAATGTTAAAGGTGAGATTTGATTCTTCGACAAACGAGTCGGGCCAGAGCCGCTGCATCAGCTCTTCTTTCTCGACAATCCGGCCGCCGTTATCGATCAGAATCAGCAGCGTGTCAAAGACCTTCGGAGCTAGCGGCAAAGGATTGCCGTTTCTCAGCAGGACCTTTTGCTCACGGTCAATCGTGAACTCTCCGAATCGATAGAAATGCCCGATTGCCAGAGACATCTTCGCACTTAGAACTTCCTCAGAACTTCCTCATCGATTCCTTAGGACTTTTCAAATCCTCATGCGTAGGTTAGCCGAACTTTGATCGGGAATTGCCGCTGATTCTAGCACCAAATCGATGGTGAAGAAATCAATATGGAAGCGGCCTATATTTCCTATCGTCAGCCAAGGGTGGGTCCCAGAAGCTACATTGACGCGAATCACGACAGGAGGCTGCAAATGGACAGACGAAGATTTTCGGTGACAACGATAGCCGGCACAGCCGGGCTGTTCTCCATGCTTCTCGGCAGGAAGAAGGCCGCCGCCCAAGGCGTTGTTCCTCAGGACCCGACGCTGGAGACGTGGGCCCGACCGAGACGGCGTCCACCGCTTCTGGTTGACGCCGCTGACACGAAAAAGCTGGCGCGCCAGATCTGGGAGAGCTACGGTTTGGCCTCGCCGAACCACTACGACACCGAGGAGGCGTTCTGTAGCGCGATTCTCTCCGACTGGGCACGCAACCGTTCCGCGTACGTGTGGCGGTACGCGTCCACGTCCGGGAGCCAGGTGTACGTGCTGCCGGGGCGCTTCGTGTTGAAGCATCCGGCGTTCCTGCCGGACTTTCCCGAGGGGTACTACCGGCTTGATCCGGCGTGCGAGGCGGACGATGCCCAGTCGTGCATTCATCCGAGTGCGTTCTTCCGGATCCTGTCGGCTGAGAGCGTGGACGAGTACGCGCCCGGTGAGGTCACCGCGACGCGGAGAGTCTGATCGCTCGGATTTGTCACGATACCGATCATCGAGCCGGGTGACTCGGGCGCCGACAATCACTGGAGTTCGGCGCGAAGGAGGAGAGAACCACATGCCATTCATGGGTGAGCTGAAGCAAGCAACTGCCTACACGATCAATGTCGACAACGGCTCGGTAATATCGCTGAAGACTGCGATCACGATCCTGAAGGTGAACCGTCGGGACAAGATCGCGTCGGCGGTCGTCTCCACGATCGCCGCCGGTGCTCGCACCACGATCAACGACACGCCGGGCTCGGGGATCGATCGTGTGATCATCCAGGTCCACCCACCGAGCAACGCGACGATCAACGTGGAGGTGGTGCAAGGGAACAGTTCGTTCGCGACGACCTGCAACGGTGACACCGACCTGGTGTTCGACGCGATTCCGTAGCTCGTTTCAGCGGAACATGAACACGGCGCGCCGACGCCGGCGCGTCGTTATCCTAATCGAGCGAGCGCCGCGTCATTGCCCGCCCGACCTCTGCGGCCCATGTGCTGACCTGATTTCCCTGGAAGAGGAGTCTCGTCGGGAAGTCCCGTAGGGATGCAATGTTTATAGAAAAGCTCAAGCCCATTGACCTCGGGGAGCCCATTTATGGGCGAAAGACGATTGGTTGCGCTCCTAAAGGAGCTACTAAATCTCAATTGGGCCTGCCTTTTTCTATAAAGATTTCACCGCTACGCGGTTTTTCCGACAGACAGCTAAAGCAGGGTGTGAATGAGAGAGGTTTACCTACAGTTTCCTGGCGCACTAAGAGTCTTCTTGTCCTGCTCAGTCTGACGATGATGACGAGCTGTCAAAACGCGTCGTCGCGCGCGCAGGAGCCGCTTTCGGCCGGCACGTTGAGCGAGGAATACGAAAGATCGAGTGCCAGCGCGCGCCGCAAATACGACGGCAAAGAAATCATCGTCAGAGGTTACACGGTGACTGTCGCGACGCTGCCTCACGAAGGCCATGATCAGGGTTCAGTCTTGCTCGAAGAAAAGGAACGCAAGCCCGCGCGACAAGTTGCTTGTTGGTTCAGTCAGGATCAAGCCGAGCAATTCTCGCAGATCAAGGGAACGCAATACATAACGGTCAAAGGCATCTTCAACGGCGAAGCGGGAGCGGAATTGAAATTCTGCAAGCTCGTCAAAGTTGAATAGGGAATGTCTGAAGCCGAATGAATGCTAATCACAGGAGGAGGAAACTATGATGAAAAGAATTACTTGCACACTCGCAGTGCTCGTTGTCACTCTCGTTGCGGTTCGGCCCGCTGGAGCTACCTACGTCGGGCGTCTCGCGCAGGGCGACTATACCCTGGAGGTGCAGACGACCTCGAAGGTAGCAATCACGATTCTGGTGGTGACGTCGAGGGGCAAACTAGACGTGGAAGAGGTCCTGCTATTCGACGGAGCCACACCACCTAAGACGTTCACGATTCAGCGCAACGTCCTCCGAATCATCTTTGAAGCGGACGCTCAACAAAATAGCGACGGCCTCGTCACAATCACTCAAGGGACTACTAGGTTTGAGGTACCTGTCGACCCCCACGACAATATAGTGGCAGACATCATCCAGCCTCAATAGGGGCTCGTCTCCCTGAGGGTAAGCGGGCGGGATAAAGATCCAAGTCCTGTAGGGACGAAATATTTGTAGCAACCGCAGGGCAAAAAAGATTCAAGCTCGTTTAGGAGCGACATCTCCGCTCTGCCGCCCATAAATGGGCTGGGAAAATTCAATGGGGGCACAACGTCTTTCTATAGATATTTCGTCCCTAACGGGACTTTCGGAAACCGTCTTCGTGCGATGTCCGACAAACTTCAAGTTTGTCGCTGACTTGAAAACAAAATCGTACTCGGAAACGACAAACTGAAGTTTGTCGGACATGAAGAAAGAGGAAACTGGGATGAGAATAATGAAAAAACTGTGGATGAAGAAAAGTGTCGCGTGCGCGCTCACCATTTTTATCGCCATTTTCGCAATCCTGGCGCTGGAAACGACGACGCATGGAAGGCTCGCCGCGAACAGTCTCGCCCCGGATAAGCTGCGCCCATACAGTGCCGCCACGGGCAGCGCGGCGGCGAGCAAGCTGGCCGCCAGCCGCATCGCCGTTGGGCAAAGCGGAACCAACCAATATGCCGCGAATCCCGAGACCACGAACGACTTCATGGCGACCTCGGAAGGGCGTGAGGTGTTGAGCTTCATCGTGAGCTGCGCGCTGCCCGCGGACGCCACCCTGGTTGGGACGCTGCCCGACGGCTCCCCCTTCGAGTTTTTCGGAGAGGCCGGTCTGGCAAACGAGTGGCTCGATCATCCGTTGAAAAAAGCGGGCCGCGGTTGGGTGAGCGCCTGTCTGTTCGCGCACGTCAACATTCACACCACGCCGGTGCCGTTCTCGATGCGTGGGCAGACACAGGCCCTCGCCGCGAGTCCGGAGGAAGTGGCCACCTGGACGCTCGAAGAAGGCGCGTTCTATGGCGATTACTTCTCTGCGCCCGGCGAACCCGTTCAATGGATCGCTTGCCGCGGCCGGGACCAGGCGGCGGGAGAGACCGGCGGCTTGATCTTGCGCGACTGCACCGAGCCCGATCCGAACGACCCGACCCATACATTGTGCGGCTTCACCTACGCGGGTGACTGCGGCGACTTCGCGCCCGTGCCCGCCTGCGAACATTTCTCGCCGCATGACTTCTATCGCAAGTGTCAGGATAAACCGGGCGATGAATCACGTTCGGACGTCTTCCGGCAGGTCATCACCGTGTTCGTGTTGCCGTAGGGCAGCGGACTGCAGAACCGTAGCAATCCCGTAGGGATGAAATATTTATAGCAACTGCAGGGCAAAAAAGATTCAAGCTCCTTTAGGAGCGACATCTCCGCTCTGCCGCCCATAAATGGCTCAGAGATTCATGGGGCGCGGCAGGTTCTATAAATATTTCGTCCCTAACGGGACTGGCGGAAACCTGCTTCGTGCGATGTCCGACAAACTTCAAGTTTGTCGCTGACTTGAAAACAAAATCGTACTCGGAAACGACAAACTGAAGTTTGTCGGACATGAAGAAAGAGGAAACTGGGATGAGCAGAATTAAAAGACTGTCGATGAAGAAGAGAATCGCATGCGCGCTCGCCATTCTCGCAGTGCTGGCTCTTGCAACCACGGGGCTTTGGCCGCGGCGGGCCGCGGCGGCCACCTTCACGGGTGGGCCGTCTGTCCACGTGACGCCAAACGTTTCGGTCGAGTTCACGTGGACCACCGACGTCTCGTGGTTCGGCGAGGTCGCGGTATTCAACAACCCGGACGGTACGGGCGCTCCGGTGGCCGGTGTGCGCGACGAAGACGCGCTCGGAAACCCGATCGCATCCACGCAGCACACGGCCACGATCGATGTCATCGCGCCGTTATCAGCAAACACCGGCTACTTCTTCAAGGTGACTGCGACCGATCCGAACGGCAGCCTTCCTCCGTTCTCGACGCCGACACCGCTTCCGCCGTTCTTCACCGGGGCCCAGTGTAGTGGTCCGTGTTTCAACGGTGGGCCCTCGGTGCGGGTGACCCCCAACGTCCAGGTCGAGTTCAAGTGGACCACCGACGTCTCGTGGTTCGGCGCCGTTGAAGTGTTCGACAACCCTAATGCCACCGGAACGCCGGTGAACGTGCGGCAGGACGAGGACGCGTTCGGGACGCCGATTGCGTCCACGCAGCACACGGTCACGTTCGAGGTCCCCTCACCGCTGGCGAGTAACACCGGCTACTTCTTCCGGGTCACCGCCACCGATCCGAACGGCAGTTTTCCTCCGTTCTCGACGCCGACGCCGCTTCCGCCGTTCTTCACCGGCGCGCAGACCATTGGGGATGTGTTCGTCGACGCTCACGTCGACAGCGCCGTGATCTCCTGGGACGCCAACGTGATCGGCTTTGGCCGAGTCGGGTACGGGATCGCCTCGCCCGACCAGTTCGGCCCGATCGGGGACCAGAAAAACGTCACGGACCACTCGATGGAGCTGACCGGGCTGTCGCCCGCCACCACCTACCAGTTCCGGGTGAGCAATGTGCACGCGATTGACGGCGACAGCCTCGCCGAGAAGACCGGCTCGTTCACGACCCCGGGGACGGAGTGCGTACCGCAGCCCGCGGCCACGACACTCGATCCGCAAAACCCGAACGCGAGTTTTCAGAAGGAAGGCAACGAGAGCGCTTTTCCGGGAGTGGTGCTGACGTTGACCGATACCGCGGTCTCCGATTTCGTCGCGTTCTTCGCGCTCGATACCGATGCCGCGCCCGGTGCCGAGATCGATGTGGTCACCACGTTCAAGGTCACGAACGGGAGCCCGAACAACGCCGACGCCGGCAACCGCATCGTGATCAACGACGGCGCGACGCGCTCGGCGATCGCCGCCTGCATCTTCAAGAACGGGGAACGAGGAATCGGCCTGCTCTCACAGGGCGCCGCATCGGACCCGAACTCTTATCCCGTTTTCGTTCCCGTTGACTGGACGGCTCCGGTCACCGTCCGGCTGCGCCGGCACGCGAATGGCGACGCCGAGATCATGGAGATCAACGGGGTCACTCCGAGCCCGCGCGCGATCCTGGCCGCCGCCCAGTGCCCTGCACCGACGCGCGGAGCTCCCTCCGTCGAGTTCGGCTGCCGCAGCGTGGAAGCCACGTGCACCGTCGAGTACAGCACTTTCCGTACGGAGAAATGCCCGACGAGCGTACCGCCCGATGCAGACGCTGATGGTATCGTCGACGCAAACGACAACTGCCCGCTTACGGCAAACTCAGATCAACTCGACACTGACAACGACGGTCAAGGAAACGCTTGCGATTCAGACGACGACAATGACGGCGTGCCCGATGCGTCAGATAATTGTCCGCTGACAGCCAACTCGAACCAGACCGATACGGATGGCGATGGTCAAGGCAATGCCTGCGACACGGACGATGACAACGATGGTGTCGCGGACTCGGCTGACAACTGTCCACTGGTTGCCAACTCGAACCAGACCGATACAGATGGCGATGGTCAAGGCAATGCCTGTGACTCAGATGACGACAACGATAGTGTGGCCGACACTGCCGACAACTGTCCGCTGACAGCCAACTCGAACCAGACCGATACGGATGGCGACGGTCAGGGCAATGCCTGCGACCCGGATTACGCCTTCAGCGGTTTCCTGTCGCCGGTGAACAACCCGCCGACGGTGAATACGGGCAAGGCGGGGAAGACGTACCCGATCAAGTGGCAACTGCGTGACGCCAACGGCAATTTCATCAGCGCGCTCAACGCGGTCGTCGCCATTGTCGTCAAGCCTACCTCATGCGGCGCCTTTACAAACGATCCGGCCGACGCGCTGGAGACGAGCACGACCGGCGGGACGAGCCTCCGCTACGACAGCACCGCCCACACGTACGTTTACAACTGGGCGACGCCCGGCAAGGGCTGCTACACGCTCTTCCTAAAGCTGGACAGCGGCCAGGTCTTCCTCGCGTTCTTTCAACTCTCATAGCAGGAGGGCAGCGAGTGGTTCTCAAAAGTCCGCAAGCAGTCGGCAACTAACAGTGAACGCGTTTTCAACGGCGAAGCCGGAGCGGAATTGAAATTCTGCAAGCTGGTCAAGACTGAATAGGACGTGTCAGAACCGAGAGCGGATAGCGACCGGATCGTAACGCGAGTTGAGTGGTGGATCCCTTCGCTATCGCTCCGGGTTCTGACACACGAGTTCACATGGTTCACAATAATTTGGAGGTTTGAAAATTCAATGCGAAACAAACAACTGAGACTGTCTTTGTTGAGTTTGCTTATTGCTCTTCTTTGCTGCGCATCGGCCTTCGGCCAAACAAACGCTGGCCCCACTAGGCAAGCGACTTCGGCCACAATCACTGCCGTGGCTGCCGCTGATCGAGTGCGCATCACCGCGCCTGCATCAATAGTGCAGTTGCGCGTGGAAGTCTATGACGCTAACGGAGTTAAAGTCTGGGACAGCGAGATCCGCGGCAATGTCTTTGACTGGCACATGCAGGACGGCCAGGCACAGCGGCCGTCGGTCGGCGACTATGTTTGCGTTGTGACGGTCAAGAACCTCGCGGGCCGTGTTACCCAGAAGATCGGTAGCATCAGCGTGGGCGAAAAGGTTGTCCGCGTCGGAACAATCGAAACTGCACAACTATCTGCACCGCAGTCCCAAGCGACCGGCCCGATTGAAGGTGACTCTTCATGGACTCTGCTAACTGAGGAGCAGAATAAAACCACCACCGTCCTCGCGTACGATGGCACTGATGGACAGATTGTCCGCGGCCGCGGCGCGGTATCTTTTCGTCTGGGTGATTTCTTCTTCGGCAACGACAAAGAACAGATGCGTCTAACAGAAGAAGGCAATCTGGGCATTGGTACGTCGAAACCTAAATCTAAACTGGATGTGGCCGGAACCGTTCGCGCCCGCGAGGGATTCATGTTCAATGATGGCAGCACGCTGAATGTTAATGACAAAGGAGTGCTTACGCGGAGCAGCGCCGATGGTACGACTACAGTTACCACTACCACTCAGAACAGAATCGCCAAGTTTACTGACAATGCGGGCACGCTCGGAGATTCGGTGGCGATTGATACCGGGACCGGTTTGCAGTTGACGGCCGCACCCAGCGGTGCGGTGGATACCAATCTGCTTTACTTGAACTCCACGAACGGCACCACGGGCGTGCTGGCCGGCAGCGTGCCGAGTTATGGCGCCGTCAACGGACCGTTCTTTGCGATGCGCGGCAACACCTACACAACAATTGCGAACCAGCGCGGGTTGTTCACCATCGCGGCAGGTAACGTGTCGAGTCCGGTGGGAGATGATGGCTCGGTGAAGTTCAACACCGGCAATGACCAACTCAGAATGGTGATCAGGCCGAATGGCAATGTCGGCATCGGGACGACGAGTCCACAAGACTTGTTGAATGTGAACGGGAATCTCCGCTGGGGCGGGACAATCACGAACTTCGCATACTCGGGACAAGATGGAAGCGGACTTTTCCTCGAACAAAAAGGGGTCTCTGCCGCCACCAGCAACGTTCGACTGCAATCTTCCAAGTCCGGCAATATCACCGATTATTCTCAGTTTTTCATCGATCCAAACAACGGCTTCTCTTTCATGAAGCTCGGAACAGGCAACGGCAATGTAGGCATCGGGACGGCGACGCCGCAAGCCAAGCTGGATGTCAGAGGCGATGTCAAGCTGGGCAGCAGCGGTCAACTGTTCGCGACGGGCGGCGAGGAAAACCTGCGCATTGTCCGTGGCGTCGTTTCCGCAAACGGGGCCATTCTCGCAGGTGGCTTCTTCTCAGTGCAGCAGACGGGCCCTGGTGTCTTCCTCATCACGTTCGACACGCCCTTCTCGGGCGTACCGGCCCTGACGGCGATTGCCCATAGGCCAAGCGATGCAGACGCTTCGACCGTGACGATCGACCACGGAGGGGTTACTGCCTCCTCTGCGGAACTTCACATTTTTGATGGCAGCGCCAGTGCAAACCTGCTGTTCCACTTCATCGCCATTGGCCCGCGCTGAGGTCGCATCAATCTGTGATTATCAGGCCCGAGATTCGAAGCAAAGTGCCGGAGGCACGGAATGTTTATAGACCAACCGAGAAGGACTTATCTCCAGCCCATTTTATGGGCGACAGACATTTCGCTCCTGACGGAGCTGGCGAATATTTTCTTAATCGCGGAAGGCTAGAAACTTTGCGCCGCTACGCGGCTGAACTAATCGCGCAGTGAAGCGCCAATAGAAATGAAAGTTGCGGGCAAAAACTTATGATTCTGAGCTCGTCCGACGTATCGCACGGAAAACAGACAAAGCCCATTTGCGCTCCCGCGGCTGATTGGCCAATTGTTCCTTCAATCTTCAAGCTGCCACCTTGGCTTGTGCCGCCGCCGACAATCCAAATGAAGCGGCGGCAATAGACTCAGTCACGTTCGTGCGCGGACCCTTCAAGACACATACAGACGTGAACTTCAGCGCTGATCATCAAACGCGCGTGCTGCTGTTTACCACGCCCCTCGGTCTTACGCAGTCTGACTTGTCGAAAGTTACTGTAACTGCCGCCGGAATCTCGCTCACGGTGGAAAACGTTGGGCCGGTAACCGGAGTAGTAGGACTCGACGCCTCTTATATAGTGGTAAGACTGCCAGACGGATTGCCTCCTGGGAATCTGTCGCTGATCGTCATCGCAAACGGGGTCCAGAGCAATAATTCACCTGCCCTCGTCATTGCACCTCCCTGAAGACTTAAACCGAGAACGACATCAGCGCGTCAGGCACCTCCCGCTCATAGCCCTTTTGGACGAGCAAAAAAATTGGTCACTGTGGCAGACTGTGCTATTTTCTGTACGTTTAGAGCGTGTAACGTGGGTGACTCTCGCGCCCATCATGTCCTGCCCCGCGGTTCGGAGGGTGAAAAGCGAAAGTCATTCCGCCTTTATTGATACTTTCGGCAATCAATAAAGTGTGCAAC
>DASXTE010000225.1:0-4830 GCA_036505595.1 Pyrinomonadaceae bacterium
GTTGACTTGATTGAGCGTCGCGGGACCTTTGGCGCAGTTGCGTCCGCGACTGCCGGGATTTTCGGGATTGCCTTCGAACTTCTGAATCTGGTTTGTTTCTTTGTCGATGTAGGCAAGCAGCCCGCACGCCGACTCGCAGTTAAAACAAGTCGTCGGGACAAGCTGATAATGCCGCTCTTTACGTCGCGGCCATGCCTGCGAATCCAGCTCTGTCCAATCATCCCAACGCTCCTTTGGCGGAAACGCCGAGAGATGAATACGCGAAGGGCCGGGATATCCTTTCGATTCTTCAGTCATCCTTACAAATCCAAAGCGCCGTCAAAGCCGGCGCACTCCAAATCACGCCAGCGGCACTGACTGCCCCGCCTGCACATATGCATGTTCGTAGAGCATTAAGCCGATTGACGCAACGGGTACGCCAGCGATGGCGATCGTAGGAATCGGGACCGCCGGAGATCCCAACCCGAACATCGGAAAGACGATAAGTAGTGTCCAAGCGAACCAGCCGCCCGCTATAACCAGCGTGACTCCGACCCAAAAATAATCCCGAAATCGGCCACGCGTCATTTCCCACATAGCAAGGCGCGCGTGCGCAGTCGCGTGCGTCAAGGTCAGTTCACCGACAATCATGAGCAGGTGAAGCAGACTCGTAAACGCGAAGATCCAAATGAAAATAGACAATCCGAGCAGCCGAATTATGACTGGCTCAAACCACGCCGCAAACGGTAATAGGATTGCGGAGCCAAGCAGCAGAGCTTGCACCGCCAGGTGCGGAGGCAGCAGCGGGTTCTGCCAAAGATCCCGGGCCTTTGCCTGGGCAAAAAGATAAGCGGTATAGACCGCGGTCATTGCTGACAAAGGAATTCCGGCAATCATTAACCAGGTTTGGATAATCGTCGAACCAAGTAGGCTGCCGACGAAATGCAGCGCCAGTACCGCTGAATAACCAGCGATGATGAATGCGCCTTTCACGAGCCAACTGCGCCACTGTGGTCGTGTAAAGATCATGTAGAACCGCGCTGGATGTTCGAGATCCCAAATCAATAACAGACCGGTGAGCCCGAGAAAGGCGCCCGAAATAATCGGCGTTACCCACAACCACAATGGCCCATCGGGCCGGAGAAATCCGAACAGCACCAACAGCGCCGCCACCAGATAAACTCCGCTTGCGATCCCTTTCGTCCACGTGTACAAACTCACGCGCCAGTCCCACGGAATTGAGTGCGCCACATCGTAACTCAACAAAGCCGCGGCGGAAGTGTTGTTGTAAGTCGGATTACCTGAAACGACTTGTTCGCTCGACTGCTGCTGCTCGCTCCACATGAACAGTCCTGCTTCAGGACGGCGCGCTGCCAAAGGATCAAGCGTCGCCTGATGTGCGCCTTTGTAGAAGAGCTTCGGCAGCGTCTCTTTCTCCGGACGGCGCACATTCACCGGCTCGCGATTCACAATCTGCGCCACGTACGAAGATTGGTCGTTCATGTCGCCGATTAAAATTGCCTGTGTCGGACAGACGACGACGCAGGCGGGCTCCAGCCCAACATCGATGCGGTGCGCGCAGAAGTTACATTTCTCAGCCGAGTGATCTTCGGGATTGATGAAGATCGCATCGTAGGGACACGCAGCCATGCAGGCTTTGCAGCCGATGCAGATCGACTTATCGAAATCGACGATGCCATCTGCGCGCTTGAACATTGCCGCAGTCGGGCACGCGGTCACGCACGGTGCGTGCGCGCATTGGTTGCAGCGCGTCACCTGATGTGCTCGTCTCACCTGCGGCCACACGCCGATATCGACGTGCTTGACGTAGGTGCGCGTCACGCCGATAGGAACGACGTTTTCGGACTTGCACGCAGTCGTGCACGCATGACAGCCGATGCAACGGGTGTGGTCGATGACCTTCGCCCACTGCACGCGACTGTCGCGAGCTGTTTCTTGCTCGATCATGGATTTGCGAGGCGGCGAATATATCAGAGACAGGGCGCGGAGTCAGTACCATCCGCGTCAGCGAATGGGATAAAGACTCAACGGACGAGCTCGATCTGGAGTCCCATTCGCTCACGCGAATGGTACTGACTTTATCGCCGATCGCCCACATTTCAGGCGCACTCCAAAAAGTCGTTGACCGGCCTTGAAGCGACCCGCTATGATGATTTTGGTCTGATCCAAGGGCGTGCTCGCCTGGCCAATTCAGTCTTCGGTTCTTGCCCGTTACCTCTCAAGCTTTTCATCGTTAACGCCAGTGCGCAGCCTGGCATTACCACGGCAAGGATTCTGTCCATTTATGTCTGTCAAGATCGACGATTTACTCGTCACAGCTACTGCTCACTTCGCTTCTGACCTCCACCTGAAGGCCGGTTCATTTCCGATCATGCGCATTGGCGGCGAGCTTTATCCGATTGCGGACGCGCCGCGGCTTGCGCCTGAAGACACTCTCGACATGGCGTTTTCGATGATGTCGAACCGCCAGAAACAGAAGTTGAAGGAAGTTTCCGAAGTTGACATCGCCTACAGCGTCAATGGCCTCGGGCGATTTCGCGCGAACATTTTTCAGCAGCGCGGCGCCGTCAGCATCGTGCTGCGCGTGATTCCGGACCAAAGTAAGACGACTGGCGCGCTCGGACTGCCGCCGGTCATCGATCGCATCGCGGAAGAGCGGCGCGGTTTGATTCTCGTTACCGGCGCAACCGGTTCAGGAAAGTCGACGACGCTCGCGGCGATGATCGATCGCATCAACACGACGCGGTCGGGTCACATCGTGACGATCGAAGATCCGATTGAATTCCTGCATCGCGACAAGATGGCCTTCGTCACGCAACGCGAAGTTGACGTTGACACGCGTTCGTTCGCCGAGGCTTTGCGTGGCGCGCTGCGTCAGGATCCGGACGTCATTCTCGTCGGCGAAATGCGCGATCTGGAAACGATTAGCACCGCGCTGACGGCGGCAGAAACCGGACACCTCGTGCTATCGACGTTGCACACGCTCGATGCGACGGAAACGATCATGCGCATCGTTTCATCATTCCCATCTCATCAACAGAAGTCTGTGCGTATTCAGTTGGCCGGAATTTTGAAAGCGGTGATCTCTATGCGTCTGGTGCGCGCCGCGAAAGGATCGGGCCGCGTGCCGGCGGTCGAGGTGATGGTCTCAACGGCCCTGATTCGCGACTACATCGTGAACGAGGACAAGACTTCGCTGATTCGTGAGGCGATTGCCAATGGCGCGTCGCAGTACAACATGCAGACGTTCGATCAGTCGCTGTTCCAGTTGCTACAAACGCGACAGATTACTTACGAAGAGGCGATTCACAACGCGACGAACGCGGACGAATTCAAGATGCGCGTGTCGGGAATTTTCTCAACCGATCAGTCGATTGACGCGGGCGCGATGCCTTCGTTCGATCCGCAGCACGGCGAGTTTGAGCGGATCGTGAGCCGTTAGCGTACGCCGCGGCTTAGCCGCACGATGTGCGGTAAGGCTCTGCCTTACCGTTTTTGGCTCCAATAATTTCGGGCTGCGCCCGAAAGAGGGCGTAGCCCAACCGCATTGAACGACTTCGGAAGGTCGAAGACCTTCCGCACATCAGCCGGCAGAGCCGCGCCCACGCTGCCCGGCAACTAAGATTAGTGTTTCGCTTCCTGCCAAAGTTCTTCTAAATCAGCGATCGATACGTCTTCGAACTTGCGGTTCTGCTCGCGCAAGCGTTTCTCGATGTGCGCAAAGCGTTGCCGGAATTTTCGATTCGCGAGCTTCAACGCCGCTTCCGGCTCGACATTCAAATGCCGGGCGATGTTCGTAACGACAAACAGCATGTCGCCTATCTCTTCTCGGACACGCACGTGATCGGCTTCGTCGGCTGATTGCTTGTGCTGTTCGATGGCGACGCGCAACTCGCCCACCTCTTCCTGAAGCTTCTCAAAAATCTCGTCCACGCTTTTCCAATCAAAACCGACACGCGCGACTTTAGTTGAGATTTGGTGTGCCTCCATCAACGCCGGCGCTTTGGTTGAGACACCATCAAGAATCGATCCGTCGGCAGACTCGCCGCTCCCCTTTCCGGCGGCGCGTTTCTCTTCTGCCTTGATGGCTTCCCAATTTTTCAAGACCGCCGCCGAGTCGCCGGCCTGGACGTCGCCGAAAACGTGCGGATGCCGACGCACCATCTTCTCGTGCACTTCGTCAATCACGTCATCGATGGTGAACTCGCGTCGTTCTTTCGCGACGCGCGCGAAGAAAGCAATCTGAAACAAAAGGTCGCCAAGTTCTTCGCGCAGCGCGTCTGGTCGTCCCTGCCGCGCTTCTTCCAGCGCATCGAACGCTTCGTAAGCTTCTTCCAACAACATCGGCGCGAGCGTCGCGTAGGTCTGCTCGCGATCCCAGGGACAACCGCCCGGCGAGCGCAAACGGTCCATTAACTCAACGAGATCGGCAAAAGTCTTCGGCATGCGAAGTAGTTTCCGGTTTCGAGTTTCAAGTTTCAAGTTGTGTCAGAACCCGGAGCGGTAGCGATGGGATCATCCATTCGATGCGAGTGTATGATCCGGTCGCTACCGCTCTCGCTTCTGACACGGCAGCTTTGCGATCAGCCAAACGCGAGTGCTAACATTCGGCCTTCACTTCAATCAACAAATTATCAGGTGCGCTGATCTGAAGAGCGCTATTCTTTTCGACAGTCATGGCTGAAGAGCAACCAACATTCAAAGTAGTTGACCGCCGACCTTTCAATCCCGACGGCACGCCGCGCGAACTTTCGCCGGAGGAGAAGGAAGCGCAACAAGTAGCCGAAGCAAAAGCGGCCGCCGTAGAAGCGAAGCCTCCGCCAACGCCAC
>DASXTE010000226.1:0-4421 GCA_036505595.1 Pyrinomonadaceae bacterium
CATGGATTGGATACCGGTTTGTTCCGGGCAAGTAACGCAAGTTGCTAACTTGCGTCGCAAATCAACAATTTGCGCTACTCATTTACGAACTTTTAATGAACCTTTAAGCCACTTTTTATCACCGCTTAATTAGCATCGATCTGTTCGCGGGCGTACGTCAGCGCGAATTGGACCGATGGCAGTCACAAGAAAAGAAGCCTGGCCGCAGCATCTGCCGCGCGCGGCCACGCCAATCAGGTATCTCACCGAAAACGGATTCAGCATTGTGCGTTTGTCCGATGTGGATGAATCGGTGCGCAGTTCTCCAAACGGCTGCCGCTTTCTCGTGCAACGCGATCGTGCGCCAGAGCACGCGGTGAATGTGCGTTTCAGTCAGACCGTCGTTACCGAGCTGCGTATCAGGAGAAGAGTTCCACTTGCTGACGACAGCATATTCTGGTTGGTTTGCGCGGAGAGTTGTTTGGCGAATTACTTGTGGGAAAAAGATGCGTTGCCGGCAGACGGACTCTTGCCGATCAATGAACTCTCACCTGACGAATTGATGCTCGGACTGCACTGGCAAGATCAGCATTGACGATGGAACAAATTATCAGTTCGCCGCAGACAAACGGCGCTAACGGTCGCACCCAGGTGATTGTGGCAACATCAGTGATGTTGTCGTTCATCTCGTTCTGGCGCGCGGCGGCCATCGTGCTGAACGATCTCGGCTCGTCGGCCTACTACGTCGGCGGCATCGCCGAAAAGGCAGTCGGACGAGCGGCACCATGGTTCATCTTCGGCGTGATGTTGTTCTCGTACGCGGTGCGCGCGATCTACATCGAATCCTGTGCGATGTTTACGCGCGGCGGAGTCTATCGCGTCGTCAAGGAAGCCATGGGCGGGACGCTGGCAAAGCTTTCCGTCTCAGCTTTGATGTTTGATTACATGTTGACGGGCCCAATCTCGGGGGTGTCCGCCGGTCAATACATCGTCGGCCTGATTTCGCAAACCAGCATCTATCTTGGACATCCTTGGACTCCTTCAACCGCGACCGTCAATTATCTTGCCGCGCTGATCGCCGCGCTAATCACGATCTATTTCTGGTGGCGCAACACGCGCGGCATTCACGAGTCATCCGATGACGCGCTGCGCATCATGTACGTGACCACGGCGATGGTCGTTTTATTGATCGGCTGGAGCACGTTCACGATTCTCGTCCGGCCAAACATGCAGCGGCTTCCGCCGGCGCCGGCGCCCGCCAATCTCTTGTTCAATACCGACGCTGTTGGTTGGATGCCGAGGCTAATTCCCGGCGCCTTTTCGGAAGTGTCGGCCGGGGCTTCACCTGAGCAAACGTCGGCCGAGCCGCATTATCGTTTGGTCCCGAACATCGGCGCGCTGATTGGATTGATTGGAATTCTCATGGCCTTCGGCCATTCTTTTCTCGCAATGTCTGGCGAGGAATCACTCGCCCAGGTCAACCGCGAACTCGAATATCCGAAGCACAGGAACCTGATGCGGGCGGGCTTGATCATTTTTCTCTACTCGATGCTTTTCACCTCGCTGGTTTCATTTTTTGCCTATGCGATCATCCCGGACAGCGCTCGGTCGCAATACTTCGACAATTTGATTAGCGGCATCGCCATTAATCTCGCCGGGCCTACGACACTCAAACTCGCGTTCCAAGGCTTCATTGTCATTGTCGGCTTTCTCATGTTGGCGGGCGCCATCAATACCGCAATTGTCGGCGCCAATGGCGTGCTCAATCGCGTCAGCGAAGACGGCGTGCTGACGGATTGGTTTCGCGCGCCTCATCGAAAGTACGGAACGACGTATCGCATGATCAATTTGATCGTCATCCTGCAACTGCTGGCCGTCATTGCATCGCGCGGGAACACTTATACGCTCGGTGAAGCTTATGCGTTCGGCGTGATCTGGTCGTTCGCATTCAAAGGTCTCGCGGTCCTGGTGCTGCGTTTCAAAGACAAATCTAAACGCGAATGGAAAGTGCCTTTCAATCTTCGCCTGGACGGCAACGAGTTACCGATCGGTTTAGGCGTAATCACGATGCTTCTGTTTTCGGTCGCGGGCGTGAATCTGGTCACGAAGGAAGTGGCGACGGTCAGCGGCATCGTGTTCACGATCGTTTTCTTCGCGATCTTTCTCGTTTCCGAGCGCATCAACGAAAGGCAACATGCCGAAGAAATTCACACAACGACCGCGATGGATCAGTTTCGGCTGAACACCAGTGACATGGTTTCAACCGAAACGGCCGACGTGCGGCCCGGCAACACAATCTGTTTAGTTCGCGACCACAACACGCTCGGGCACCTGAAGAAGGCCCTGGAGATCACGCACACTGGAAAAAAGGATCTGGTAGTGATGACTGTCCATTTGATGCGCGGCCCGGACACGGGCTATCAGGACATCGCGCAAGAGCGCCTGTTCGGACGCTACGAACAATATCTTTTCAGCAAAGTCGTGGCCCTGGCGGAAAAGGCCGGTAAGACCGTCCACCTTTTGGTTGTACCTTCGTCGAATATATTCCAGGCGATCGCGATGACGGCGGCGCAATTGCACTCCGCCGATATCATCGCGGGCCGTTCGTCTGTGCTAACGCCGGAAGCGCAAGCGAAGCTGGTGGGAGAAGCATGGGAAGGTTTGCCGAATAAGCCTCAACAACGTATTCGTTTTCATGTGATTGGACCAGGCGACGAGATTCGCGATTTCTATCTCGGAGCACATGCGCCTGATCTGAGTGACGAAGAAATTGACTTCATTCACAAGCTTTGGCTCGATGTAACGCATGAGAAAGGTCTCGACAACGTAAGACACAAGCATATTGTGGTGGCCGCGTTGGTTCACCTGGCAGACGAGCTACATAGCGATCGTCGCCAGCACGTCCTTCAGTTCGTCCAGACGTTGAAAGCCGGCGAATCCCTCAAAGTTGCCGCGAGCGGCCGACGGCAACGGCGCAGATTAGCAAGGCTGCGGCGCAACGGATAAAGCGCCCATCTTTACGAACTTTTTATAAACCTCTTACTCGATCCTTACGCTTGACGCTCTAACCTCAAGCTGGCGAGTCAGATCGCCGGTGAAAGTGCGTCGAGCAAGCGAACAAGTCATTCCCGAAGAATTGGCCCAACGGGTCGCGGATTTAACCGCGCGCGTGGCCGAGTTGACGCGTCGCCTCGAGCTTTTCGAAAGCGTGCGAGGCAACGGCAATGGAAGGTGGAATCAAGAAACCGACGCAGCGGTGCGTGGCGCGGACGATTCATCAAATCCCATTGAACTCGTAACTGAGAACGGCTTCTCGATAGTCCGTCCGTGGGAATCAGGAAATTCTCCTGCGCCGACAGGTGGAGAGTGTCGCTTTCGCGTAAGTGACGCAAGCGGGATCGAACGCGAGGTCACTGTCGAAATTTCGCATCGCGTGATGGAAGAGACTTCGCGGTACACGCGTGGACACATTCAGCCTTCAAGTTCGTTCTGGATCTGTTGCGCGGAACGGCACCTGGTGGATTACGTCTGGGAGCACGACTGCTTTCCTGGCGGCGACAAACTAATCGTCGAAAGTTCGGATCCGGAAGAAGTCATGCTTGCGATCCGTTCGTGTCAGAAGCCCGCGCGTAAGCAAGGGCAAGTGTGACTTAGGTGGCCCTCCCTGACGGTCGGGCTTCTGACACGAGCTGACCTCTAACTTCTGTTCTTATGCCTTACACGCTCAAACGTTTACTAGTCGGCAAAGCAAAGAGAACCGCGCAAGCGATTCACGAGCGGCTGACCAAGAAAACCGGGCTCGCGGTGTTTGCCTCCGACGCGCTGTCATCCACGGCGTACGCGTCGGAAGAAATCCTGCTGGTTCTGGCCGTCGTGTTCGCGTATGGACAGGCGAACGCTTTCAACTACGTCGTGCCGATCACGCTGGTGATCGTTGTCGTGTTGATAATCGTGGCCATCAGTTATCGGCAAACGATCTTTGCTTATCCATCCGGCGGTGGCGCGTATATCGTCGCGAAAGACAATCTCGGCACGACCGCGGGATTGGTGGCGGCGGGAGCCTTGCTTGTCGATTACGTACTTACGGTTTCGGTGTCGATTTCCGCGGGCGTTGCGGCCATCACTTCAGCAGCCCAGGGAACAAGCTTGGCCTGGATCGAAAATCACAAAGTCTTTCTCTGTCTCATTCTCATCGCTTTCATCGCCCTCGCCAACTTGCGCGGCGTGCGCGAATCAGGCGCGTTGTTCGCCGGCCCAACTTACTCGTTCGTGATTAGCTTTCTGTTCATGCTTGGGTACGGAATCATTTACTACTTCACACATCCCGGCATAACCGCGCCCGCTGCACCGGATCTGAAATTGGCCGAGGGTTATCACTTGCAACCCTTGACCTGGTTTCTGTTGTTAGGCGCATTTTCCAACGGCTGTGTGGCGTTGACTGG
>DASXTE010000227.1:0-6646 GCA_036505595.1 Pyrinomonadaceae bacterium
GGATGCTGGGGTGCTCAGTTGGGACATCAAAGTCGCAATTACACAAGGCGCGAATGAAATTGCGTGGATTACTCAGGCAACAGAAAAAGGCGCACTAGCAACCAAGAACTTGGCCGGTTTTTTCGGGAAAATCGGCAGATCCGGCCAAATTGACATACGGCGAACGAATCGCCCCCAAACGCAGTCTCCCCTTTATTGCTTTCGAGACCGCGACAGTCGCGTCGTCCGAAGCTTTATCCGTGATGCGCGACGCATCAGAGGTTAAGACAATGAACTGCGAGAAGTACCAGGATCTTCTAAGCGACCTGATTGATGGGTCGCTGACTCCCCGTGACTGCGAAGAGATTGAAGCACACTTGAGCGCCTGCGGCGCCTGCGCTGAGGCGCGCGGGGACCTGCATGCGTTAGTCGAATTCTGTCGCGAGCACCGCGGCGAATACGAAGCCGTGCCGAACGAGCGCGCGATGTGGTTGCGCATCAGCAATACGATTGAGGCGGAATTCGCCGGCAATAAACCGGCTGCGGTTCCCGCCGGTGCCGGCTGGTGGTTCCGTCTCATGAACCGAAGCTGGCAGCTCACGTTTCCGCAATTCGCGACTTCAATCGCTGCGACGATCGTGGTTGCGGTGCTGCTCACATTCGCAGGAATGCGTATCTTTACCGGTAATAGTAACGGCACAAAGACTGGCGGCATCACGATCGCTTCCGAAATTTCCACGGTGCGGGATCGTTATCGCCAACAGCAGCAACTGATTGACTACTGGAACCAGCGCGTTGAGCTTAACAAGGCGCGCTGGAGTCCGGAGATGCGCGAGACCTTCGAACGAAATCTAACTGTCATCGATACTGCCGTGAACGATTCAATGGGAAGACTAAATCAGAATCCTCACGATGAGGTTTCGGAAGACATTTTGAATGCCGCCTTGAGCGACAAGCTTGCCTTGCTGAAGGAGTTCGCTGATCTATAATCTCTCTACCCTGAGTTGAAAGCAGCCCGATTGTGATGAACCGCCGCCGACCTGCCCACATCATTCGACCAGCGCTCGCCTTTGTTTTCCTTGTCACGTTTCTGACAAGCGTCGCATGGGCGCAAAAGAGTGTGTCGCGGCATTATCCGGCCGGCAAAAATGTTCGGCTTGAGCTGAAAAACCTCTCCGGCACGATCACGGTCGAAACGTGGAACCGCGACGAGATCAAAATAACCGCCCTGATGGAAACGCCGACTGTTCATTTCAATCCGCGACAAACTGATGCGGGCTTGGTGATCGATATCGTGGGTGACAACCGCGGCCGCGGCGATGTGGGCGACGTTAATTTCAAAGTCCAATTACCGGCGCGCTCTTCAGTCGATTTGGAAACGCGGCGTGGACAAATCAACGTGAGCAATGTTCAGGGCGACCTGGTGCGCGCGCATGTCTGGACTTCAGGCGATATTCAACTGTACGGCATCAACGCCACGCGCGTGTTCGCTTCGAACTCGACCGGCGACGTCTTCTTCGACGGCGATTTTGCCTCGGGCGGAACTTACGAATTCAAATCAGGGCAGGGAACCATCACCCTGCAACTGCCCGTGAACTGTGGCTTCCGGCTGGTGGCGACCGCGCCTGCGCAGAAAATTTCGATGGGTAAGTTTTGGAGCCCGAACATGAAAACGGTCGGCGAAGGCCGCCGCGTCATCGGCGACGTTGGTGATGGTCGCGCGTCAGTTACGGTCACGACTTATCAGGGCAACATCAACTTCGTGCGCCGCTAGACAACTCTTTCTTTCTCCCGCACAATCCGCCTCAGTGCGCCAGCTTAATGCATCGCTGCTTTCAGCTTTGATTTCGTCAGTCATGTTGACTGTCTTCGTCCCGCCAATTGCACTCGCGCAAAAAGAGAAGAAAGCTGCACCCCCCAGCGTCGATCTCAAGCGAACCATCACGCGTCATGAGACACATCGGCTGCCCTTTGGCGGTAGCGTAACGGTGCTCGGCGCGCCGGCGGGGTCGATAACGATTGAAGGTTGGCAGCGCAACGAGATCGACATCACCGCCGAAATCGAACTGCATGGCCCCAGCGACCCGGAGCTGGATCTTCTCGCGACGGTGAACAACTTTGCCGTCGACGTTGATGCTAATCACGTTCGCATAGTTACCACCGGCACGCACGACAAGAAGTTCATGCGGCAGGTTGCGAAGAAATTTCCAAAAAACCTGTTTGGTTTGCCGTGGAAGATTGACTTTCATTTGAAAGTGCCGGCGCTGACTGACATCGAACTCGACTCCGGCGTCGGACCGATAAAACTCAGCGGCATCGAAGGCTCGATTCGCCTGAATGCTTTGCAGAGCGATGCCGATTTGTCGCTTACCGGCGGTTTCTTTTCCGGCATCATTCAGCGCGGCGCGGTCAGCGTGACGATTCCCGCGCGCAGTTGGCATGGCCTCGGCGCGAGTTTGCAGTTGGCTGGAGGCACTCTCGAGGTCCTTTTGGCGCCGGGGTTCAGTGGCGACATTGAAGCTACTATCTTGCGACTTGGGGAAATAAGGAACTCATATCCCGGGCTTGATCCGCGCGAAGCGAATGCCGCGAATCCGCGTTTGCTTCAGGGGCGCGCCGGGGCCGGGGGTGCGAAGCTTTCGTTCACGGTTGGAGACGGGACGATTGCAATAAAATCAGTGAGCAGTGGGCAGTGAGCAGCGCGCGGAGATTGCAAATTGAAAATTGAAAAGTGCAAAGTGCAAATTGCCTATGACTCGGGTTGCCATTTTCAATTTTCAGTTTTCATTTTTCAATGTAGTCCTGAATGTTTGTCGCACATCAGAGTCTAGCGAATGGCTGAACCGATCCAACTCGACGTACTCGCGATCTTTTCGCATCCTGACGATGCCGAGCTGACAATGGCTGGGACGCTTTTGAAGTTGAAGGCGCTTGGCTATCGCACCGGCGTCGCTGACATGACGCGCGGCGAGATGGGCACGCGCGGTACGCCGGAGATTCGCGCGAAAGAAGCGCTCGACGCCGGGCGCGTGATGGGACTGGACACGCGAGTGAATCTCGCTCTGCCGGACGGCCATCTCGCTTTGAACGAAGAAGGGAAGTTAGCGGTCGTCCGGCTTTTGAGAAAACACCGGCCGAAGGTCGTCTTCACCGCACATTGGGACGATCCACACCCCGATCATGCCGCGACGGCGCACATCGTCCGCGAAGCCGCGCGACTCGCGACCATGCGTCGATACGACAAAGACAGCGGTTTTGAAGCGATCAAGTTACCGGCCGTCGCTCACGCTGTTTACTCGCGTCTGGTCGTGCCGTCTTTCATCGTCGATGTCTCTGAATTCGCCGAGAAAAAGATGGAGGCGATTCGCGCCTACGCGTCACAGTTTTACCTTGCCGACTCCAAAGAGCCCGCGACGCGCATCGCGCAGAAGGGTTTTCTCCGGCAAATTCAGGATCGGGCGAGATATTACGGGTCTTTGATTGGCGTTGAGGACGGCGAGCCGTTCTACGTTCGAGAGGCGTTGAATGTGGAAGACCCAATTGCGCTGCTGATGAGGCCGATGAATATTTATTCGTAGATGTCAGGCTTGCTCAGCACAGCACGGAAAACTGACGTCTGATATCTGATCTCTGACGTCTGGCTTTATTTCTTCTTCTCTTGCAAAACCGATTTGGCAATCGCGATTGTCGCGCTGGCGCGGGGAGCCTCGCGCTGGAAGCCGCGCGCCAAATCAATCGCCCGTTCGTAATCATCATTCGCCAGCTCGTTGAAGATAGGCGCAACGTCAAACTCGCCTTGGGATGATGAGCGGATCGAAGAAGTGCCTTTGGTGATCAAGCTCACACGCAGCACTCCATCCTCGCCCGTGAATCCTTCGGCGGAGTTCGCCGCCTTCAGGGCTTCCTCAACAGCGTCCCATGCTTTGCCACGATCGATCGTCAGCATTGCATTTGCCACGGCGAGTAAGGCGCGCGGACGATCCGGATCACCGCCTTCGAGGCGCCGAGCTTCGGTCGCGGAATCATCGAGCACGGCGAGGGCTTTGTCGCGATCGGTCTTGCTTAATAACTTTGCGGCCTGACTGAGACCCCATGATTTCTGCAAATGAGTGAGCTCGCCGGTCCGCACCAACTCGAGTACTCGGTCCGGGGTCTTCTTGTTCACGGCCGACATCACCATCGTCGCATCGATATATGCTCGCACTTTTTGACGCAACTCGCTGTCCTCGATCTTTTCGACGTAATCGCGGGCGCGAGTCTCGTCGCTGTCCGTGAACAGCCGCGCCAGTTGCATGTACAACAGGTCGCGTTCATCTGATGTCTTCGCTCGATCGACTCGGTCGAGCAAAGCCTTCTCTCGTTCCTCAGGCTTCAAGGGCGGGCGGATTCCTTCTCTTAAAGTGTTGTCATCCGCTTTGCGCGCTTCCTCGGACACCGCGTTGCTCAGTGCCTCCATTTGTGTGCGCACGGCGTCAGCCATTTCCCGGGGCGCGAATTGTTCGAACAGGGGCAGCAGTCGTTTGAGCAACATGTACTTGCCGCGCACCCCCGTCGAACTTTGATCCTGGCCCGGCGGCGCGATCGGTCGAAGCAAAATGTCCGCCGCGACGCGGAAAAAGGCGGTCCGTAGTTCAGGAGCGACGTCGGGTGGTCCGTTGTTTCGCGACGTGCTTGAAACAGAAGAGCCATTGCCATCGAACGTTATGAATACGTGCGGCGTAAACAGATACGACGAAAGCAACGAAACCGTGTTGGCATCAGATTGAAGATTAGCCATGGCACTTGCCAGCAACGCTGCGTATCGACGATCGGCGGAATCCGAATCCTTCTCTCTCAGATAGGAAAGAAAATCAAGAGCATCGCGGTTAATGCTGACGAGCACCGGATCGGCAAACTGAAGCGCGGTTTTCAAGTCACCGGTGTCCAACAGTTGTCGCGCCAGTTGCAAACGCTGGCTGGCTGCTTCCGGCGCATCGAACGAATTAGACTTGGCTCTATCCGCGGCTTCCGTAGCGTCCTGCTGCGTTTGAGTTCTCATCTTGCCTAAGAACTCTTCGCCTAGAGTCCTGTCGCGTCGGGCGGCGAGTCGTAGCACTTCGCCGCGGATGTTCGGCGGACCAGACACGGCTGCGCTGCCGCCGTTTTTGGCTTTCTGTTGCGCGATTTCTTCCTGAAGTTTTCTTTGGTTTTCCTGATCGATGGCTTCCGCGGCGTCCCAGGCTTTCCGAAAAAGAGTGCGTGCCTTTTCTGGATCCGCATCCCAAAGCACGTCCGCAATGCGTGCCTGGGTGCGCGCCCGCAGGGTCTGATCGTTGAAGCGCGCGGCATCGGCGGCTAGATTGATCAGAATCGATTCAGCGCTGGCGCGGCGTTCGCGCAAGACTCGCTCGGCTTCCAGGTCTTTTTCGCTTTTCGCTTTCGCGGTTTCGACCGACGCGGGCTTGCGCGCATCAGTTGGTTGGGCGGCCGCTGATGCTGAAATGAAAACCAAGAGCAGAGAGAGCAGGCAAAGACGCTTCATGTCGAATCCTCCGGAGAAGCCGTGGACAAACGTGTGGTAATGGTAAAACGCGTCGGGAAAGATGATGGTTCCAGAAAACTAGGAGCGCAGGCATCTTGCCTGCGGTACGCCGTCATCCTGACGGCATTAGGTTCTTGGATCGTTGCGGGCAAGATGCCCGCGAACCGCAGGGAGGATGCGTGCGCTCCTAAACCGGGACAACTTCGAGTTCCGGATCGACTTCGGTTTTGAGCATGCTTTCGATAGCCATTAGCGTGCCGGAAAGCGAGCTTGGGCAACTACCGCACGCGCCCTGATAACGAATGCTCAAGGTGTGATCTTTCAGGTCAATAATTTCCAGGTAGCCGCCGTCGCCCATCAAGTAAGGACGCACTTTCTCGTCAAGAATCTCGTTGATCTTCAGCAGGCGCGGATCGTCGCTGGTGACAGCGGCAATAGCGCCGCCAACCGAAGCCTCGCCGTTGCCATTCGCTGGCGCAGCCGCCACTGATTCAGCCGCGCGAATCGGCACAGCCAATTCCGGCAGCAACTCGTCCCAATCGGCCGCGTCTTCCTTTTCGACTGTGATCATGTTGTCCATGTAGAAGACTGAAACCACATTGCCGATATCAAAGACAGACTTTGCCAACGAATCGTTCTCGGCCTGTTCAGCGGAAGCAAACTGGCGGCCGACGCCGTTCGTCACGGCTTCCCGCAAAACGAATTTCACCGCGTTTGGGTTGGGTGTTTCCTGGATGTCGCTAATCTTTGGCATTGCTTAATGTGTGACCTTCCGAATTCGATAGCATTATACCTGTTTGCGCTTGCGCTTTGCTAACGTCCTCTGCACATCGTCGATTTGAACCGCCGAGGACGCGGAGTTTGTCGCGGAGTTTCCGCAGAGGAAATTAGCCTCGGCGCGCCTCGGCGAAATCCTCTGAGTCCTGCGGTTAATCTGCCGCGTTAAGACTTGCAAAAATGCTTGCGGCAATTCGAGGTGAGGTATATAGTCGCGGCCCTCACTTGCCCCCCTTTTTCTCAAAAGGTGTGACAAGTTGAGACGAGGTGGGCGATTGCGAGGGTCGCCCGCCTCTCTTTTAGGCGACAGGGTGAAGAGCGAAGTTGAATTTTGGGGAAACTAAAGACCTCGACACATCTCGGCTTCCC
>DASXTE010000228.1:0-8233 GCA_036505595.1 Pyrinomonadaceae bacterium
CGCGGGATTCGATATTCAGCTTGTAAGGATGTTGTCTGTGACGGTGTGAAGCTCAATTGTTTGCCGCCGCGCGTGCTGAAGCGTTGCTAGCTCTGCAAGACTTCCAGTGAGGCAAGATAACTCCACGATTCCAGAGATGACAACAGCGCGTGATCGGTCATGTCGCTCTTCAGCGGAGTGATCGAGACATAACCTTCCTCGATTGCGCGATAATCGGTCCCATCTTCGGCGTTCGAGCGAAAGTACTGCTCGCCAATCCAGAAGTAAGGCTTGCCGCGCGGATCGATGTGCTCGGTAATCACGGGCCGCGCGTTTTTGATTCCCTGCCGCGTCACTTGAACGCCTTTGATGTCGCCTTGCGGCACATTCATGTTGAGTAGCGTACCTTCAGGCACTCCCTCACTCAGAATCTTTTTGGTCGCCAGCAAGGCAAAGCGGGCGGCCTCAGCGAAATCAAAATTTTCGCGCGCGACGAGACTCACCGCCAGTCCGGGAACGCCGAGAATTGTCGCTTCCAAAGCTCCCGCCACAGTTCCTGAGTACGTGGCGTCATCACCGAGATTGCCGCCGTGATTGATGCCCGAAACGCAGAGGTGGGGCCGCTCATCCTCTTCGAGAATTTTGTGCAGCGCGAGCGTCACACAATCGGTCGGCGTGCCGTCGACCGTCCAATGCCGGCTATCGATCTGACGAATGCGCAAAGGCCGCGCGAGCGTCAAGCTGTGCGAAGCGCCACTCATCTCCGCCGCCGGCGCGACCACGTACACGTCGCCCAGCTCGCGCAGCGCTCGTTCCAGAGTCACGAGCCCGTCCGAGTGAATGCCGTCGTCGTTCGTCAGCAGGATTCGCGTCATAGCGTATCGACCACAATTCTATACCAGTTCAACCGCGCAGACTTGCGCCGAAACGTTTTATCAAACGTTGGCGGCCAGCCTGGTTATCCGTGGATCAAATCTGGTGAGCCTCGCGGTTTGAAGTGCCCGATTGGATCTTAGGTCGTCGGACGCGGCCGTGGACGAGCTTTCTTCTTATTGCGCTTGCGAGCGAGCGCAGATTTGAGCTTCGCCTTTTGCCCGGGCGGCATAAAAAACGCGTGCTTTTTGGCGTCTTTGATGATCTCTTCGGTCATCACCTTCCGCTTAAAACGCCGCAGCGCGCTCTCAATAGACTCTCCGGGATTAACGTTCACTACTGCCATCTAATTCTCACTTCCTTCAATCTTGGTGTTGTCGAACTGCTATTTAACACGTTGAGATTCATTGTGGTCAAGCAGACAAGCGAAACCCCGCGAGCTGTTTGGCCCGCGGGGCTTCGCGATTGTCGCGATTAGCAAATCTTAAACAGTAACAACAGCCGCACTCTTCTTTCCGTTCAGACCTTGAATCTGCACTGGCTTGTCCCCATTGTCCGTGGTGATCTGCTGTTGCTTCAAAACCATATCGTTATACATCTTGCGCATCATCACCATTTCTTCGTGCGCGGTCTTTGGTCCTTCCATGTGCGGCTTGTTCGGTCGCGCCAGGTCCGTTTCGTTCAGGATTAGGTTGTGCGCATTTTCATTCAAAGGCACATCCTTGCCACGCGCGAAGATCTCGTGCCGGCCGTGGTCTTCGTACCACTTGGCCACGGTCGCGTTTTGGTGCATGTGCTCGATAATGTTCCGCCAACCGATCCCCGTGTTGTAAGCGCAGAAGCTAATCTCACCCTCCTGCGTACCGTAAGGAATGATGCACATCTCAGTGCGGCGGAAGTCGTAATTGAACAGATCCTGGAACCACATGCCGGCAATGAACAGGAAGTTCCAACGATCAGACCGGCGCTTTTCGATGTCCTCTTTGCTGCGATTACCATCAACCTTGCCGTAGTCTTTTCCGGTCAGACCAAATGATTTGTCGAACTTCTTGAAGAGCTCGTACAGATTGAACTGCGAAGGTGCATTGAACGGCTGATAGTGCTTCAGAAGCGCCAGACCCATCATAGTGTTCGAGGCCCACTTGCCACGCGCCGCGTCCGTGATCTTTCGCATATCTTTGACGAGGCCCGGGATGTTGAGGAAAGCCGGCACGGGGCTCATCTCTTTGGTTTCCTTGTCAATCATCACTGCCGTGCCCACTCCACAGTTCGGATGGCACCCGCAGGAAACTTGTCCCCACTCTGACTCGGGTCCGTGCACGAGATCGGCGAAGTCAGCGAACGCACCCATCAATGACAGCGGGAACCAGTCGCGCGTCGGCTCAGTAATTCCCACCTGGTTCTTCACGTCGTGCGCCAGGTGTGAAAGCGTATAACGCTGCTGAAGTCGCCGCTCTGGCGTGATCGCTTCGTCGCGGCCGGTGAATGACACTGGCTGGAACGACAAAAACGCGATCTTCTTCGGATTGTCGAGGGCGAATCGAATGATCGAACCCACCTGATCGTTATTGATGCCGTTGACGAGCGTCGTTACCAGGACGATCTCGACGCCAGCCTCGTGCAGGTTATTAATGGCTCTAAGCTTTACGTCGAACAGATTGCCGACCTGGCGATGGCTGTTCGCGTCGTTACCGATTCCATCGAATTGGAAGTACACGTAGCGCAGTCCAGCTTCAGCTGCCTGACGACAGAACTCTTTGCTCTTCGCGAACTCGATACCATTCGTCGCCGCCTGAACCGAGTTGTACCCGACCTTCCGCGAATAACGAATCGCCTCGATAAAGTGCGGCGAAATCGTAGGCTCGCCGCCGGAGAACTGCACCGACATCTGGCGACGCGGCTTGATTGAGATGGCGTTGTCCAGAATCTCTTTGATCTCTTCCATGCTGAGTTCGTGGACGAATCCGACTTGATTCGCGTCCATGAAGCACGGATCGCACATCATGTTGCAGCGATTGGTCAGGTCAACGGTCAATACGGCTCCGCGCCCATATTTGACTGTGCTGGATCCATGATTGTGAAGCTTTTCGTCGTTGTGTGCCTCGATGTCGCGGCCCGGGAACATCTTCTCGATGTGCTGCAGGAACCTGGAATCGATCGCCATCATATCTTCGAAATGTCCGTGAACCGGGCAATCCTTAACCATCCAGATTTCGCCGTTGCGCTCTATGATTTGCGCCTTGATTTCTCCAACCTTCTCGTTAATTAGGACAGCGACGTCCTTCTTGCCGCTGAGAATTTCTTCACGCGCCTCAATCACGCAGTTCGGGCACAGAGAGTCGGTAACCCTCGGCCAGCCCAAGGTCGGCTTCGTTTTCTGCCAGGATTTCAGCAGTGGTTTCTCTGACCACTTGGGCGTGAATGAAGGATTCGGCTTGTATTTGTTTACGACTTGGATTGCGTTAAAGAGACCGCCTGCTACTAACGTCAGTCCGCGCTCGGCGTATTTAATTGCTCTCATGAATATCAAACTCTCCGTTGAGGGATACACAACTGCACGCCTGAGTATCGCAACGGTCGTGCCCATGACTGACGGTGAAGCGCAACTGTTGTAATCAAGCGCCTTATGGCCAGCTCTGCAAGTCCGCGCAAGCCTTCCGCGCGTGTCATCATAGGCCCACACGCTCTTTCAGCGACACGATGACACACGCGGGAGTTCAGAAGGTGCTGCGCGGACTTTCCGTTCGCCGCCCGTACGCCGAATTAAGCGCTTAATTCGCGTTAGTTTATGTAAACGTTGAGGTTACGTTGCTAACTCGTTGTGGGAAAATGGTGTTGCGTCGCTCGCTATCGGCTGGTAAATTCGACCCACTTGCGCGTAAACCATTGTGACGCAAGGAATTGGCGGCTTCTGAGTACAGTATCTTGCGGCGAACGCACTTCGTAAGCCCAGTATGTAGTAGGTTCAGCCGTTATTAAAGCATAGGACGGAAAAAGCCAAATGAGTGGAAAACTTCTCGCTTCGGTCAAAGCTCAACCGTCACCCCTATCCCGAGTGACGATCCGCCGGAAGATGGCTTCACTACGGGTCAGCAGCCACCGACGGCAGTTTCGTGTCGTCACGGGTCGCCCCTCAACTAAGCATGTGTTTCCCTTACTGTCACCCCGCATTCAGGCGAGGAGCGAGTTTCCTGAATCGATTGAAACCACTGGAGGTGCTATTTGAAGCGCGTGGCAAATACTTATGGTTTTAATGCTCGCCAGTTCGGTAATCGCCTGGCTGTACGTCAGCTGGGTGCGGCGGCGTCATTTCGAAGTCAGTCTCGAGTGCTGGATGGTGTTGCGCGCAGCGCGATAGCTTTCGTTCCATCCTGGATTTACTTAGGCATGATCTTACTTGCGGCTGCGGCGATCTGTGTCACCGTCAATGTGAGAGGTCGCACTGAAGCCAGCTCGGCCGAGCTTCAGCTCCACAGACTCTGGTCGGACGTAGACGCGATCCGCAAATCGAATATGCAGCTGGAACTGGAAGTACGTCAGATCAGCACTGAACCTGCCATTATCGAGTCCGCGGCTCGCGCACGACTCGGCATGGTGCGCCCAACTGACATCGTCGTTCCAATACAGTCTCGATCAGGTACGAATTTAGCAACACTGTCGTTCGTCCGCTAACAGCACCTGCTTTACCCCGCTGCTTCGTCCACGAATTTGGGTCCTACCAGAACCGCGCGGCTGCTGAAGATCGCAGCCGCGCATCTTCTTTGAAGTGTCAGAAATAGCAGGCGCTGGTGTTTGACACTCAATATTGCATTAACTAACATCGGATTCTGTTAAAGAAGCCTTTTACTACAATGCCACCTACTGACATCGCCAGCCTCGACGAAGCCACTGAACCCATTTCGCAATCACCCTCGGCTTCACAACGTCCCGAGCGTAAGGCAAGTTTTCGTACAGTTTCTCTCGAAGAAGTCGACCGACTTTACACCCCCGAGGACATCCGCGACGTCGATTTCAAAGAAGATATCGGATCTCCAGGTGAGTTTCCTTACACGCGAGGGATTCACGCCACAGGATACCGAGGGAAGCTTTGGACGATGCGGCAGTTTGCTGGCTTCAGTACGCCGGAAGAAACGAACCGGCGATTCAAATACCTTTCGAAAGAGGGCCAGACCGGGCTTTCAGTCGCGTATGACCTTCCGACGCTGATGGGCTATGACGCGGACTCGCCGCTTTCCGAGGGCGAAGTTGGAAAGTGTGGAGTCGCGGTTTCTTCGCTCGCCGATATGGAAGCTTTGTTCGACGGCATCGATCTCGAACAGGTCACAGTGTCGCAGACCATTAACGCGCCAGCCTCCGTCCTCTTGGCGATGTATCTTGTAGTGGCCGAAAAGCAGGGTGCTGATTGGAAGAAGATCTCCGGGACGCTCCAGAACGACATCTTGAAGGAGTACATCGCGCAGAAGGAATGGATTTACCCGATTCGGCCGGCGATGAAATTGGTGATCGACACGTTCGAGTTTTGCACCGCGCATGTGCCGCGCTACAACCCAATTTCCGTAAGTGGTTACCACATTCGCGAAGCCGGAGCGACGGCTCTCCAGGAACTCGCGTTTACCCTGCGCGATGGGATTGAATACGTCGATTGGGGCCTGCGCGCAGGTCTTGATATCGAACGGTTTGTGCCGCGGATTTCGTTCTTCTTCAATGCGCACAACGATTTCTTTGAGGAGATCGCAAAATATCGAGCCGCCCGCAGACTGTGGGCACGAACGATGCGCGATCGGTTTGGTGCGAAGAACCAAAGAACACTGCAACTCCGTTTTCACACGCAAACGGCCGGCGTATCGCTAACCGTGCAGCAGCCGCTAAACAACGTCGTCCGCGTGGCGATTCAGGCTTTGGCTGGCGTGCTGGGCGGCACGCAGTCGCTTCACACGGATTCCTTCGATGAGGCACTCGCGCTCCCGACTGATCGCGCCGCGCTGCTTGCGCTGCGCACGCAACAGATCATTGCAGAAGAAAGTGGGGCAGCGAACACAGTCGATCCGCTTGGCGGATCGTATTTTGTTGAAGCGCTGACGCAAAAGATGGAAGACGGCGCGCGAGATTATTTCGACCGCATCGACGCAATGGGCGGAATGGTCGAGGCAATTGAGAAGGGCTTTCCGCAACGAGAGATTCAGGAATCGGCGTACCAGTATCAGAAAGCGCTGGAAGCCGGCGAGCAAACGATCGTGGGCGTCAACAAGTATCAGATGCAGGGAGAAACGACCGAAGTACCCATCCTCGTCATTAACGAGTCGGTCCGCCACCATCAAGTTGAAAGGCTGGAACGAACGCGTGCGAAGCGTGACGAAGGAGCCGTCGTCAATGCGTTGGATAAGCTGCGAAAGGCTGCTCAAGAAGGCGACAACACAATGCCCTCAACCATCGATGCCGTGCGCGAATATGCGACGCTTGGTGAGATCTGTTCGGCGCTTCGCGATGTTTATGGAATTTACGAAGAGCCGGCAATCTAGCCTCTGCTGATTTATCCTGCTTCCAAATTTCAATGGCACAAACGGAAAGAAAAATCAGAGTGCTCGTCGCGAAGCCGGGCCTCGATGGCCACGATCGCGGCGCCAAAGTGATTGCCCGTGCGTTGCGTGATGCGGGGATGGAGGTTATTTACACTGGCCTGCGCCAAACTCCCGAGATGATCGCCACGGCGGCAATGCAGGAAGACGTCGATGCCGTCGGAGTTTCAATCCTGAGCGGCGCGCACAATACGCTCTGTCCGCGAATCGTCTCGCTGCTCCGCGAACAAGGTATGAACGACACGCTCGTAATCCTTGGCGGAATCGTGCCTCAGGAGGACATCCCCAAACTCAAAGAGCAAGGCATCGCCGCGGTCTTCTTGCCCGGCACTTCAACGCAAGACATTGCCAAGTTCATTCGCGAGAACGTGCAGCCACGAAACTGATTGCATTCGGCAGTCAACTGCCGTTCTTTTTTAGAAAGTGCGCAACACCGGCGCGGCAATCTTCGGTCATTCGCGCTGTCGCGTTCACATCAACTCCCGCAGCCAGGGCCTCTTCAAATGCCATCGCTTCGCTTGAATAAAACAGACGCTTCGACAAACTCAATGCGGAGCGGCTGAGTCTTTCAAACCGGCGCGCAAAGTTTTCGACTTCAGCCTCGAAGTTCTCACCCTCGAAAACGTGATTCACCAGCCCCAGCCGATTGGCTTCTTCTGCAGTGATGTCCTGGGCGGTCGTGATTAATTCGAAGGCGATTTTTTCAGACGTGGCGCGCCTGAGAATCGCCATCACCATCGCCGGTACGAATCCGATCTTCACTTCCGGAAAACCAAACCGCGCCTCGCGTTCTGCCAGCACGATATCGCACGCCAGCGCGAGGCCACATCCGCCCGCGAGCGCGCGTCCGCGCACAGCAGCGACAACGGGCACGTGAAGTTGCCGAATCAACACGAACAACTCCATCAGCGACCGCGCGTCCTCGAGATTTTCCGCGACGGAAGCTTGGGAAATCTTCTGCAGCGCGGACAGATCAGCGCCCGAACAAAAGTCGGCGCCGGCACCTTGCAAGACGATGCAACGGATACTGTCGTCGTGGTCGCCACGTCTCAGCGCCGCTTTCAAATCCGAGATCAGCTCGTCATTCAACGCATTTCGTTTCTCGGGCCGGTTGAGGGTTACGAATGCTGTCGCATCGCGAACTTCGTACAGAACTGTTTCCGTTCCAGTCATGTTGATGTGTTTCAGCTGAGACGAAGCCGCTGCGCTTCGTCGTCAGGAACTTCAATTTCCATGCGCAGCAGCGCTGTTGAGAAAGTCTTGCCCTGCGCGTCAGTCATCAGCGAGAGCGTCCCGCCGCCGCCCAGACTTTCGTGCAGCAAGAAATTCAGAGCTCCCAGGTTCGGTAACTCGAACCGCTCGACATCGCCTTTGCAGATCCCGCGGAAGTGTTCTTTCACGCGCGATGCAGTTACTTCACGCACGAGTAATGAGTAGAACTGTTCACCCAGCGCGATTAGACCTACGTTCGCCGTGTCGCCTTTGTCGCCGGATCGAGCGTGAGCGAGTTTTGTGAGTCTGATCCTCAACTGTTTAAGTTCCTCTGTGTCCTCTGTAGTTCAATTCAGGCTTCGACAATCTCAACCCGCGCACTAATTTCACTCTTCGGAATCAGCGCCGGCCAGTACGCGACAATTTCTTCTACTTTCGGGCGACCGCCAGCGAAACCAGTAACGGCCGGCGGTCCGGTCAGAATCAGCGGCGCGATTTCCTTTGTGAATCGCTCGACCGCCGCGCGATCCTTTCCGCGCACTCCGACGCGCAACTGCACCTCTGCTAAGTCGCAGGACGGCTCGCCCGCGAGC
>DASXTE010000229.1:0-12738 GCA_036505595.1 Pyrinomonadaceae bacterium
GCATAGGGTTAACGTTCATCGCAAATTATTTCCCTTCTTCTTGATGCTTGCGGGGAGACTGTTTTTCATGCGAGACGAAAACCCTAATTTGATTTGCGCCATCGATCGCACAACTCGACTGAGGCGTCGGGCCAGGTCGGAAACTCAAAACTAAACCCCGACTGCAAAAGTTTAGCTGGGACGACGCGGCGACTTTTCAGAATCAGCTCGGGTTCGCTCTGCAACACGAGCGCGCCAAGTTCCAACATCCATTCAGTCGCATGAAGGCCGAGAGGCATGCCCCAAGCTGCCCGCAATACTCGCATGAATTCAGCGTTCGGTATCGGATTCGGGGACGAAAGATTAACAGGTCCTTCCAGTTGCTCATTTTGGATCAGCCACATGATCGCGTTTACAAAATCGCGATCGTGAATCCATGACATGTACTGCCTGCCGTCACCGGCTTGGCCACCAAGGCCGAACCGCACCAATCGCAGAAGCATGTCGAACGGCGAGCCATGAGTCGGGTGCATGACGATAGCAGTGCGCATCGCAACCCGGCGCGTGTTCGGTGTTGCTGATTCACGCAGCGCGCGTTCCCATGAAGTTGCGACGTCTATGCTGAAATGCCACGTGTCCGGCGCGTCTGGCTCGGTGCCGCCGATAATTCCATTGGCTTCGTCATTGGCGGCGTCGTAACGATGCGCGTAAATGGTGGCCGTGCTCGCCTGCAGCCAGACGCGCGGAGGTTTCCACGCCTGTGCGATCGCATCGCCGACGACTTTCGTGGATTTCACTCGCGAATCGGTGATGATCTTTCGATTTTCTGGTGTGTATCGACAATTGACGCTCTGCCCGGCCAAATTGATGATCGCGTCCGCTTCTTCAAATTCATCAGCCCACTGACCCAGCGTCTCACCGTCCCATTGAACTGTTCGCCACGGCGCGCGTTGTGGCGTGCGACTGAGAGCAACAACATCGTGGCCGGCGTTGTCGAAAGCGCTCGCGAGCACAGTTCCCAAATGACCTGATCCGCCTGGAATTACGACCTTCATCTCAAGACTACCAATAGTTAAGTGCGTGACGAACGCGAATTTCGAGCATGGTTACCGGAATGATCCGGCGAGTCTCCGAACGTATGACTTGACTGACGGCAAACAGCGTCCATAACGAAACAAAAATCCAACCGATAATCGCAAAGGACTGGTAGTCCCACCCGGCATGCTGCTTCGCCGTCACCGCAAAAGCCGCGATCGGTATGTTTGCAAGTACTCCAATAACCAAAACTACAAACTTTTGAGGAAGCCAGAGCGACACACTTAGCGTGATCGTGAAATAGATCACGGCAATCACTGCGCCCGTAAACTCGTTTCCCGCAAGGTTCAACGCGCTCAATTCAGGTGCGCGTTGGCACGCCAAATAAAGCAACGATTCCAATAACCCAAGCACGCTTGCCAATCGCAAGAGCGGTAGGGCAATTATGGAGAGCGCGCGAGCCCATCCATATTTTGGAAGGCTGGTCGTTAGATCCATCACAAGGAACTTCAGCGGATTCAAACGTGTGCCCGAAAGTAACGCAGGCGGGAGAACGAGAATGACGAGCGAAGCTGCGACCCAGAACAGCACCATCATCTCGTTCAGAAATCCGCCGAGCGCGGCAATTGTCGTTATCAGCAGGACAGGAATGAGAATCGCAGCAGCAGCGCGATAGAGGATGTTGGTTCTGCGGCCTCTCGCATAGTCGACAATCCAAATGAGTATTGCCACCGCCGCACCGATGATTCCATAGATCGAAAAATAAATCGGCACCAGTATGAGCCACACCGGCCAGTCTTCGCGGCTCGGTCTTACGAGGACGAAACCCAGCAGCATCAAGTAGGCGAGCGTCGCATTTGCTGCCCAACCTTGCGCCAAATATGTTCCGATGCCTTGCTGCTTCGTCATGTCCGAAACTCCGCAGTCGTCAACCCTCCGCCAATTCGAGATCGCGTATCTCAGCGACGAACTGCAAGGATCGTTTCCGCAGCGGTCGCATCAACGGATTACTCGCGAGCGTAATCAAACGGTCGATTAGATCGACTGTGCGATCAATAACGCGGTACGTGCGAGCCCGTTTGGGCGACGAATCGTGAATCCAGAAAAGAATTATTCCCATGTGATACAGCCACAGCAGGTAAGGCAACTCAGCCTTCAAATCCGTAGGCAAGCGGGTCTGTGCGCCCGAGACGAGCGTCTCGAAAAGCTCAATACTGTCGCGACGTACCGGAGCTGCATCATGGCCGAAAGGATTCAGCGGACTGTGTGGATCGGCCGCCGTTTTGAAAAGCACGCCGGCGAATTCGTGATACGGCTCGAGCGTCGCAATCTTCAACCGCAGAACTTCCAGCAAACGAGCTTTCAGACTCTTCTCTCTTTCGAAGACGGGAAGGGAAGCCACCAGGTGCTCTTCATGCGTGCGGTGATAGAAAGCCTGAATGAGATGCTCCTTTGATTTGAAGTAGTGATACGCATTGCCCAGCGACACGCCGGCTTTCTCGGCAATCGCGCGCATCGTCGTCTTTTCGTATCCACGTTCAGCGAGCAGATCCAAAGCCGTGTTGAGAATTAGTGTTCGGGTCTGCTCGCCCTTGGGCGTTTTTGTTTGCTTCTTCTGGTTTTCACTCATTCAGTCACCTCGAAAGCCCGGCTACCCGACTAATCTGTTGCCGGTTCTGTGAAATTAGCGATACGACTCGTTTCGTCGTCGGCAGCAACTCTGGCGACGCAAGGCGATAGGACCAATCGCGATAACGCGGCAGCGCCCACAGCACCATCAACCACGCCTTTGGGCCGAAATACACCGCGCCTCTGTTGCTGATTACCGTCAGGTCTTCCGCAGTCAGATCGTGATTCAATTCGGGAAACCGCCGGCGCGCTCCTTCAGATTTGATCGGCAGCAGATTCAGTTCGAAAAACTTCGGCTGATCCGCGAGCCAACCATGAACTCGGCGGCACAATCCGCACGCGGGGTCGTAAAGAATCGTAAGCGGAGCCATGACTAAACCTCCTGGACTGGAGTGAATGTGTCCGGGTAGACCGGCGGCGGGGCATTGCGCATCGTCGCGCGACGGCGCATGCGGCTAAAGATGAACAGGTTGAAGAAATGCATGCCGCCGAGAACCAGCAACACCGTGCCAATTTTCACGGACAGCGCTTCAATCCCTTCCTTCGGCGAAGCGATGGCGTAGCCGAGCTTGAGCATCAGACAAACCCAGCCGAGATTGATCAGGTAAAACCCAACCACGAGCAGGTGGTTAACGGAGTCGGCCAGCGACTCATTGCCGTGGAAGACATCCACCAGGAAAACGCGGCCATTCGTGTGCAACGTGTGGGCGACCCAGATGGTCAGGGCAATGCTAATCGAGAGATAAAGCAGGTAAGTGGTGATTTCTATGGTCATTTTCGGCCTCCTGCTGAAATTTGAACACGTTCAGTTTCCGCACAATACTCCCTGATTCCGGGCTTGTCAAGAAGTTTTTTGAACATGTTCAGAAATGTGAATCCTGAAGCGTGAAGCCCAAAAGTGGGAGTGTTGCCAGCCAATTCGCCCTTGACGACGCGGCAAGGTGCGCCTAATCTGGCGATTGCCTGCGCAAAATGCGCTTGGGTCATGAGTCGTCAACGCTACAGCTATCGTTACTATTACGGCCCGCTCTCCTTGGGAGGGACGGTCGGGCGATGGGCTGTCGCGAGTTGACGACGTAGACTCGAAGACAAAGTTTTCCAAGCCGGCCATCGGTCCTTCCCGGATCGTTGGCCGGTTTTATTTTTTGGAGTGCGCTGGCTTGACAGCGCTTTGTCCGTCGGCGGCGGCCTCCATTAGTAGCAATGAGGAGAAAAAGCGGCGTCAAGCCAGCGCACTCCAAAAAAGAAAGCACGGCTATGACAAGAGAAACAGAAAAAAGAAAAAATCAACTTCTTTCCGATCACGTTGATGCGCGGCCGGTAACAACTCCGGACGACGCGACAGCCGATCGAAACGATATCGTTCAGCTCGATCCGGATCATCCCGGCTTTCGTGATCCGGAATATCGCGCGCGAAGAAATCAGATTGCGCAGCTTGCCATGAATTATCAACCTGGCAATCCGATACCCGATGCGCCCTACACCGAAGACGAGCACCGCGTGTGGCAAACCATCTGGCACGCACTAAAGCCAGCGCATCAGAAGCAGGCGTGCGCGGAGTATCTCGATGCGCTCAACCGAATGAATTTCTCGGCAGACCGCATTCCCCAATTGCGTGAAGTCAACAAGGAGGTCCAGGCGATCAGCGGCTTCCGTCTCGAGCCGGTCGCGGGTTTGGTCCAACCGCGCGTCTTTCTGGAAAATCTGGCGGACGGAGTTTTCCTCTGCACGCAATACATTCGGCATTATTCGACGCCGCTTTACACGCCTGAGCCCGACGTGGTTCACGAGATCGTCGGTCACGGCGTGACTCTGGCTTGTCCAAAGCTTGCCGAGCTCAATCGTCTCTTTGGCCAAGCTGTGAAGCGCGCGAGTTCGACTGATGAGCTGGAGACTCTGTCGCGCGTCTACTGGTTCACAATTGAGTTTGGTGTGCTCCGTGAGAACAATCAGGTGAAGGCGTACGGGACGGGCTTGTTGTCTTCGGCGGGCGAACTTGAAGAGATGCATGACGCGGACCTGCGGCCACTCGATCTATCGACGATCACCGGGCAGACTTACGATCCGACGCACTTTCAACCCGTGCTGTTTTGCGCCGAGTCATTTGAAATGATGTGCGAAACGCTGCGGGACTTCCTGGTTAGCTGGTAGCGAGTGGCTTTGGTTCTACGTGCGACACTGTCGTTTAGCTTCGTTAGGAGTGATGTACCCTTCGACGTGTTTACTGAACCGTTCCTTGACACTCCTTTCCAGCCGGTCCTATAGTTTTGCGTGCAAGTTTTTCCTAAGATGACACGCAAGGATTATTGTTGCTGGTGCGCCTGTACGTGGGCTTCTCCGCACCGGGGAAGCGGCCAGGCGAAACTTGCGTGGTTTGAATTGGTGATTTAGCCAACGCCACAAACAGTTTTTAGAGAGCCGGTCGCGACCCAGGAAGATCGCGGCCGGTTTTGCTTTTTATGATCCGATGATTGCTGAGCCGAGAGAAAGAGTCGCGTTTCACAGAGAGGATCGAACACGATTTCACGATCTGGAATCCCAGATTGGAAATACGCCGTTGCTGCGTCTGCGAAACGTGACGCGTGACTTGCGATCCGCCATTGAAGTATTCGCTAAAGGCGAACATTTAAATCCCGGAGGCTCAGTCAAAGATCGCCCGGCGCTCGGGATGATTCTCGAAGGCGAGCGCGGCGGCCGGCTTTATCCCGGCAAGACCATTTTGGATGCTACCAGCGGCAACACGGGTATCGCTTACGCGATGCTCGGTGCGGCCCGTGGCTATCCAGTGACGCTTTGCCTGCCGGCAAACGCCAGCGATGAGCGGAAACGGATGCTGCAACTTTACGGCGCGGAAATCATTGAGACGGATCCGCTGCACGGAACTGATGGTGCTCAGCAAATCGCGCGCGAGATGGCCGCGCGGAACTCGGCGAAATATTTCTATCCCGATCAGTACAACAACGATGCCAACTGGCACGCGCATTACAACGGCACCGGGGTTGAAATCTGGGAACAAACTGAAGGCCGGGTGACGCATTTCCTGAGCGGCCTGGGGACGTGCGGAACATTCGTAGGCGTAACTCGCCGGCTGAAGGAATTGAATCCGCAGATATGCGCGATTTCGATGGAGCCCGATTCGCCAATCCACGGGCTGGAAGGCCTGAAGCACTTGCCAACCTCACGGATGCCGGGCATCTTTGATCCGACGCTGGCAAATGAAACAATTGAGGTCTCGACCGAAGAGGCGCAAGGGATGACGAAACGGCTGGCGCGCGAAGAAGGATTGTTCGTAGGCGTCAGCTCAGGCGCGAACGTGCTGGCGGCGCTTCGGGTGGCGCGGGATGCTCCGGCGGATTCTGTGATTGTGACGATACTTTGCGATGGTGGTGAACGATACATGAGCGAACGTTTCTGGACGGAATGAAATGAGCGAACGCAAAGACAATCTGGACATCTCAACCCGGCTCGTTCATTCAGGCGAGCGCGGTGAAGCACCGAAAGGCACCCCGAGTTCGACTCCGATCTACGCTTCGGCTACGTACACGTACCGTACGATGGACGAGATCGACAAAGTATTCAGAGGCGAAATTCCGGATTACATCTACACGCGTTACGGCAATCCGACCGTGGCTGCGTTCGAAGACGTCATGCGTGTCGCGGAAGGCGGCGTCACCGCGTGCGCGTACAGTTCCGGAATGGCGGCACTGCACGCGTCGTTGATTGCATGTGAATTGGGCGCGGGTTCGACTGTGCTGGCTTCGCAGGATCTTTACGGCGCGACGACCAACCTGCTGCTGAATATCTTTGGCGCGTTTGGAGTCAAGACGATCTTTGCTGACTTCAGCGATCTCGACCAGGTGCAGGCGAAAGCTGCGGAAGCAAAACCGCGCGTCTTGGTGGCGGAAACAATTTCAAATCCACTCTTGAAAGTCTGTGACATCGATTCCTGCGCCGACATTGCACACAACGTCGGCGCCCGGCTGATCATCGACAACACATTTGCTTCGCCGTACCTGTGTCACCCTTTGCCGCACGGCGCGGACATGGTCGTGCACAGCGCCACGAAATTCTTGAGCGGACACGCCGACGCAATGGGTGGCGTGGTGATTTCGCGCGATGTTGTGGATAAGGCGGCCCTGATTGCGGTCATGAAATTGGCCGGCGGTGTGTTAAGCCCCTGGGAGGCGCACGAAATTCTGCGCGGTATTAAGACCTTGAGCGTGCGCATGGATCGCCAGTGCGAGAATGCGAGTGCTTTAGCGGATCGACTGAAGAGTGATCCGCGCGTGAGTCGCGTTTATTTCCCGAGGTTCGGTTCTGGCGCTCAGCCTAAAATTGCCGCGCGAATTTTGCGCGAGCCTTATTTTGGCGCCTTGGTTTCGATCGAATTGAAAGAGCAAACGAAGGAAGCAGCTTTTCGTTTTATGGATGCGCTGAAGCTCTGCGTGCGCTCAACCAGTCTGGGCGATGTATTCACGAGCGTGCTGCATCCGGCAACGGCGTCGCACCGTGACCTCTCGCCGGCCCGCAGGCGCGAATTCGGAATCAGCGATGGTCTGATCCGCATCTCAGTGGGAATTGAAAACGTCAACGACATCATCGCCGACATTGAGCAGGCGTTAGCGATGTCATCCGCCACGGAGGCACAGAGTCACAGAGCTTGAAATCACGAATTTGACTGAAGATTTTTCTCTCCGTCTCTGTGACAAATACTGGGGTTGTTGGTTGATAACACTTGACGAACGACACGCCGATGAGATGCGAGCCCACGGCGAACGTGATTATCCCTTCGAATGCTGCGGTCTGATGCTCGGTCGGTTCGAAAACGAAGGGCGTAAGATCGTGACTGAGACTTATCCAATCTCAAACGCACGCGAGGAGGCGGCGAAACGTAATCGCTTCCTGATTCGCCCGGAAGAATTGATTCGCGGCGAAAAATACGCACGTGAAAGAGGGTTTGACGTAGTCGGCTTTTATCATTCACACCCGGACGATCGCGCGGTGCCGTCGCAATACGATCTCGAGCACGCATGGCCGACCTATTCTTACATCGTAGTTTCAGTCCAGAACGGTCGTGCCGTCGATTTGCAATCGTGGGAAATGGAAAACGATCGATCTCGATTCAACGAAGAACAAGTCGTGTCCGAAGCCCGCGCGTAAGCTAACGGCCCGCCACACAGAGGTAACGGAATCATGCCGATCACAATCGCAATCCCAACCCCGCTGCGGCAGTTCGCCGGCGGACAATCTGAAATCCAGGTCGAGGCTAAAACTGCCGGTGAAGCGCTCGATGAATTGACGTTGACCCACACTGAGTTGCGTCGCCACCTCTTCAACGATCAAAACGCGCTGCGGAACTTCGTTAACGTGTACGTCAACGATGAGGACATTCGTCATATCGATGGGCCAAACACACCGGTCAAGGAAGGCGACACGATTTTGATTGTGCCGTCGATTGCGGGCGGCAATGCAGTCCTGGACAAAGTGACCCGCAAGGATGCCCGCGAGCCGCAGGCAGGGATGCCTGCGCTCCCGATGCTTTCCAACGAAGAAGTCGCGCGCTATTCACGGCACTTGATCATGCCGGAAGTGGGCATGACTGGGCAGCGAAAATTGAAAGCCGCCAGCGTGCTGATGATCGGGACCGGTGGCCTGGGAGCACCATTGGGAATGTACCTGGCCGCGGCCGGTGTGGGACGGCTTGGACTGGTCGATTTCGACGTCGTCGATGCTTCAAACCTGCAACGTCAGATAATTCATGGAACCAAAGACGTCGGCCGGCCGAAGATTGCTTCCGCGCGCGATCGGATTGAAGACATCAATCCGCACGTGGAGATCGAAACTTATGAAACAAAACTGACGAGCGAGAACGCCCTGGGTCTTTTCGTCAATTACGATGTGATCGTTGACGGCACCGACAATTTTCCCACGCGCTATCTCGTCAACGATGCTTGCGTGCTGACGCGAAAGCCCAATGTCTACGGCTCGATATTTCGTTTCGAAGGACAGGCAAGTGTCTTTTGGGCCGACCGCGGCCCGTGCTATCGTTGCCTCTATCCTGAACCGCCGCCGCCGGGTTTAGTTCCTTCCTGCGCTGAAGGAGGAGTTCTCGGAGTGCTTCCGGGAATCATCGGTGCGATTCAGGCGAACGAAGCAATCAAGATCATTCTCGGCGCACCGGACATTCTGGTGAACCGGCTGCTTCTTTTCGACGCGTGGCGGATGCGCTTTCGCGAATTGAAGCTGCGCAAGGACCCCGATTGCCCCGTCTGCGGGGATAATCCGACCGTAAAAGAACTAATCGATTACGAACAGTTTTGCGGCATCACGCAGCAACCCGAAGCGAAACCAACCATGGAAGAAATCACAGCCACTGAACTGAAACAGCGCCTCGATCAGGGCGACGACCTGCAAATCATCGATGTGCGCGAGCCGCACGAATACGAAATCGGCAAGATTCCGAATTCAAAGCTGATCCCGCTGGGCCAGGTGCTCAACCGCAAAGACGAGATCGATCCAAGTCGCGAAACCGTCGTTCACTGCAAGATGGGCGGCCGCAGCGCAAAAGCGATCGAAGCGCTGCAACGTACCGGGTTCACTGGTCGCTTGATGAATCTGAAAGGCGGAATTACCGCATGGTCGAATGACGTCGATCCCACTGTACCTAAGTATTGATCGAGACTCATTTCTTGGAACCCTTCGTTAACTTCTTCTTCCCCTTCTCAAAATAGCTTCGCGACTTTTTCAACAACGAACGCGCCCATACAAACTCTGTCGCCAGGATCGCCAGCCCCAGCGGAATCACGAGAAACGCCGGCCCCGGCAGCACGATCATCGCGATACCAACCAGCAGAACAGTAAATCCGATCACCGCGACGATAATGCGCCGCAGGAACTTGAGGTTAGGAATCCAACCCGAACTAAGAATCCGCGAAGTAAGAGAAGCAGGATTCGACTCTTGATTGTTTTCGCTCATGATTTGACGCCAACAGAAATTTCGCACGTCGCCGCGCAAATTCCAAATGGCGTGTGATCCCGGTCACCTGCAACTGCCGCCTTCGACGGGTCGACTGCTGCGCTGTCCGCCATCTCAGTGTATGATTGAGTCCCGAAACCCCCTGATTGAGGTAGAAACACCGTGGCTGAAGCAACCCTCGAAATCACTGACGCAGACGAAACCCCGGCCGAGACAGAACACAAGTGGGTTTACCTTTTCGAAGAAGGCAATGGCGAAAATAAGACTCTGTTTGGCGGCAAGGGCGCCGGCCTTTGCGAAATGACACGTGCCGGTCTGCCCGTGCCGCCGGGACTGATCGTCACCACTGAAGCCTGCAATGCTTACTACGACAACAACAAGCAGTTCCCGGACGGCATGTGGGAACAAGTTGTCGAAGCGCTTCACGAAATCGAAAAGAAAGTCGGCAAAAAATTTGGTGATTCGGACAATCCTTTGCTCGTGTCCGTGCGATCGGGGGCCGCGTTCTCAATGCCCGGGATGATGGACACGGTTCTGAACCTCGGCCTGAACGAAGAGACAGTGCAGGGATTGGCCGAACAGACTGGCGATTTGCGTTTTGCCCTGGATGCTTATCGTCGTTTCGCTTCGCTATTCGGAGAAATTGTCATTGGGGTCGCGCACGAAAAATTCGAGCGCGTCATGGATCGCTTCAAGGCCCAGACCAAAGGTGGCAAAGACACCGATCTGAAACCGAAAGAGTTGCGCGAGATCATTGCCGCCGAAAAGCAAATCATTCTCGCGGAGGCGCACGCGATTCCCGACGATCCTTACGAACAGCTTCACGTCGCGATTGCGGCGGTTTTCAATTCGTGGATGGGCCGCCGCGCCGTCGACTATCGCCGCGTCAATCGCATTCCGGACGATCTGGGCACGGCCGTGAACGTGCAGGCGATGGTGTTCGGCAACATGGGCAAAGACAGCGGCACCGGTGTCGCCTTCACTCGCAATCCTTCCACCGGCAAAAAAGAGTTGTACGGCGAATATCTCTTGAATGCGCAAGGCGAAGACGTCGTCGCCGGCACCCGCACACCAAATCCGATCAGCCAGCTCAAGAAGGAACTGCCGAAGGTTTATCAGGAGTTCTCGCAAATTACGCAGTTGCTCGAAAAGCACTATCGCGACATGCAGGACTGCGAATTCACGATCGAGCGCGGCAAGCTTTGGATGTTGCAGACGCGCACCGGCAAACGCACCGGCGCCGCGGCAGTCCGCATTGCCGTTGACATGGCGAGCGAGAAGTTGATCGATCGCGCCACTGCGGTGCAGCGCGTCACTCCTGAACAGCTCGATCAGTTGCTGCATCCGACGGTCGATCCGAAAACCGACGCGCAAGTTTTGGCGACCGGACTGCCGGCGAGCCCCGGCGCCGCCCAAGGCAAAGTTGTCTTTAGTCCTGACGAAGCGGAAGAGATGGCGCGCGAAGGCGAGAAAGTCGTGCTGGTCCGTCAGGAAACCAGCCCCGACGATTTTCACGGCATGGTTGCCGCGCAGGCGATCGTCACCGCGCGCGGAGGCATGACCAGTCACGCGGCCGTGGTGGCGCGCGGCATGGGCAAGACTTGCGTAAGCGGCGCGTCCACGCTCGAAATTGACTACAGTCAGCACCAATTCAGCGTCAATGGTGAAGTTGTCACCAGGGGCGAATGGATCACCGTCGACGGATCGACCGGACGAGTGTTTCTCGGAAAAGTGCCGACGATTCAACCTCAGCTTGGCTCTGATTTCCACGAACTGATGAAGTGGGCCGACAAGTTTCGCCGGCTGGGCATTCGCGCGAATGGCGACACGCCGCTCGATGCGAAGACCGCACGCGGCTTTGGCGCAGAGGGTATCGGTCTTTGTCGCACCGAACACATGTTCTTTGGCGATCAAAGACTCGCTGCCATGCGCGAAATGATTCTCGCGGATGGTGTCGGCGCGCGCGAGAAAGCGCTGGAAAAACTTTTGCCGCTGCAACGCGGAGACTTTGTCGGCATCTTTCGCGAGATGGCGGGGTTTCCGGTGACGATTCGTCTGCTCGATCCGCCGCTGCACGAATTCCTGCCGAACGTTGATGAACTACTGGGCGAATTGTCCGAATTAAAGATGGCCCTCCGTCAGGCAAAGACGCTTGCCGACATGGATCATCTGTTGGATCAAATTGACGAGAAGCGCCAACTGCTGCATCACGTCAATAGGATTCGTGAAGCGAATCCCATGCTGGGCTTTCGCGGTTGCCGCCTTGGTTTGTTATTTCCCGAGGTCACGCGCATGCAGTGCCGCGCGATCTTCGAGGCAGCTTGCCAGGTGAAAGGCGAGCGCAAGCAGGTGACGCTGGAAATCATGGTGCCACTCGTTTCCGTCAGCGAAGAGCTCGCACAACAGAAAGCTTTGATTGATGAAGTTGCGCAACAGGTTATAGGCGAACACGGCATGAACATCGAATACGAAGTCGGCACGATGATCGAATTGCCACGTGCAGCGCTGACTGCGCATAAGATCGCCGAGCACGCCGCGTTCTTCTCGTTCGGCACAAACGACCTGACGCAGACGACTTTTGGATTGAGCCGCGACGACTCAGGACGCTTTCTGCCGGCTTACGTCGATCGAAAAATACTCACCGACGACCCGTTCCAGGTGCTGGACACCGAAGGCGTGGGCGAACTAGTGCGATTGGGCGCCGAGCGCGGGCGCAGCGTCAAACCTGATTTGAAGGTTGGCATCTGCGGCGAACATGGCGGCGATCCGCAGTCGATCGCGTTTTGTCATGAGATTGGTTTGAACTACGTAAGCTGCTCGCCGTATCGCGTGCCGGTTGCGCGACTGGCGGCGGCGCACGCGGCGCTGGAAGCAACGGCGAAAGCAGAGGCAGAAGCCATCGGCGGAAACGGCAAGGTGCGTGAAGCTGTCGGTGCATCTCAGCTTTAGCGATGGTCACGTCCGCACAGTGGACGCTTAAAAATAGCCCAGCGATTTATCGCTGGGATCAATCATCAAGACAAACTAGTAAGCCCGCGAAGCGGGCGGCAGAAATCGTGCCGAGGACAAGTAATCTCTGCCGCCCGTTTCACGGGCTCGGAATTATTCCTGCGGTTGAC
>DASXTE010000230.1:0-3517 GCA_036505595.1 Pyrinomonadaceae bacterium
AGGGACCGCTGACACGTGTTGCGGAGGTTGAGATTCGCGGCGCGACCGTTTTCGCTCAGGCTCGTCTGCTCAAAGAAATCACGATCATCAAAGGCGAGCCGTATTCACGCTCGCAAGTGCGCGGCGACACCGATCGATTGCTCAACCTGTACGCACATGAAGGCTACATCGAGGCGGAAGTGCGACCAGCCGTTGATGAGTTGCCGAAGCAGGGAGAAGACGAACAGGTGCGCGTCGTTTTCAATGTGACAAAAGAAGGCGCCAAAGCCATCGTCAATGACATTGTCATTAACGGGGTCACCGGCGATGCCGGCACGCAGCGCACAAAACGCGACGCGATCAAGCGCGCGATTCCTTTGATGCCGGGCGATCCGCTCCGAGCAGATCGAATTACGGAAGCAGAGCGCGCACTTTACGTTACCGATGCTTTCCGGCAGGTAGTCATCAGCCAGCAGCCGGCGGGCGAAACTCCTACGGGCGAAAAGAAATACGACGTCGTGATCGACGTCGAGGAAAAGAGACCGCGGGTGATCGAATACGGCGGCGGCTATTCGACGGACACGGGCGCGCTGGGATTGATGGAACTGACTAACGTCAATTTCATGAACAAGCTGCGCACGGCCGGGATTCGCCTGCGGGGCAGCCAACGTCAGCAACTGGTTCGTTTTGAGTTTCTCGACCCGCGCTTTGCTCGTTATCGAAAGGATCAGTTCGCGCCGCTGGCCCTGTCGCTTCAGTACCTGCGCGATTCCACGATTACCCGTTTTTTCCGCTCGACGATTGATCGCGGCACGTTTGGCGTCGTGCAGCGACTGGATGCTGACGGCAAGCCGATTGACGTGCTCGGCAATCGCGTGGGCCAGCCGGAAATCGATCGTCTAACGTTTACGGTTGAGACTCAGCGCGTGCTAAGTCAACAGCGTCACAGCATCGTCTTTTTACGCTACGCATATGAAGATGTGCGGCTGAGAAATATTGAGAGTCTCCTAATCAAAGACATTCTTGTTCCCGATCAGGTTGTGCGGTTGTCACGCTTTGGCACATCGTTCGTCGTGGATACGCGGGAACGTTGCGAGCGGCGTTTGCCCGGCGCCGTCCGCAGTGAAGAAGAGCGCATTCGTTCGGGCGAGGTCTGTCGCTATAACCAGACGGACGCGACCCGCGGCCACTATCTCACCGCGGATTTCAGTTGGGCGGCGAAAGCTTTGGGCGGCAACACTTCGTTCATGCGATTTCTTTCGACCTATCACACGTATTACAAAATCGGCGCGCCACGCGGAACGGTCCTGGCTGCCAACGTGACGCTGGGTGTGGCGCAACTCTTCGATGTGCGCGATCGCAACGGCAATGGCCGAATCGATGATTTCGATCGGCTGCTGCCCATCAGTGAGCGTTTCTTTTCGGGTGGCTCGACGACCTTGCGAGGATTTCCCTTCGAAGAAGCGGGGCCGCGGCAGGTGATTGTGCCCCAAGGCCAGTTCCGCGACCGGCAAGGAAAACTGATCGGCATCAATCCCTTCACCGTGCCGATTGGCGGCAATGCCGAAGTCATAACCAATCTCGAAGCGCGCCTGCCGCTGACGCGAGATGTGCAGGTGGTGCCGTTTTACGACGTCGGCAACGTATTTCGCAGCATCGGCGACATCTTTCATCCGAAGCCGGTCACGCCGACGGGGAATTTCGTGGAAGATGTGAACGCGCAAAACCTGCGCGTGCGCTGGAGCCACACGGTGGGACTTGGCTTCAGGTTTGCGACGCCTTTGGGTGGCGCGCTGGCGGTCGATTACGGCTTTCTGCTGAATCCGTCGCGGTTCTTGATTCCGCAGAACCTGAATACGATTTCGCCAACGACGTCGATCTTTCAGTTGCATCAGGGACAATTCCAGTTCAGGTTTACACAAACGTTTTAGCGGCGAAGAGCAAGGCGGCAAGCGCAAAGAGTGGAGAAGAACAGCAGTGCAAATTGAAAACTGCAAAATGAAAATTGCAAATTGTAGTGGACGAGGTTCGGCTGTTGATGGGCGCCTGATCACCCCGCAAGTGACATGTGCTAGTCGCAGGTCGAATTTGCAATTTGCATTTTTCAATTTTCAATTTTCAATTCCTTCTTTGCTCCTCGCGCTTGGCGCTTTGCTCTTGGCTCTTTGCGCGCCGACCCAGGCGCAAACCATCCCCGACAAAATGGTCGCCAGCGTGACGAACGGTGCGCGCGCGACGCCCGATCTGATCACTTATTCCGATCTGGTTTGGCAATTGGCGCTTGAGCCGGGGCGGCCACTTTCGGATCCCCCGAGCTCTGCCGATCTCAATCACGCGTTGCGCTTGCTGGAAGATCAAATTCTGATCTTGCAGGAGGCGCGCAAGCTGCCGAGCGCGGACACACCTGAGGCCAACGCCACGCGCGACAAAGAAGTCGAGATTAGGCGTAATGAATTGGCGCAGGCGTTTGGCGGCGCAGCGCGTTTGCAGGAGCGGATGACGCGCGTCGGTTTGACCAGCGAACAATTGGACTTAATTCTCCGCGATCGCGTGACGGTCGACCAGTATCTCGACTTTCGTTTTCGCGCGTTCGCGATTGTGACCGCAAAAGAAGTACAGGACCGCTACAATCAAACCTACAGACGATTACGGAACAGCGGCCGCATCGTGCCGACACTCGAAGAAGTGCGTAGCAGGATTGAACACGATTTGACCGAGGAAAAAATCGAAGCAGAGATCGATAAGTTTGTTGACGATCTGCGTGAACAAGCGGGAACAGAGATTGTTATCTTGAATCCGGTTTGAACAAACCAGTCGGCCGGAAGCAGGAGGCAGACGGCAGGGTGGGGTTGCTGCCTCCTGCCGTCTGCGGCCTGCCGCCTCAGAGTCATGGTTAGCGAAGTCTTTAACTCAAATCGTCCGCGCATTGGCCTCGCTCTTTCCGGTGGCGCCGCGCGGGGAATCGCGCATGTCGGCGTGCTGCGCGCGCTGGAAGAAAATCAGATTCCCATCGACGCCATCGCGGGAGCCTCGGCCGGTGCTCTGATTGGCGGGTCCTATGCCGCCGGTCTCTCGATCAAACAACTGGAAAAGATGGCCCGTGGCTTTCGCTGGCGACTCACGGCGCGGCTTTCATTCTCGCGCCTTGGCTTGCAATCGAACGCGCGCATGGAAAAGTTTCTGCGCGAGCATCTGCCTGTCACCCGCTTTGAAGACTTGAAAATTCCGTTTGCGGCGATCGCCATGGACTTGCACAAAGGAAGCGCGGTCGTGTTTCGCGACGAAGGCGATGTGCCATTCGCGATTCGCGCCAGCACCTGCATTCCAGCGGTTTACACTCCGGTTCGCGATGCAAGCGGGCGATGGCTGGTGGATGGCGGATTAGTCGCCAGCCTGCCGATCAGTTATGCACGTGCGCTTGATGTTGATTTCGTGGTCGCCAGCGACGTGAATTTTGCCGGCGTGCGCTTCTTTGAGGATCCGAAGACTGCGCTGGGCGTGCTGACGCACACGTTCGTGGCCGTCGAGCGAATCGTTG
>DASXTE010000231.1:0-4488 GCA_036505595.1 Pyrinomonadaceae bacterium
CCGCTCACTTCACCCGAGTATCGCGCGTTCTTCGCGGAAGCTAATCAAATGAAGCTTTGCATTTTGCTGCATCCGATGCTGCCGGCTAATACTGATCCATTTCGCGAATACGTGCTCGGCCCAATCGTCGGATTTATGTTCGACACGACGCTGGCCGTGGCGCGCATGTGTTTCGACGGAATGTTCCGGGACTTTCCTGACATTCGCTGGATTGTGGCGCATCTCGGCGGCGCCGTGCCTTACCTGATGGAGCGCATGGACAATGGCTGGCGGGACTTTCCTGAATGCCGCGCGAAAATTGATGAGCTTCCCAGCACCTATCTCAAACGCCTCTATTACGACACGGTCAATTTCAATCCGCACATGCTGATGATGGTGCGCGAAATGATTGGCGCGGATCACATGGTCATGGGCAGCGACTATCCGCACCTGCTCGGCTCGATCGATCGCGCGGTATCGTCAATTCAGAGTTTGAACATCCCGGATAGCGAGAAGCAACAGATTTTCAGCCAAACTGCGCTTTCGATCTTAAACAATGTCTGACTTGGAGTGGTTCCCACATCTCAATTCGACTCGCTGATAACCACGGCGTCGCGATTGAAGATGCCGCGCGAGCAGACCAGCCGTTTGCCGTCACGCGTCCACGCGAAGCCCGTCATATAGCTGTCTTTGAAGTCGGTGATCTGTTTGGGCGCGCCGCCATCAACCGGCTGACTCCAAATGTTCGTCACGTTATTCGTGTTGGTGGTGTAGAGAAGCGATTTCCCATCCGCGGCCCATTGCAGAGTTGTCTGAATCGTGCCGGGCGGTTGAAAGCTGAAGGTTGATACAGGTTCGCCGCCGTCGGCTGAGACGATCGCGATTCGGTTTGGTGGAGCCAGTGGGTCAGCTCCATCCGAATAAAGATAAGCGACAAACTTGCCGTCAGGTGAGAAGGAAGGTGCACTCGAAACTCGATGCGTAAGTTCCACCGGCTCGCCGCCATCGATCGAAACTTTCCAGATCGTCGGGCGGCTTGTGCCCAGCGAACTGTAGACCACCCATAGTCCATCCGGAGAAATTGAAGGCTGCGACTCAGCAACGCCTTTTGTGAGTTGCTTTGGATTGCTGCCGTCTATGTTCATTCGCCAGATGTTGAGCCCGCCCCGGCGACTTGAAGTGAACACAATGTATTGCCCGTCGACTGAGACAACCGGACTGGAATTCCGCCCCAGGTTCGCGGTCAAAGCTTTACGGTTTTGACCGTCCGTATCGGTAAGCCAAAGATTCAAATCGTTTCCTTCCGCTGAGACAAAGACAATCCTTCCGTCTGGTGTCCACGCGACGCTGTTCCCATAAGAGCCGCCCCAGCCGATATTGCCGGTCGGCAACTGAGACGCGCGGCTCGCGTCTCCGTCTGGCGCAACCCACAGACCGACAAGGCCGCTGGCAACCACGTTCACAAACTTGCTCCCATCAGCCGTCATGCCGATTGCGCGATGTTGATCCAGGTCGTTCGTGATTCGCCGTGTCTCGCCCGCCGGATACGACACAAACCAAAGCTGAGCGCCGCTGCCCGCGTTTGTGCCGGCGACCACCAGAAGTCCGCTCATGTCCGGCATCCACTGAACCTGTCCGCTGAAAGGCCAGGGATCGGGACTGAGATTGATCTCTGGTCCACCGTCCACCGGAAAAGCGATCACGCGGCTAACGCCACCGAGTGTAAAGACGCTGCTTGCGATCAGTTTGCCGTCCGGCGACCACGACGGAGCCGTGAAAAAGATTGGGGCGAGTCGGTCCGGTTTCTTTTTCACAACCAAAGCTTGCTCGCCGCTCCCATCGATATTCGCCAACATCAGCGCGCTTTGGTCTTCGGCGGGGAAACTCGCTCGCAGGAAAGCCATGCGCTTACCGTCAGGGGAAAACGTCACGGGCGCGTCGATTTTTTCCAGCACCTTTGTGGGCGTGCCTCCGAGAGTGGGGACGCGATACAGCGTGCCGGCGTCAAAGTTTGCTTTGATGACGTAATAAATCTCGCGGTCGCCGGGAGAGAAGGTGAATCCGAAAACACCCACGGGCGCGGGCGGCACGATCATCTTGTCATTTGGCGTGCTGACCTGCCTGATCCACAAACTCTGCTTGCCCGCGTCACTGAGAGTGTAAACAAGGTACGTTCCATCGCTCGACAAACGCGCGTCGATAACTTTGCCCGAGTTCGTAATGCGCGCTACGGTGCTCGATTGAAAGTGCGTCCGGTTGATGCGATTCAGAAGTTTGTAGATGCCAACGCCGCCACCCACCAGGACCACCAACGCAACGAGCACGGAAACCGTAAATCCTAGTCGATGCCGCTTCAACTCGACGCTCAAAGCCTGGCTGATCATGGTTACGGCGCCAGCGCCTTCGGCAGTCTCGGCCGCAGGAGTTGCCGCGCCAGATGGCACAGCGGATTTTTCAGCACTGATTCCCGATCCAGTGGACTGAAGCCTTGTGTGAAACTCAAGATCCTGTTTCAAGCTTTTCAAATCCAACAAAAGATCGCCGACCACCTGATAACGCTCTTCACGATTCTTTTGCAGCGCTTTGGTGACGATGCGATTCAGCTCAGGCGGAGCTTCGCTGAGAAACTGCGAAATAGGCGGCGGATCCGTTTTCAGAATACTCGCGAGAACATCGCTCGGTGTTTCGCCATCGAACGGCTTCTGATGCGTCACCATCTCGTAAATCACCGCGCCCAGACTAAAAATGTCTGAGCGCGCGTCGACAGTTTTTCCCCGCGCCTGCTCGGGCGACATGTATCCGGCGGTGCCCATCACGACGCCGGAGCCTGTCCGGACCTGCTTCGTAACCGCTTCTTCAGCGGAAACATTCGCGGCCGGCTCAGCCAGTTTGGCCAATCCGAAATCCAAAACCTTCACGTAACCGTCCGGCCGCAACATAACGTTTTCGGGCTTGATATCGCGATGAATGATGCCCGCTTTGTGGGCAGCGGACAGCGCGTCCGCGACTTGGATCGCGACATTCAGCGCTTCCGAGAGCTCGAGCTTCGCACGTGAAAGAAGCTGTCGCAGGGTCTCGCCTTCGACGAATTCCGTCGCGATCACATGTGTCGATCGCGATTTCACGATTTCATAGATCGTGATGATGTTCGGATGATTCAGCGCCGAAGCCGCGCGTGCTTCCTGCTCAAAACGACGCAGTCGCTCCTGATTTTTCGTGAACGAGCTGGGCAGAACTTTGAGCGCGACTTTGCGTCCCAGGCGGCGATCATGCGCCAGGTAGACCTCGCCCATGCCACCCCGGCTGATGAACGAGGCGATTTCGTATGAACCTATCGTCGCCCCGCGCTTCAATTCAGAGGTTTCATCGATGAGCAAATCCGCCGCTGCTTCGTATGCGGGCGAGTCGATGAAACTGCCGTCCTTTTCCGACGAAGCGAGCAGCGATTCGACCTCTTTGCGCAGCGCGTCGTCGCCGCCACACGCGCCAGCCAGAAAGAGGGCGCGATCCGCCGGCCGGCGATCCTGCGCGGTCTGAAATATCTCTTTCACTTTTTGCCAGCGTTCGGGCGTCATTCGTTTTGGAGTGGTTCCTGAAATAGTCGTTCGTCTATTAACGCGGCTTTCGCGCGTGAATTCCCTCACGCAAATTATTCCAGTTTTTGCCGCAGCCAGGCGCGCGCCATCTTCCAATCGCGCTCGACCGTCGCATGCCCGACGCCGAGAACTTCCGCCGTCTCTTCAATCGAAAGACCACCAAAGAATCGCAGCTCGACGATGCGCTCCTGCTGCGGATCGAACTGCTTCAGCTCTTCCAGGGCTTCATGTATCGCCAAAACATCGACATCGGGCGTTTCGGCGATGGGTCTCGCGCTCGTTATCGACAGCCTCTGCTGATTTGAGCCGCCACGCTTCGCCGCCTGATGCTGCCGCGCGTGGTCAACCAAAATACGTCGCATGAGTTGCGCCGCGACACCATAGAACTGCGCGCGATTTTGCCACCGCGCGTTCTTTTGATCGACCAGCTTCAGATAAGCTTCGTTGACCAGCGCCGTCGGCTGCAAAGTATGGTTCTGCCGCTCTCTGCGCAGATAATTACTCGCCAGCCGCCGCAGTTCGTCGTAGACCAGCGGCATAAGCTTGTCCAGAGCACTCTGGTCACCGTTGCGCCAATCGACTAATAACTGAGTGATGCTTTCGGGCGTTTGCATGGGGTCAAATGTTCGACAAACTTCAGTTTGTCGCTATCCCTGGAAAGTCCGATGGTGACCCGAACGACAAACTAAAGTTCGTCGGACAGGAATGCGCGAGATTCTACAACAATCTTCGATTGGCCGTGAGGGAGTTTCCAGGTGTCTTCCGCGTTATCACAGTGGAAGGAAAAGTGGTTGAGGCAGTTAGTCGAATGACGCACACCCACAACTTTTGCGGAGTCCGAAGTCAGACGGTTGCAATGAGGAGGACAAAATGAAAAAGACTTACATAATGGTCACGTTGCTGGTGCTGGTCG
>DASXTE010000232.1:0-7097 GCA_036505595.1 Pyrinomonadaceae bacterium
GCCTTTTGGTTTTGCTGCTAGTCCAGATAGTCGTTACGCAATCCAAAGCGAACTCCAGTTTTCGATAGCTGAATCTACTAAACCGAGCAGCTTTAGGGAAGGGATGGGATTGTTAGCCGCGAACAACAAGCAGTCGGCTCAGGTCGACTCATTCACGTTTCGCCCTATCAAATCTCTGCAATAATTTTCCCCCGCCGTTCGTCTACAGGAATGGATGGAATACTCTTGGAGGGCTTCTATGAAACCTCAAACCGTCAAACACCCCCCACAAAAGTCCCCACAGTGAGAATTTACTTGAGGTTGGTGACTGCCTGTAAGTTATTGAAAGAATTGGAGGCGGCGATCGGAATCGAACCGATGAATAAAGGTTTTGCAGACCTCTGCCTTACCACTTGGCTACGCCGCCCAAAAGAAAAGGCAAAAGGTAAAAGGAAAAAGGCAAAAACCACGTTCAGTTTTTCCTTTTTACTTTTTCCTTTTGCCCTGAATTATTGGAGCGGGAGACGAGACTTGAACTCGCGACCCTCGCCTTGGCAAGGCGATGCTCTACCACTGAGCTACTCCCGCTTTTTCAAAGAAATTCGATTCTAATGATTAGAGGTGCGTTGTCAAGGCGCGTGTCGTAACGCAGGCATCTTGCCTGCGGTTCGCCGTCATCCTGACGGCGAATTACAGATGCGGGCAAGATGCCCGCGCACCGCACGCAGGATGCGTGCGCTCCGAAACTTACTGCGGCAATGGAGTCTTCAGCACGCCGGCGATGTACTCGCTGAGGCCCGCATCCGAACCATCGTGCCGAAACTTGTAAAAGTTTGTGAGCTGCGCCATCGATTGCGCTTTCGCGCTCTGATGCTGCGGATTCGTTCCCGCGAGAGCGACTGCGCGGGCGTATGCGTCGATAATCTTGTCGAGGACTTTATTGATGTTGTCCAAGGCCGCTTTGCTTTCTGGGGATTCGGGTTGGTTGCCAAAACGCTTTGTGTAGTCTTCTGACAAACGTTTATAAGGTCCGTTTTGATAAGCCGCCGCAAGGTAGTAATGAGTCGAAGGCGCGTTCCGGCGTTCAGCGTCTACCTGTGAGGCCTTGATGAAATGCAACGCGGCTATGTCCGGCGACGTTTTCAGTTGATAAAAACCCAGCGCGTAATGCAGTGAGCCGAGCACGTCCTCTTTGCCTTTGAAGGGCTCCCAGGTCTCCGGCGTCTTTCCGGATTCGATCAACTGAATCGCTTTCTCGGCGTACCTGGTGGCATCGGTATTAAAGCTTTCGTTGCGAGCTTCGGTGCTGGCGGCTACTGCGCCATAGCCCAGCGCGATTAGCACTCGCACATCGTTTGGGTCGTCCGCGAGCACCTGCTTCGCCAATCCGTAAGCCTTGGTGAAGTCTTTCGTTGTAAAGCTGCCAAGCAGTTGTTGCTCGCGGTCAGCGCGTTCCGCCGCCAGCCGTCGGGCTCGTTCGTCTTCCTCGTACGCGGTGATCCAGGCCTTCAGATACTTCGTGTACTGGTCGTCTTCTTTGCCGTAGCGCTGCATGTAATCACGCGCGGCCTGGTACGCCACGGTCGGATTCGGCACCCGATTGTCGACAAACCGTTTGTAGACATTGACCTTGACCTCGTCGTCCGTCACGTAAGGCTGTTGCGCCCGAGCGGATTGAGGCTGTGCGAAAAATATTAGTCCGGTGAAGATTGCGGCGAGAAGTAAGCTGTTTTTCATCCGTGTTGTGTGAACCCCTCCGAATCGAATAGCAGAATTAGATGCCTGAAAATTAACCGGCGTCTAACAGAAATTTGATTGTAACAAAAGTCCGGGCGGTTCGGAGTGGGCCGGGAACTTCGGTTCTGCTCTGTGTCTCAGTGGAACTCCGTGACTCTGTGGTGAAATTCTCACGAGCAATACTCACCACAGAGACACTGAGCATACACAGAGGCACAGAGTAAACGACTCGGGGGTTGAACTCACGAAGTGGAAATCAAAGAATTGAAGATCAACGAGCCGCTATCGCAGCCGGCTCCGACACGGGCAAATCCACAATCTCCCAAGCTTGGCGATTTCGCAGCAATGATGACATCAGCGCCGCGTGCAGCAGATGGCCGCTGCGTTCGGCCTTGACGCGTCCGAGCAGCGTCATCCCAAGCAGTGCAAAGTCGCCGATGATGTCCAGAATCTTATGCCGCACGAACTCATCAGAGAAGCGCAGGCCGGTTTCGTTCAGCATGCCGCTTTTCGTCAGAACGATTGCGTTGTCGAGCGAGCCGCCGCGGATGAGATTGGCGCGACGCAACGCTTCAACTTCTTCGATGAAGCCGAACGTGCGCGCTGAAGCGATGTCGCGGCCGAACGACCCATTGTCGAGCACGAGTCGCCGATGCTGGACCCCGATCATGGGATGCGCGAAGTCAATCAGGCAATCGATTTCATAAGCCTCGGCGGGTTCCAGGCTGATGCGCCGATTGCCCGACTCGACACTAACTTTCTGACGTACCATCAAGGCGCGCCGCGCCGCCGTTTGTTCGACGACGCCTGCGTTCTCGATCATTTCGGCAAACGTCTCGGCCGAACCGTCCATAATCGGTATCTCGAGGTTATCGACTTCGACGTATGCATTGTCCACCCCGCAGCCACGCAAAGCTGAAAGCAAATGCTCCACCGTCGAGAGCATCACCCCGGTGCGCATCAGGGTCGTCGCATAGCTGCAATGCGCGACCGATTCGACCGTCGCCGGAATCTCAAATCCGCCGAGGTCCGTGCGTCGAAACACGTAACCTGTGTCCGGCGGCGCCGGCAGCAAACTCAACGTGACGGGGACAGCGGTGTGGAGTCCTATGCCTTTGGTTGAAACAGGCGCAGCGAGAGTAGTTTGCTTCATTCGAATCGCGTTTGTCTGATAGTAACCGATCGACGAGCGTTTTCATTGTGCAATGTTCATGCCTGTTGGCCGGCACAGGAAAATCAGCGGATCATCGCCGCGAGTGTGGCATGGACACCACGATTCTCTTGTTGAAACGCAGACTTGATGCAACGCGGCTTTGTTAGGCTGCGCAGAAAACCTCGCTTGCGTTAGCCGAAGCCGAAACCTATGATCGAAATCGATCATGCCGAAAATCGAAACCCCCTCCGGCGAAAAGCCGGTGGAGCGAGTCTTTCTCATCGACTCGATGTCGCACATCTTTCGCGCGTTCTACGCGCCGCTCGCGAACCGCGTCGCGCCGCTGATGACATCGCGTGGCCAGGTGACGCAGGCCATTTACATCTTCACAAACATGCTGCGCAAGCTGATCCAGGACGAGAAGCCAAAGTACATCGCGGCGATCTTCGAATCGAGAGAAAAAACTTTTCGGCATGAAGCGTTCGCTGATTACAAGGCCACCCGCACCGAGATGCCCGACGAACTTGCGTCGCAACTTCCTTACATTCGCCGGCTTTGCGAAGCGTACAACGTGCCGATGATCAGCGTCAGCGGATTCGAAGCCGACGACGTGATCGGGACGCTCGCGGTGCAAACTGCAAACAAAGGGCTGCAAGCGGTCATCGTGTCGAATGACAAAGACATGTGCCAGCTTGTGCGCGACCCCTGGGTGGTCGCGATGCGGCAGAACTCGCAAGTCGTCAAGCGCAAAGAGCCGGTGCCGCCAATCGAATGGTGCAATGAAGCCTGGGTACAGAAAAAGTTCGGCGTGCCGGCGGGAAAGTTGGTTGATTTGCTCGGACTGATGGGTGATTCGATTGACAACATCCCGGGTGCGCCGGGCGTTGGACCGAAGGGCGCTGTACAAATCATCGGGCAGTTTGGCTCGATCGAGAACGCGCTCCAGCACTGGGAAGAAATCAAAAACAAACGTTACCGCGAATCGCTGCGCGACAATGCCGAGCTGATTCGCAAGTCGCGCGAGCTGGCGGAGATCAAAACTGATATCGACATGGAATTGGATCTGGAAGCGCTGGCAGCGAAACCTCCGGATCGCGCGGCGGCTTACGAACTGTTTCGCGAACTCGAGTTCGCGAATCTGACGCAAGAATTTGCCGACGGCGCCGTGGCGAGCGCGCGTGTAACTGCCGAGCGCGATTACAAACAGATTCACACGCGGGCGGAACTTGAAGCGCTGATTCAGGAGCTTTGGCAAACGGAGACGGTTGGGCTCGCTATTTCAAACGAGACACCTGCCGGCGCAGGGCAGCAACAAAGCACGCGCGACGATCACGCAGCGCGTGGCGTGGCTTTTTCGACGTCGGCCGGCAGATCGGCGTTTGTCGATTTCGAGAATTTTGCGGAAGGCAAGGATTCAGCGGTGGATTCGCTGCGTGAATTGCTTTCGAACGGACTGCTGGAAAAGTCAGTTCACGATTACAAGCGCGCTACGGGGCTGCTGGCGCCACTGGGAATTGAAATCGCGGGCGTGACTGACGATACATTGTTGGCCGCGTACGTTATCGATCCAACGCGGAGTCGCTACGAATTGATCGACCTCGCGCGTGACGCGGTTGGCGTCGAAGGCGGCGGACCGCCGCACGAAGGCTGGAGCGAAAGCGGCTGGCAAGCCGCCGAAGTTGCCGACTTGACGGCGCAAGTCGCCGAAGTGCTGCGACAGCGAATCGAGGAGAAGGACCTCGGCAACATTTATCGCGACGTCGAGTTGCCGCTCGCGCCGTTGCTCCATCGCATGGAACGTGCGGGTATGCGCGTGGATACGGAGGTACTCGCGGACCTGTCGCGCAATCTGGGCGAACAGTTAGAAAAACTAACGGAGAAAATTTCCGGGCTCGCGGGACGCGAGTTCAACATCAACTCTCCGAAACAGGTCGCCGAATGTTTCGAAGCACTGAACATCATTTCGGGCCGCAAGACTTCGACCGGCCGAGTTTCAACCAGCAAGGCCGTGCTCGAAGAACTCGCGCTTACACATGAACTGCCGCGCTTGATTATCGAGTATCGCGAACTGGAAAAGCTGAAAAGCGTGTATACAGACGCTCTCCCGCACCAGGTTGCCGCTGACGGGCGCGTTCATGGTCAGTTGAATCAGACAGTTGCCGCCACGGGGCGGTTGTCATCAAGCGATCCTAACTTGCAGAACATTCCGATTCGCACCGAACTGGGCCGGCAGATTCGCCGGGCGTTTGTGGCTGAGAAGGGAAACAAGTTGATCTCGGCGGATTATTCGCAATTGGAGTTGAGGCTGCTCGCGCACATAACGCGCGACGAGGTTATGCTGGATGCCTTCCAGAAAGGCGAAGACATACACAACCGCACTGCGCGCCTCGTGTTCGGCGCCAAGACCGACGAAGAGCTGAAAGAAGCACGACGCTTTTCAAAGATTGTGAACTTCGCGATCGCATATGCGATTGAACCGTGGGGTCTGTCGCAGCGTGTTGGCATCTCGCGCCAGGAGGCGCGAAAAGTCATCGACGATTACTACGCGACTTACAAAGGCGTGCGGCGCTACATGGACGAAATTCCGGTGCAGGCACGCGAGCATGGTTTCGTGCGCTCGTTGTACGGCCGCATTCGTCCCTTGCCCGGCATCAACGATCGCAACGGCAACATTCGTCGCGCCGCGGAGCGCGAAGCGATCAACATGCCGATTCAAGGGACCGCGAGCGACATCGTGAAGATGGCGATGTTGCGCGCCGACGAAGCTTTTCGCCGCGAAAAGTTAGACGCGCAGATGCTGATGCAGGTTCACGACGAGCTGTTGGTCGAGTGTGCAGCGGGCGATGCAGAGAAAGTCGCCGCCACACTGAAGCGCGAAATGGAAAACGCAGTCGAGCTTGATGTCCCGCTCGTTGCCGAGACGGGGATTGGCGACGACTGGATGTCCGCGAAGAGATGAAAGAGGAGTGCAAATTGAAAAGCGCAACTTTGAAAAGCATTGCAAATTGAAAATTGAAAAATGCAAATTGCAAATTGATGTGCCGGCTTCCGGCACTGAGATAGAGCGAAGGAGGAGTGAGAGCCATGACTTCTGACGATCTTCTCGAACGACTAATCGATTTCGCCGCGCGCGTCGGCAAAGTAGTTGACGCCCTGCCCGACACGCGCATGGGCCGACACGTCGGCGGACAATTAGTGCGGAGTGGGACTTCACCCGCGCCGAATTACGAAGAAGGATGTGCCGCAGAGAGTCGGGCGGATTTTGTCCACAAGCTAAGTATCTGTCTGAAGGAATTGCGCGAGTCCCGCACCTGGATTCGACTCATTATCAAAACTGAAATGCTTCCCGAGCACCGAATGGGCGAGTTGCTCGACGAATGTAATCAACTCTGCAACATCATCGGCCAATCGATAGTCACGGCAAAGGCAAACCGAGACGTGAAAGTTGCGTCTGCTGCGACCGGCCAGCAATGAACCGCGTGTTACAGTCAAATTTGCAATTTTCATTTTTCAATTTGCAATGCTTTTAGAGACCGTTTTTACCTGATCGCCTTGGATTCAGAAACAACAAAACTTAGAGCGAACTCCCCCGAAGGCGAGGTCGTCTATCGCCGCGTCGCGACAGCGTTGCCTGAGCAGCCATCACGTGGAGCGCGCGACCCGCGCTTCGATCCGACGCTGATGCCTTTGCTGGTTGGGTGCGCGTTGCTTCTGCTGTTTGTGATCGTGCTCGGCAATCTCAGTGTACGCAAGGTCGAAGACACCAGCCGCCAGGTGCTGATCCTCGAACAACAATTCGCGGCGCGGGCCGGCCTGCTTTTGCAACTCCGGATCGCCCTGACGCGGCTCGACAACGAGGCTCGCGACAAGATGGAAGCGGAGGCGCGCCAGGAGCTGCATCCGCCGTTCGATATGCGCCTGGGCACGGCACGAAATGAACTGGTTAAGCTAATCCCGCCCCTTGACCGTCCGCCGCTGTCAGAGCTGCCACGGTGGCACGCGTTTCATGACGACTTAGCTTCGTACATCGAAACTACGAAGGATGCCAGTAACTATTCTCTGTACGGCTTTGAGCGGTTTCAGCGAGCCGACCGCGAGCTGAACGAGCTGATCCAGGAAAATTCCACCGAGCAAACGCAGGTCTTTCAGCAGAGCGAGCAACTGGCGAACGCCGCGGCGCGGCGGATCAAGATTTGGACGTTGATCGCGATTCTCGCCGGATTGTTTG
>DASXTE010000233.1:0-3393 GCA_036505595.1 Pyrinomonadaceae bacterium
CAATCGGCGCGGCGATACAAGCCGACATCACCATCACAATGACGGCGCCGAAACGCGCAAACGTCTTGCCGCCCGCGTCGAATTACAATGGCCGTCTGGTCGTGGCCGACATCGGCTCGCCGCGCGAGCTTATCTCTGAAGCCAGGGCCGATCTGTTTCTCACGGAAGAAGCTGACGCCCGACGCTGGCTCATCGAGACACGCTACCAGCCGGATTCTTACAAGAACACGCACGGACACGCGTTGATTGTGGCGGGCTCGCGCGGTTTTACGGGCGCCGCGACGTTGTGCGCGAATGCCGCGATGCGCGCGGGCGCCGGACTCGTGACCGTCGCCACACCCGCATCCGTGCAACCGCTCGTTGCGTCGCACACGATGCCCGAGGTCATGACTACGGCGTTGGCGGAAACCGATCGCGGCGCGGTGAGCGACGAAGCTGTCGACTATGTCTTAAAGTTCAGTGAACGAGCTGACGTGATTGCGATCGGTCCCGGCCTTTCGTCAGAAGACGAACGAACGCGAGCGTTCGTGCGCCGAGTTGTCGAAGGCCGGCGGACGCCGGTTATCATCGATGCGGACGGGTTGAATTGTCTTTCTCCGTGGCCCGATCAACTCCTCGGTTCGAGTGAACTGCCTATCGTTCTCACCCCACATCCGGGTGAGATGTTGAGGTTGATGGGAACTTCAGACAAGACGGCATTACACGATCGGGTTGCGTCGGCGCGACAGTTCGCGACTCAACACGAAGTCATTCTGCTGCTGAAGGGCGGCCATTCACTGATTGCCGCGTCCGACGGTCGAGTGTTCATTAATGCAACGGGCAATGCGGGACTCGGCACCGCAGGCGCCGGCGATACCTTAACGGGGGTTATTACCGGTTTTGTTGCACAGGCGCAGGCGTATGCGCCGTCCCGCAAGGCGAAAAGAGTCAGCGTTCTCGAAACAGTCATCGCCGCACTTTACGTGAGCGGCCTCGCCGGCGATCTGGCCGCGCGCGAACTCGGCATGCGTTGTATGGTCGCGTCGGATATTCGTGAGCATCTGAGCGCGGCGATCTGCTCGCTTGACCCTCGCGGCGAACAACCCTAGCTTTCTTTACGCTTCTTTGTGCCTTTGCGTGAAATGCTTATTGCCAAGACGCCAAGACGCCAAGCACCGCCAGAGCACGCTCCTTCAACAATGGCTCCAGTAACTCAATCCATTCCAATCGGCGAATTCATTTCGCACAACGAGCAGGAAACATTCGATCTCGGTTTCGAAATCGGCAAACAGCTTTCGGGCGGTGAAATCCTTCTGCTAAGTGGTCCTCTGGGTGCCGGCAAGACACTTCTCGTGAAGGGGATGGCCCACGCGCTCGGCGTTGATCGGGACGATGTTAGCAGCCCGTCGTTTACCTTGGTGAATCCTTACCAGGGACGGCTGCTGCTCTATCACATCGATCTCTATCGGCTGGATGAAGGCGCATCAGCGGCGCATGCTGTCGATCTCGATGAGCTGCTCTCAGATGAAGGTGCCGTAATAGTCATCGAATGGGCTGAGCGCATGGGCCGATATCCCTTGCCAACGACAGCCTGGAGAATCTCGATCACGGGCGATGGTGACGCGCCGCGCCGCATCTCGCTAAAAATGTTAGAATCGGTCGCAGTCAAGAAAGGCTAATCATGCAATATCCTGAAGAATTCATTCGACCAATGCGAGAAGAGCTAACACGCCTCGGCGTTGAGGAACTGCGAACGCCCGAAGCCGTTGAATCCGCGGTCAAGGATTCAACCGGCACGCTCATGATCGTGGTTAATTCCGTCTGCGGCTGCGCCGCGGGAAAAGCGCGTCCCGGCGTGGCGTTGGCATTGCAACACGACGTTCGACCAGACAAAGTTGCCACCGTCTTTGCGGGCGGCGACATCGAAGCGACGGAAAAAGCGCGCAGCTATTTCACTGGCTACGCGCCATCGTCTCCTTCGATCGGACTTTTGAAAAACGGTGAACTCGTTTACATGATGGAGCGCTATCAGATCGAAGGAAGAGGGCCCGAGCAGATTGCTGATGAATTGAAACGGGCTTTCGATCAATGCTGCGCTGCCGCGACTACAGCGGCAAACTGAGAGTTCTGAATTCGCTCAATCTCTCTCGCTAATTTCAAGTGAGGCTTCGGACGATTACACCCTCCCCTATGGTCGGACTCTGCCGCAAGCTCGGCGTTGACGCTATGTTATGATCGTGGCGATGCCGAACGATCTTTCCCTCAAGCTGGAAACAAGAATTCTTGACCTGCCCAATCGCGCTCCGTCTCGCATCGGTCCACTGACCGCAAAGAAACTGGCCCTCGGTGTCGCCGAGGTGTCGCTCGGCAAAGACATCAATAACGTCACGATCGAGGACCTCTTGCTTTACCTTCCGATGCGCTACGAGGATCGTTCGAACCTCACGCGGATACGCGATCTCGAGGACGGCATGGAAGCTTCTTTAGAGTTGTTCGTAAAGCTTTCCGGGGGACATCCGATCAGAAGTCGGCGGCGTTCGTATCGACAACGGCTGTTCGTCTTCAAAATCTCTGCGACGGATCGAGAGCGGAGCGGCAAGGACGTCTTGATCTGGACTTTTCTTTCCGGTCCGCACGCCCCCACTATCATCGAGAATTACACAAAAAAGTTTTCGCGTGGAGTTCGCTTTATTGCCTTTGGCAGATGGAAATGGGACGCGCCCGACGGAACCTTTGCGCTACAACTGCACAAGCCCGACGAGATCGAAGTGCTGCCCGTTACAGAACCCCGACAAGCCGGGATAGCCAGCGGGTTAAGCGAGGGCCAGGAGGAATCAGGGGATCCTTCGCTGTCCGCGATACATGTAGGTCGTTGCGTGCCAGTCTATCGCAAACTCAACGACATTCGCCCGAAGCAACTGCGCGAGATCATTCATCGCGTTCTGGCCGCACTCTCTGATGAAGCCATTAGCGAAAATCTACCAGGCGAATTGCGGCAGCGACAGAAACTAATCGCGCGAGCTGATGCGTTGCGCGAAATTCATTTTCCGCCCGAGGAGGCCTTGCTCGCCGATTACGAGCGAGGGCGCAGTCCCGCACATCGCCGGCTGATTTTTGAAGAGTTGTTCTGGTTGGCGCTGGCCTTATGTGTGAAGCGCGGCCATCGAAGCAAAGAAAACAAGAGCGCGGTAATTAAGATCGATGATGCCATCAAGAAGCGCATTGCCTCGGTTCTTCCATTCAAACTTACTGAAGCACAGCGCAAAGTCGTCCAAGAAATCTTCCGCGACATGAAATCGAACGCGCCGATGAACCGTTTGCTGCAAGGCGACGTTGGCAGCGGCAAGACTATCGTTGCGTTGATTTCGATGCTGGCAGCGATGGAGAACGGCTACCAAACGGCTTTGATGGTGC
>DASXTE010000234.1:0-3031 GCA_036505595.1 Pyrinomonadaceae bacterium
TCTCCGGCAAGAAATTATGAATGCCAATGCTACTCCCCAATTATCTATTGAAGGATGCGCAGAGTAGCACTAGAAGAAAGAAAAAGTCATCAAGTGGCTTGTAAGCTATTGACTCTAAAGAGGACTCTTGACTCCATTGACTCCTGAGTGCGTCAAATGGCTCTCTACCATCTAGCCTAGCTCGCCTTGGCAATAGCCCTAAGCTCGGGCTCTCAAGAGTTATTACCGCGTTCAGCGCAGCTAAAACTTTCCGTAAGTCAGGTGCGCAGTTTTAGAACACCACCATCCAACGCGATACGTTCACGTGGAGTTCGAGATCACGCTTCAGCGCGCGCCTCGTCAGCAATCAGTTGCGGCCGTGTTCGTCCGCCGATCCATTTGCGAATCGAGTCAGCAAGCACGATCACGGCCGCGGTCATGATGAGCGCCGTCAACGAAGTGTTGATGTAGCCCTGCGTCGAAGTAAGCGGGTTCTGTGCCTGCGGCCAGAAGATGTCGCGAATCGATTGATAGCCGGCCACGAGAGTTGTGGTGCCCACAAATGATAACGGGACGAGCGTCACCCACGCGTAGCGCGCCTTGCCCATGTTGATGATGACTGTGGTCGCGACGCACAGCGCGACCGAGGCGAGCAGCTGATTTGCGATGCCGAACATGGGCCAGATCGTGGATATCGATCCGGTCAGAATAAAGCCGGCCCACGCTGCGACAATTGCGGCGCTGGTTACGATCGAACCCGGCAGCCAGTTTGGCTCTTCCAGCTTGCGTAGAAATCGTCCGCCGAACTCACCCAACAGAAATCTAGCCACACGTGTCCCTGTGTCGATCGTCGTAAGAATGAAGAGCGCCTCGAACATGATCGCAAAGTGATACCAGTACTTCATCAAACCGCTCAGGCCGGGAATGCCATCGAAAATCTTCGCAATGCCGAGCGCGAGTGTGACTGCCCCACCAGTGCGTCCACGGACTTTCTCACCCGATTCAGCTTCGAGCCGATCGAGTTCCTGCGGCTTGATATCAAAACCCTGCGCGCCTTCGGCATCGACCATGCGAACATACTTCGCTCGCTCAACGTCATTGCGCTGCGCCGTGTTGATAGCGAAGTAGTCGCCGGGAAAAAGCGACGTGGCAGCAATCAACGCGACGACGCCTACGACGCCTTCCATCAGCATGCTGCCGTAGCCAATCATGCGCGCGTCGGTTTCTTTCGCGATCATTTTCGGCGTAGTGCCCGATGAAATCAGCGCATGAAATCCGCTGATTGCGCCGCAAGCAATCGTGATAAAGACGAACGGATAGACTTTGCCGGCAACGATCGGCCCACCGCCGTGAACAAATGGCGTGATCGCGGGCATGTGCAGCGTCGGATGAACCACGATCACGCCGATGATTAAGAACGCAACCGTCCCGATTTTCAGATACGATGAAAGATAATCGCGCGGGCAAAGCAGCAGCCACACCGGCAGAACTGACGCGATGAATCCGTAACTCGCCATCAACGCAGTGACCTGGCGCGGCGAGAAAGTAAACGCGGGCGCCCATGACGAGCCGGCGATTTTTCCGCCCAGCCAGACGGCGAACAGCAAAGCAACGACCCCGATGGCACTCGCTTCCGCGATCTTTCCTTTGCGAAAACGATACATGTAAAGACCCATGAACAACGCCAGCGGAATGGTGAAGCCCACTGTGAATGTTCCCCACGGCGACTCAGCCAATGCATTGACTACGACCAACCCGAGCCCCGCCAGCGCGATTACAACGATGAAAAGAATCGCTAGTCCCGCCACGAAACCCGACAGCCCGCTGATTTCCGTCCGCGCAATTTCCGCCAGGGATTTTCCTTTTCGCCTGATACTGGCGACCAGAATCATGAAATCGTGCACGGCGCCGCCGAGACACACTCCAATGATTAACCAAAGCAATCCCGGCAAAAATCCAAACTGGGCCGCCAGCACCGGTCCCACCAAGGGCCCCGCGCCGGAAATGGCCGCGAAGTGATGGCCGAACAAAACCCACTTGTTCGTTGGATAATAGTTATGGCCGTCGTACATCGTCTTTGACGGCACCGGCCGCGAATCATCGAGTGCCAGCACCTTAGCCGCAATAAACGCCGAGTAATAGCGATACGAGATCGCGATCACGCACAGCGCGCCAACGATGATCGGCAGGGCATTCATTCCGGACTCTGAATAGCACACATGTAGTCGAAGCTCAACAGGGAAACATTGCAGGACTGAATCCGGCCACCGAGAGAGCTTGACTATCAACCCCGTGTTGAACGAAAGTCTCGTGCCAACCGCGACCTGTGAAGGGATTTGAGAATTGCCACAGGTATGAAGAGTCTCAGGAAAATTCGTTTACTCGCCGCAACGCTCTGCTTTTGCATTGCGTTCACGTCGTTCGCGCCCGTCGCTCTCTCGCAGAAAAAGAAAGCGCCGGTTGAAGCCACCCCGCCACCTGTCAAAGAGGAATTCAAGTTTGGCGAAGTCGATCTGGAATTGCTTGAACAAGTGAACCTGCTCGACCGACGATTTGAACGGGACGGTTTGGTTTTCGAAAATGAAGCGACGAACGCTTATCTGTTTCGCATCGGACAATCGCTGATTCCGAAAGGGTTGACGCTTGAGAACGTCTCGTGGAAGTTTCGTGCGCTCCGCGATCCCGTGCCGAACGCGTTCGCCTTGCCGAATGGCTCGATTTACGTCTCGACCGGACTGCTGGCTTTGATGGACAACGAATCCCAATTGGCGTCGGTCATCGCCCACGAACTGACACACGTCATGCGCCGCCACAGTTACATGCAAAACCGCAGCAACCGAAAGAAATTCTTGACGATGAACGTCATGGCGATGGTGGGTGCGCTGAGTCCCGCCGGCGCGGTAGGCACCGCGATCTGGGCGGCGATGGTCATCGCTCCTTTCATTGTGCTGTCCACGATTTACGGTTATAGCCGCGACATGGAACGCGACGCAGATTTGAAAGGCATCGACATGATGATCAGCGCCGAGTATCCGCCGGAAGAGATGGTCAA
>DASXTE010000235.1:0-2687 GCA_036505595.1 Pyrinomonadaceae bacterium
GGTGTCGACAAAACTGAACGGCTGCTCGCCGTCGGTAATCTTTACGATCCCGACAATATGGAACTGCTGCATTGCGTCGAGCAGGCGTTAAAGGCGCACACGCTCTACCGTCTGGACCACCAGTACGTGGTGCAGGACGGCGAAGTCATCATCGTCGATGACTTCACCGGACGCTTGATGAAAGGCCGCCGCTGGTCGGACGGTTTGCACCAGGCTGTCGAAGCCAAAGAAGGCGTGAAGATCGAACGCGAGAACCAAACGCTGGCGACAATAACGCTTCAGAACTATTTCCGCCTGTACGAAAAGCTTTCCGGTATGACGGGAACCGCGGAAACTGAAGCGGCTGAATTTCATTCGACCTACAAGCTCGATGTCATCGTGATTCCGACGCACATGCCGATGGTGCGAAAGGACAATCCGGACGTCATCTATCGCACCCTGCCTGAGAAATGGGACGCGGTCGTCGAGGAAATCAAAGACCTCTACGAAAAAGGCCAGCCGGTGCTGGTTGGTACCGTGTCAGTCGAGAATTCCGAGTTGATTTCGCGGCGATTGCAACGGGTTGGCGTGCCGCACAACGTGCTGAACGCGAAGTATCACGAACGCGAAGCGGAAATTGTCGCGCAAGCGGGCCGCAAAGGCATGGTGACTATCGCGACGAACATGGCGGGACGCGGCACGGACATTCTGCTCGGCGGCAATCCTGATTTCATGGCGCGCGAGTTTTTGAAAGATCAGGAAGTCGATCCCGACGAAGCCAACGAATCGCAGTGGCAGCAGGAATTTCTGAAGGCCAAACGCATCGTCGAAGCCGAACACAAAGAGGTTGTTTCGCTTGGCGGCTTGCACATTCTCGGTACCGAGCGTCACGAATCACGCCGCATCGACAACCAGCTTCGCGGACGCTCGGGCCGCCAGGGCGATCCCGGTTCGTCGCGCTTCTTCCTTTCACTCGAAGACGATCTGATGCGCATCTTTGCCGGCGACAAGGTTAAGGCCCTGATGCAGCGGCTCGGCATGGAAGAAGGCGTAGCGATCGAGTCGCGCATGGTTTCGAAGCGCATCGAAGCCGCGCAGAAATCCGTCGAAGGGCGCAACTTCGAAACGCGCAAACACCTGCTCGAGTACGACGACGTGATGAACAAGCAGCGCGAGACCATTTACGGTCTGCGCCGTCAGTTGATGGAAGAGCCCGACCAGCGCGAGTACTTGCTGGGCGAAACCGGCGTCGCGCGCGACTTGCTTGGCGACATCACGAAGCAGTATCTCGATCCGAATGTGTCGCCTGACGCGTGGGACGTTGAAAATTACAAAGTTCAGATTCACACGATCTACGCGCTCGACGCGGAGGCCGAAGGAATCGATTTCCAGAACTCAACGCCCGAGGAAATCGAAAACATTCTTTGGGAAAAGCTGAAGACCAAATACGCGGAGAAGGAAAAGCAGATCGGCGACGAGGCGATGCGCACGTACGAGCGCATCATCATGCTCAACATCATTGACGCGCAGTGGAAAGACCACTTGCTCGCGCTCGATCACTTGAAGCAGGGCATCGGCCTCGTGGGTTACGGCCAAAAGGATCCACTCGTCGAATACAAGAAAGAAAGCTTCGACATGTTCCAGGCGATGCTCGACCGCATCGACACGACGACGATTCGCTCGCTATTCAATCTGCAAGTGGTCGCCGAAGAATCGCCCGAAGAAATTGCGCGACGCCGTCTCGCCGCGCGTCGCCGCGGCCCGCGCTCGATGCAATTCACCGGACCGAACCAGGGCGCAGCCGCCGCCGGCGAAGAGGCCGGCAAAGTCAAAACCGTCGTCCGCGATCAACCAAAAGTGGGGCGCAATGATCCGTGTCCCTGCGGTTCAGGAAAGAAATACAAGAAATGCCACGGAGCGGCGGTGTAATTGCTTTTAGAAATGTTGCGCCCCACCTACATTCCTAAATACACACTTCTCGGATTAATAATCCTGAACTCCGGAGCTGCGCTTACGCAGGCGCAGAACCAAGTATCAAATGATCTTGCGGACGGCATCGCTCTATTGCAAAGGGGCGATGCTGTCGGCGCAACAAAATTCCTGAAGGCTGCAACCAAACGGGACAAAACTAATCTCGTTGGCTGGTACTGGCTCGGGAGTGCCTTCGAGACCCAAGGCAAAGCCGGTGATGCCCGGAAGTCTTTTGAAAAAGCCGCGAAACTTGGTGACTCGTTATTGCTGAACCAAATCGAATCAGTCGCGTTTGAGGATTTACTATTGATGTCGGTGCAGCTAAAGCCTCAACTGGACTTCGCAGTGAAAAGCGCGGAGGCATACATCAGGCTGAACCCGAAGATGTCCCGGTCCAAATCTGAGGAATGGAGCGAGCGGCGACAATTCCTTAGCGATTTCACAGGGCTGCCCAATTGGAACAGTCTGACGATATACAAGAGCAAAGATGTCACAGTCAGAGCACGGGTTCTTTCTAAACCTGAACCGCAATACACCGAGAAGGCGAGGCAGAACCAAGTCACCGGTACGGTAGTCTTGCGGGCGATCTTTGCTGAAGATGGAATGGTTCGGGCGATTATCCCGATCCGTCGTCTGCCCAACGGTCTGACTGCCGCCGCAATTCGCGCGGCGCGTCAAATCAGGTTCACACCCGCTATGAAAGATGGCAAGCCTGTTTCGATGTGGATGCAGCTCGA
>DASXTE010000236.1:0-23308 GCA_036505595.1 Pyrinomonadaceae bacterium
TTCACTAAGCCTTCGCTCGGTGTGTTGTCGGTCTGAAGATTCCCAGTCAAAGCCAGAATCGTTGGGACAACGCTGAGGCTGTCGTATGGTTCAGTGACCGCCAATCCGCGCGGAACGCCGTCGCCTGCCAACATGAACGTCGAATGCGTCGAGATGCGAAGGAACGATCCGTGATTGCCGCCGGGATTGAATCCGCGCACGTCGAAATTCCAATGATTGTTCGCGAAAACCTGCAAGTCAGTTTCGGCTAAACGCCGCTGCCGCCGGCGCAAACTGCGCAGCAATCGTTCGTCTTCCGAAATTCCTGCGGCGTTCGCGTCCGTCGCCGGCGCAACGAATTGCGTGAACTGCTCGTGCAAGCCAATCAAGCCGTTAGAGTATTGCGTCTTGTGCAGCGCGCGCAACCAATCGACGTCAGTGTGCCAATCGTTTAGCCATGCCACGCGCTCGGCGCCACCCGTCTCGAGCCGCGCATCTTCAAACATCCGCAGCGGCAGATCTGGCCGCCAATCCGCGCGATCGAAGTGAATGATTCCCGGTTGGTCCTGCGTCAGATTCGCGATTGGCAGGTAACGCAACTGAAGTTGGCCGGCTGCTTCCCCGCGCGCGAGCAGGAGCGCTTGACGTTCAGGACCTGCGTAAAGCCAGATGACATCATCGTCGGGACGCAAATCTGCCGGCAGCAGAGGAGCGATCAAGTCGCGCGGAATCCGCGTCGCCAGAAAATCGATCGGCTGATTGGAAACGCCCTGTTGCACGTTGTTTCGAACTGCCTGTCCCTTCAGAAAATCGAAATAGTTGATCCGCACAAAGCTGCGCTCAGTATCCAGCGAGCCATCGGCGCTCAGCACCAGGCCAGCCGGCCCGAGGCCCACGACATAGTTCTGCAAATCGTGAATTGAATTGCGCACACCCATGGAACTCTTCGGAATCAATTCCTCTGTTTTGAATCTTCCCGGTTGAAAAGTTTCCGGATGCAGCGACAGGAGCGCGCGCATCGTGGCGATGTACGCGGTGTAATGCGCCTCTAACTCCGTCCATTGCGTGACGTGCAAACAAGTGCGGCGCGCGTTGTCGTCGCGCCCCATCTCGCGATCCTCGGGCGTGAACTTCTTCGGCTGGGTCTGGCACCGACCGCGTTCGGTCTCTATCGCGCGGCGCAGCGCGCCTAATTCAGTATTGAGCTGATCGAGATCCGCCGACCACGCCGCCCGGTCGCGTGCCAGCACTTCAAAGAATCTTTCCCGCGCCGCCCGGTGCAATTCGGGCGAAAGATCCTTCCGCTGCAACTGCTGTAACAAAATTTGCAGTTCGTTGAGATCGGTGTTGCGCAAATGCAGACCCGCGCGCTCGTTGCCGTCAAAATCCAGCAGGGCGGTTGGATAGTCCGTGCTCTGGCCTTTCAAGTAGTAGGTTTGCGAAGTCGTCGTGGTAATCGGCGGCACGAATGGGTTGATGCCCTTAATCGCGTAATCCAGCATCAAGCGACGCTTCGTGATCACATGATGGCCGCCGCCTTCACGGCTCCCCAGCAGCTTCACGAGATTGAAACCCTGGCTGAGGACGCGCTCATCGGTATTGAAGCCGTGGTCGGACACAACGACGAAAACAGTTTCAGCAGCCAGCGGACTCTTTTGCACCGCGGTCCAAATTCTACCCAGACGCGCGTCAAGCTCTCGCAGCACCTGCAAATGCGACGCACTGTCATTCGTGTGATGCGCGGCGTGATCAAATGACATGTCGAATAAATCGAGATACTGCACGCGCGGATCGTTCAAAGCTTCGATCAGTTCGCGTTCGTACTGGCTGAAGACGGCGTTGCGAAGATCGAGGCCGGTGATGAACTCTTCCGCCAATTGAATTGGGTTCTTGCCGAATTCCGCCTGCCCGGCGCGCTGCAAGGTTCCCAGGCGCGCGCCTCGCCCATAGAGTTGCGAGCCCGGCAGCCGCTGATAATTATCGTAAGCATCCATCAACAGATGGAGGCCGAGCGAGTCGATCACCTCGGTGCCGGGCATGTCGACATTGCCGCGATATGCCTGCTTGAAATAGAACGGGACAAAATTCAGATAGTCGTACGTGTGGAAAATGTAGCGATCGAATTCGACGTTGCCCTTGATTTGCAAATGCTGGCCCGTATCGATGAGCGACCACGACGGGCCGGACAGACTCATGCCGCGCACGTAGAAATTCGTGAGCCGCGTGCCGTTTTGATAGAAGATGTAATCGAACCAGGGCAGGCGGCTCTTGCCCGTTTGCGGGTCACGCTCGCGTACAAACCGATCGACCGTGTCGTACGGCAGGCCGTCAACTTTGAGGATGACGACGCGTTTAGCTTGAGCTTGAACTGAAGTGATGACGAGTAGCGGGATAATAACCAAACCAGCCAGAGCTAAACCACCGCGGGCAAAGCGAGATGTTGGTTTGTTCCTGTAGCCCAGGCGTTTACGCCTGGGATCGTGGAAGCAAGAGAGCAATGAAACCTCCTTCAGGAGGTTTCTTAACGTGGCTATAGCCATCTGAAGACCAAAAACATCGCCCCGTAAACGGGGCCAGTTGATTATTATTTCGTTGACCCAGGCGTAAACGCCTGGGCTGGATAAAACCGTAATCACGGTCCGCCGATTTCCGCCAGCACCACCTTTGCGTCTGACGGCTTGATCCGGTCGTTTTCTGTCACGGCTTTGCGGAGACGTTCAGCCACGGCCGCGCGCCACTCCGATTGCGGAGGTTGCCCGCGAAATAGTCGCAGCATCTCTTTGCGCGCGGTCTTATCGTTGATTCGCGACAGCACATCGAGGCACAACATGCGCGACTCGTCGTCGGTCGTTCGTTGAAACAGTTGCGCTGCAACTTTCGCGGCTGAACCGTTGGCGGCCGGCGCATTGTCAGCAAGAAACCGGAGTGACCGGCGAACGTTCGTCATGTCCCAGGCGACCTCAGTCTGCGGCGACGATTTTGCCACCTGCTGAAGCAACTGCGTGTGGTATTGGACGCGACGCGCGAGTTCCAATCGTTGCGTTAGCTCAGGCGTCGCGTCTTCGCGATGAACGTAGCGGCCGAACGTCAGAATGTTGCCGAGCCCGAACAAGAATTGCGTCACGCGACCATGAACCAGCGGGACCATTTCTTCGCGCCGATCGCGTTCAACTTTGGCGGGCAGCCCATTGTCGCGTCGCGCAAATTCGACTAACGCATCATATTGTTTGCGCGCCAATTCGACCTCGCTGTCGGCGTCGTTCGCCATCGGATTTATGGAGACGGACTCGAGCCGCCTTTCGAGCTCATCACGGAGCTGCGGATCGATTGATGAATTGAAGGCCAGCACGAGCTTCAACTCAGAGTAACTGCGCAGGCGCGACGGCTGATTCATGTCGATGCCGCGCCGGCCAGTCAAAAACCCGTAGACCTTTCGACCCGCGAAATACGGGAGATTGCCGAAGCTCGAAAGCGAGAGCATGTTTTTGGCAAGATCATTCAAGAGGCGGCGAGACATCTCACGCTTCTTTGCATTAAGGCCGTCGCGGAAATCGATCAACAGTGCGGGAATTTTCGGATGATTCAAACCGTAAAGCGCCAGCGGGATCATTTCGACCCGCCGCGCGCCCGCGGACTCAGCAGAAGTGCGGCGATTTTCGCCGTCAAGGAATCGAGTTTCAGAATAGCCGCGCCAGCTCTTCAGCCGCCGATCTTTCCAGGGATTTGAGATGTTCAAAAACCTGCCGGTGAAACGCCGATCCAACTGCCCGTCGAGATCGCTTTTGGCGATCCAAAGCATAGCGTGCGTTGCGGTCCCGTCGGGCATCGTCAACGGTTCGAAATAAAGCCCGTCGGCTTCTGCTTGCTGCCGCAAAAGCTCCCAGTTGTGACCACTGAAGTCGAGCGAATTCGTCGCGTACTTAGCAACCGTGGAATCGAATTTGTCCGGACCGTACAATCCACCAAAGGTCTTTTGGGAAAGCAGCAGCCGCGCGCGCAGCTCGAGCATTTCGCCGGGCGTGAATGCCGGCGTGAAATCGATCAGTGGCGTGGTTGCATCATCAACTGACGTTGTCGGGGTCACGGGTTCAGTTCGCATCGCCAGAAACTCGCTCTCATCATGCAAGCGCTGCTGAATATTGTGATACGTTCCGAGAATCGCCAACGCCTGGGCCACGTGCGCCTTTCGATAGTCCAGGAAGTTCTGTCGATACGTTCGAGTCGACGCCTTCAGTGGTAAACCGTAGGTATCGAGAAATGCGTTCTGCACGCCCCACCAAAAGAACTTGTTCCACGTGGCGCGCTGAACGTGCGACAGATTCATAATCGGTGACGGCGGTCCCGACACATTCTTCTTGTTCCCGACAGTTCGATAAAGGAAGGGAATCGCCGCTGCGACGCGTTTTGCCATCGAGGGCTGTGTGTAGGTCAGCATCCAAACGTAGCGGAGCCGATCGTTTTCCGGGTTGTCATCGCCCAGTGTGTCACGCAGCACACTTACCAAAGGAATTTCCGGTGACGTCTGACCGTTTTCTCGCAGCCCGTCCAGCCGGCCAAACACCGTCAGCAGTTCAGCGCCCCCCGAAAGCGAAAGCTTTTGAAGTCGGAATTGCGATTCAGGTGATGCGGGAGCGTTAGAAACGTTATTACCAGAATCGGGCGTCGGAGATTCGGCAGCCGCAGCACCTACCGGTTCAGCTTGCGCAGAACTGCCGGCCGAAATCTTCTGACTAGCGACCGGACTGGCCGGCTGCGCAGCAACCGTACTCCAGGCGACCGAAAGCAGCGCCAGCAGCACCAATCCTCGCAGGAGGACGCGTGAAGCGGACTTCAAGGGCCAGGTTCGAGTCTTCATGCGGCTTAACGACGATCGCTGCTAATTAGAAACGCTCCAAATCAAACAATGTTCCGGCGCTTGGGGCCGCAACTGCTGATGCTGAATCGAATCGAAAAACAACCTGACTTAAAGCATTGCAATGAACGTGCCTCGAACACGACGCTACGTACCCGGCCGACTGTTCGGCTGACCTGCGTTGGCGGTGTCCTTTTGCTCCTCAGGATTTTCGGGAGCAGTCCATCCCGCCTTCTCGAGCAAGTTGAGAGCATATCGCACTGGCACCGCAAAGTTCGATGCTGTGTTTTCAGTGAACACGGCGAACGTGATGCCAATGACTCGTCCCGATGGTCCGAAGAGCGGCGCGCCGGAGCCGCCTTCGCCGGTGCGCGCGTCGTAAACAATCTTTCTGGCGTTGAGATCCGTGATGTTTCCCTGCGTCATCAGCGGTTGAATGTGTTTCGTTTGTCCAAGATAGTTTAGCGCCGCCTCAACCGATCCGTAACGCGCGAGCACCGCGCGTGCTTCGTTCTCGTCGAGCAAAGCCAGCAGGCGATCCGGTCCGTTGGGATAGCCCATGGTGACGACCATATTGCCGACGACTTCGTTGCCTTCATGCTCCAGTGGCAGCACGGGAACTTTGTCCGGCAGTTCTTTCGAATCGATGGTGCAGACGGCGATATCGTCGCGCGACGAGGCCTGTTTGAATTTCAAGGCAAGCGGCTGCGTTTGATCGGGAAAGTACGCGACAAGTTTTCGCAGCCGCGGCTGGCCGCGCACGGTGCTGTTCAAGCTCTGCGCGCGATCATCAGCGAGCCACGGCTGCACGACGTGCCGATTAGTCAGCAGGTAGCCGTCGCCTACGTGAAAACCGGTGCCGACAAAATCGAATTCAGCGATCGAGCCATTGCCTTCCGGCGTCAGCGCCGTCGAGTCGCTGCCCGATTGAACATTCGCACCGGATTCGTTCGCCTGCGTCTCCGGATATCGCAGCGGGCGACCAGTGCCGGTTTCAACGAACATGTACGAGCCGTAAATCAGCGCCACTCCGCTACCGTAATCAGCGCGCAGCTTGACCGCCAACGACAGACTCTTCATCACCCGCTGATTCGATTCGTCCAGGTCTTTTAGCTGTTTGTTTGTGCGTTCGAGTTCAGCTTTTGCCGCTTCGGTTTGCGCGCGCAGATCGTCATTGACGCGACGCGTTCTGCGCAGCTCGTTCACCAGGCCAAAGCCGATGTACAACGAGCCGAGCACCAACGCTATTAGAATTGCAAACGCGACAATCTTTGTGCTCGGATTAATTTCGCGGACGAGTTCGCGCGTGAACTCGCGCAGGAAGATCTTTGCGTCATCTCGCCGCGAAGTCGCCGACGCTTCCATCGCCGCCTGTTCGATGAACGGCGCGACGTGCGCGCCACCGCGCCGTCCGGGCACCAAGGCCGCCGTCGCCTGAATGGGAAAGAAATGAATTGATGGTCCCGCCGGCCCAATCCAAATTTCGTCGCCGTCGTCGATCGACTTGTTGGACTTGATTGGCCGATTGTTGAGCGTGACTTCCAGGTTCGAATCATAGCTCGCGATGCGATAGACGCCGTTGTGCCGCGCCAGCTCGACAATCGGCCCCGTCGCCTTGGCTGCGGTAATCTCCGGCAGCCGGATCTTGACGTCGCAGTCATCTGACGCGCCGATCGTGATCCGGTCGCGCATCACCACCTCAGTCGAGCGATCATTCAGCGACGAGATATGAATCACGAGCCCGTCGGACTTACGTTCAGTTATTTTGCGAAACGTCTGCATCCGCTTACTAAATCAGGCGCCCACCACCCGTCTCCGCCGGAACGTCTGCGGTCGGTCAGCGGTCGCCTGTGCGAACGGAATCTTACAATGAAAACCGATGCGCGCAAAGAACTTAAATCAGCTTGGTAGTGTCCTAATTTGAATTTGGGTTTTCGCCGATGTACAAGACGACCAAATCCTGGTGCTGTATCTGCCGCACAGGCGGTCGTTTGTGTTCAAGATCGCAGGTAACACCAATTTCGTTTAATGCGAACTGTAATCGCAGGGCGGCTGTGTCTTCGTTTTGCGGCTTAAATGATATTAGCCGCACCCCTCGCGGCCCTGCTACGCCGAGAAGGTGGCAGACCTCCTAAAGCTATGGCGATGTGCGCGGCTGCGGCGAGTTCTAGCGTTCGAGCGCAAGTTATACAAATCGAGGAAGAACTTGTCCCCGCCGTGATCGTTGACGGTTCCCATCAAACAATTGTGAACCTCGCCCGATATGAAACCGGACTGATCAGAGCACAGCACGGGGTCGCCGTTCCAGCCTTAGATGAAGGACAAGGACAGCTAATCGATCAACCTTCTGATTATTTAGAACCCACCGTCACAAGCGCGTCAGGGGAGGCGCTAGGGGAGGAAAAAGAAAATGCAGTACTCCCCGTTGCAGCTTGAGGACTATCTCCTAAAATACTTTTGCTTCGCTTTTAACATCGGAACTGACCGACTTGCCCAGTCTAGATGTTAAGTACGATTTGCTAGGCGTTGAAGTAAACGCCGTCACAGTGCAACGAGAGGATGATCTTACGCTGGCGGTCTGAAGTAACAATCCGGTCAAAAGACGAGGCCGAAGGGAATTTCCCTTATACCTTTAAACTAGTTTATGTCGGGTTTTTCCGAGTAGTCCCGGATTTTCCCTCGGATCGTGTCGAGCAGATGGTTCGCACGAACGCCCCCGCATTGCTTTATTCTGCGGCGCGTGAGGCGCTTATGTATTTGACCGGACGCGGACGCTCACCTGCAATTCTGTTACCTTCGATAACCTTTCTTGAACCGCCAAAGCCTCCACCGACGAAACAAGGAAAGCAAAAAACAGCCGCAAAGCGTGTTGCTAAGAAAAAGTAAAGGGGCGGCGCTGCTTTGTTTCTCAGCTAAGGGACGTCAGCCTCTAGGTCTGGGTGCTGATATCGTTCTAACTTTTCGGGGCCATATCTGCCTCTGTGTTGACACTTTGGGCAACGGTGGCCGTAGGTTTCAGTGAGCGTTGATTCGCCTTTGGAGGTGTCACGAAAGAGCGCCTCGCGATGCTTACACTTCTCGCAACTGACCACTACATACCAATCACCCGGCTCGCAATCTGACAAAGGGACAGACATGAATCGTGTTTTGGTTTATATCACCGATCCTGAACGTGAGACAATGACGAGGCGAGACAATTCCTGTACCACAGAAACGAGGGAGGAATTTCAAATTAGGACACTACCAATCAGCTTCATGGACGCAATGGCAGGACACGGTTTGCGAGACCGCCCCGTCGTGGTTCGTGTTAGCATGTAGACATGGCGGAAGTGGAGTTTATTGGAGATTCCGAGGAGCTGCGGGCGCTTGCGCCAGTGGCGACCGCGCCGATTCGGCATCATGTGTTTGTTTGCACGGGAAAGTCGTGTTCGGCGCGTGATAGCGACGAAGTGCGCGACGAATTTGAGCGCGCACTGAAAGCGCGCGCGATTCTTTTCGGCAAACAAGCGAAGGGCAAGAATCCGCAAGGCAGTATCGTGCTGACAGAGTGCGCGTCCGTCGGCTTCTGCGCGATTGGTCCGACCGTCTTGATCTATCCGGACGGCGTTTGGTACGCGCAAGTGCGCGCGTCAGACGTGCTGGAAATTATTGAAGAGCACTTGTTGAATGGGCGGGTGGTCGACCGGCTGGCGTTGATGAAAGTGCCGTGTGAGACTAGTAATGTTAAGAGCGAGTCAGCAGATGGCGGCGACTGGGAAGCGTAATCTTTTTCGCCACGAAACCCACTCACTTCACCGAATACGTCAGCTTGTAACTTGCATTACCGCGCGTCGGTCCGACGACAATCACATAATCGCCATCGGCCGGAACTTTTCCAGACCACTTCATTGCGTCGTCTGTCTCGCCGGCTCCGCGCAGCGTTTCCTTCTCGCCCGGAGAATAAATCTGAAACACCGCGTTGTTTTCGTCTGAAGTGATGCTGACATCCAGCGTCTGCCCGGCTTTCGCGTTAACGACATGCCGCGCGCGCTCGCCGCGAATCACTGAGCCGCTGATGGTTTTTGATTCTTTCGAACACGCCAACAGCGAGATACAGATAAGCGTCACCAACGCAAAGTAGGCCGTTGTTCTCTTCATAAAACCTCCCGGCTTTACACGCCGTAGGGATCTTTGTCAGTCAAGTAAGCGAGCAACTCTTCTCGATTAGTTTTGGTGTCCAGCCAGTGTCGTATCCGTTTTATTTCCGCATAGTCCTCTTCGCTGAACCGGTCGAGATAGATTTGCTGCATTCGCTTCTTTCGGCGCTCGCGTTGCGCGCCGGCCTGCCAGAACGAAGTGATCATCGTGTGCAGATCATCGTGCAGATTACGTTTGCGCAGCGCCTCCCATTCGTTTCGATCCAGCCAGATGCCTTTGCAGCCGGCGCAATGATCGACAGTGAAGTCGAGCCCGCGCCCGACCAGATACTTCACCATTCGGAAACGGCATTCGGGACAATCGATGGGGATGCCAGGTTCAGCGAGCGACAGACTCTCGGTCTCGTGAATGCGCTCGGCCGGTTTAGTTCGTTGGTTTTCGAGCCAGCTCCAATATTCTTTTCCGCGAATCCAGTGACCTTCGCACTGCGGGCAATTAAACGAGGAGAGTTCCGGCTCCAACTCGGTCTTGGCGAGTTCCGTTGTTTTGCAGACAGGACAGTTGAGCGCGCGAACTTTATTCATGATGTCGCTGTCGATCGGGATTCTGCTGCCGATTGCTTTGGTTTCCAGCGCAACACAGGTTTGCGTGCGGCGGTTGCTTCATCAAGCCGGCCAATGCGCGTCGAATGCGGCGCCTTCAGCACCAGCTCAGGATCTTCGAGTGCTTCGCGCGCAATCGATCGCATGGCATCGATGAACTGATCCAGTTCCTGGCGGCCGACCGATTCCGTCGGTTCGATCAGCATTGCGCCCGAAACGATCAGCGGAAAATAGATCGTCATCGGATGAAAGCCGTAATCGATTAGGCGCTTGGCAATGTCGAGCGTGTGCACGCCTTTGCGCGACTGCTTCTTGTCGGTAAAGACAACCTCGTGCATCGGCGGACTGGCGAAAGGCTTTTCATAATCGGAAACCAGCCCGTGCGCAATGTAGCGCGCGTTCAGCACCGCGGCTTCGGTCGCTTCGCGCAAGCCGTCGCGACCGTGCGTCAGGATGTACGCCAGCGCGCGCAGCATCATGCCGTAATTTCCGTAGAAGGCTTTCACGCGGCCGATGGATTGCGGGTAGTTGAAATCGAGAGTGAAAACTGTGGCCCGGTCGCTACCGCTCCGGGTTCTGACACGAGGCACGGGCAGGAACGGCTCGAGCTCTTTCGTGCAGCAGCATGGCCCCGAACCCGGCCCACCGCCACCGTGCGGAGTTGAGAAAGTCTTGTGCAAGTTCAGATGAATCACATCGACGCCCATGTCGCCCGGTCGCGCCACGCCCACCAGCGCGTTCATGTTCGCGCCATCCATGTAAACCAGCCCGCCGGCATCATGAACGATGTCGCAAATCTCGCGAATGTTTCTTTCAAACAATCCGAGCGTATTCGGATTGGTCAGCATCAGTCCGGCAACGTCGCCGTGCGCGCACAACTCGCGCAGATGATCGAGGGCGGTCAGGCCCTCAGCGGTCGATCTGATCGTCTTGACAGTAAACCCGGACAGGTGTGCTGATGCCGGATTTGTTCCGTGCGCGGAGTCAGGAATCAACATCGTGCGTCGCTGCGCTGATTTTTCTTTGCCATCACGCGCATCGATAAATGCGCGGATGATCATGACGCCGGTCATCTCGCCGTGAGCGCCGGCCGCAGGTTGCAAAGAAACACCGGGCAGTCCGGTGATTTCCGCCAGGTATTGCTGAAGTTCGTAGATGACTTGCAAAGCGCCCTGCGCTTCGGCCTCCGAAGCCAGTGGGTGAAGATTCGCAAAGCCGGCAATGCGCGCGACCTTCTCGTTCAAACGCGAGTTGTACTTCATTGTGCAGGAGCCGAGCGGATACATGCCCTGGTCAATTGAGTAGTTCCACGTGGACATGCGTGTGAAGTGGCGAATCACGTCGACTTCTGTGACTTCGGGCATTCCGGAGAGATTATCGTCGCGCTGAAACTGTCGCGGAATGATTTCGTTCAGCGCAGCTTCGTCAACATCGAGCGGCGGCAGACTGAAACCCGCACGGCCCGGCTGCGAGCGCTCGAAGATAAGCTGCTCGTTAGGACTAATATGAGTGGTGACTTTGGAAATCATTGACTAAAGGCCTTTAGCCCTTCAATGAGCGCATCAATCTGCTCGCGCGTGTTCGTCTCAGTCACGCAAACGAGAAAATCGTTGGGCCTGCTCGCATCGTAACGCGACAGTGTGATGCCGCCGTCGATTCCTCTTTCGCGCGCCAAGGTCGCCAGCAACGGCGCGGCTTCGACAGGCGCGCGGACCACGAATTCATTAAAAAACGGCGCAGAGAAGGGAAGCGAAAAGCCTTCAACGGCCGAAATCTTTCGCGCCGCATAGTGCGCTTTCTGCGTGCACTGGCCGGCGACTTCTGCAACACCGCGCGGGCCCATCGTTTCGAGATAAATCGTCGCGGCGAGGGCAATTAGTCCTTCGTTAGTGCATATGTTCGAGGTCGCTTTCTCGCGGCGAATGTGTTGTTCGCGCGTGGCCAGCGTGAGCACGAAACCGCGGCGACCCTTCGAGTCGTAGGCTTCGCCAACCAGACGCCCAGGAATTTGCCGCGCGTACTTCTCGCGCGTCGCGAACAACCCAACGTAAGGTCCGCCGAATGACAGCGGAACACCGAACGACTGTCCCTCGGCGACTACAATGTCAGCGCCACACGCCCCGGGCGAACGCAAAAGTCCAAACGACACCGCTTCAGTCACGACGACGATCAGCAGCGCGCCGACCGCGTGCACTTTGTCCGATAGCGCCTGGATGTCTTCAAGGCAGCCGAGGAAGTTTGGTGATTGCACGACAACTGCCGCGGTCTTGTCATCAAGTCCGGTCAAACTGTCTGGCGAGGTCGTGCCGGATTCAGAGCCGTACGGCGAATGCTGCAACTCAATGCCCGCGTGCTGGACATACGTATGGGCTACGTCGAGGTACTCTGGGTGGATTGCTGACGACGCGATCACCTTTGAACGTCGCGTGACGCGTTCCGCCATCAGCACCGCTTCGGCCATCGCCGTCGAACCGTCGTACATCGACGCGTTGGCGATATCCATACCCGTCAGTTGGCAGACAAGCGTCTGAAACTCGAAGATCGCCTGAAGCGTGCCCTGGGAAATCTCAGGCTGATAAGGCGTGTACGCGGTGAGAAACTCTGACCGCGAAATCAGATGATCGACGATAGTCGGAGTGTAATGCGAGTAAGCACCGGCCCCGAGAAAACTGATGCGACGGGCCGCGTCGTTACGATCCGCCATCGCATCGAATTTCTTCAGCAGTTCGAGCTCTGAAAGCGCGGCCGGAACGTTCAAAGGTCCGCGCAGACGCAAGTCCCCGGGAACGGAATCAAACAAGTTTTCTGTTGAACTGACGCCGATTTGGCGCAACATCTCGGCACGTTCGTCAGGCGAGTTGGGAATGTAGCGCAACGCGTTTACTCTTCGGCTTTCGTAAAGTCTTCGTACTCAGCGGCGGTCAAAAGGCTGTCGACTTCGGCCGGGGCGGTCATCTTCATCTTAATCATCCAGCCCTCGCCGTATGGATCTTTGTTGACCTTTTCCGGCTCGTCGTTGAGGGATTCGTTCACGTCGGTGACTTCGCCCGAGACTGGCGTGAAGATTTCCGACACCGCTTTCACCGATTCGACTGAGCCGAATGATTCGTTGCCCGCGAATGATTCGCCGGCTTTCGGCAACTCGACGTAAACGACGTCGCCAAGCTGCTCCTGGGCGTGATCGGTGATGCCGATGATCGCTGTGTCGCCATCAACGCGCACCCATTCATGGTCTTTGCTGTAGTGAAGATTATCGGGAACGTTAGCCATTGATTCTCCTGAAAGAAGTTTGAAGTTTTCAGTTGTCAGTTTTCAGTCTTGGTAACAGAGCCGAATCGGCTTGCCAAATTCACAGATGTTAAGCGTTCAAACTCAAAATTCAAAACTGAAAACAAAAACTACTTCGCTCGTTTATAAAATGGCAGCGCCACCACTTCAGCGCCGACCAACCGTCCGCGCACGTCAATTTCGAGCGCTGTGCCCACAGTTGCAAACTCTGTCGGCAGGTAAGCCATGCCGATATTTTTTTTCAAAAACGGAGCAGGGCTGCCGGACGTGACGCGTCCCACTCGCTTACCGTTCACGAGCACGTCCTGATCGTCCCGCGCGATGCCGCGCTCGGTGACTTCGAATCCGATCATCTTTCGCTTGAGGCCTTCTTCCTTTTGTTTCGCGAGAGCTTCGCGGCCAATGAAGTCGCCTTTGTTCAATTTCGTAATCCAGCCGAGACTCGCTTCCAGCAGCGTCGTATTCTCGTCGATTTCGTGCCCGTACAAGCACATGCCGGCTTCGAGCCGAAGCGTATTTCGCGCCGCCAGACCACACGGAAGCACGCCCTCGTCAGATCCAAAATTCCCCGCGTCAAGAATCTTGTACCAAAGCCGTTCCGCCTGGTCGGGCGTAGCGTAAACTTCGAAGCCGTCCTCGCCGGTGTAGCCCGTGCGCGAAATGATCGCGCCGGCGCCGTCAACAGCACCCGTGACGAAGTGGTAATACTTTATTTCCGCCAACTGCGTTTCAGTCAATTTCTGCAAAATGGAAATCGCATCTGGGCCTTGCAGTGCGAGCTGGCAAAACTCGGCACTCGCATTTCGAAGTTCGACGTTTTCCGAAGCGTGATGGGATTTGATCCAGTTCCAATCCTTGTCGGTCGTACCGGCGTTTACGACCAACAATAGATGATCTTCCGCGATTCGATAGACGAGCAGGTCGTCGATCACAGTTCCTTGCGGAGTGGTCAAGGCTGAATACTGCGCCTGACCATCGATCAATTTCGAAGCGTCGTTCGAAACCAAACGATTAACGAATGCGATCGCGTCAGGACCACGGACGTCAATCTCACCCATGTGTGAAACGTCGAACAGCCCAGCGTGCGTGCGCGTGCGCAGATGTTCGTTGACCGTGCCCGCCGGATACTGAACCGGCATATCCCAGCCACCGAATTCGACCATGCGCCCACCCAGCCGGCGATGCGCTTCATTCAGCGGCGTGCGCTTTAGTTCAGTTGCTGGTGCAGACACTCGTGCGTGAACCTCTTGGCGATGGAGGGAATGATCTCGAACTAAACAACCGGTAAGCCCGCAAACTAACATGCGTCCGAAGCGAGGTCAAGAACGCAGCGAACTTGCTTGCAACCTCCGATGATTTCCGATCATTTACCATGTCGAATGACGAAAATCGGCGCTGAGTCTCGCTTCCCGCGCCGCTTCGATCCGTAGGAAGCGCGCTTCCACTTGCTGTCACCGCAGGTAACGCCGACGCTGACGCTTATCGGCTTGTCCGCGTCAAACCTCAGCAAAATCGCACATGAAACTACCGGCACAGTCATTGCGATTGGACAACAGGCCGGAGTTCCTCGTGACCGGTCGAGTACGAGATGAAAGGTCCCCAGGCAGACGTTATGAAAAGAAAGCCCTTCAGCAACGCCAGTGGTTTCAGCACCATTCAATTGGTCATCACGATCGCGATCGCCGCGATAGTTACCAGTTTCGCAGTCGTCGGCGTTACCCGCGCTCGCGATCATGCGCGGTTGATGAACTCCGCGCGCGAGTTCGCGGCTTACGTTGAAAGGGCACGCGCTGACGCAGTGCGGCGCCATAACGGTGCGACCGTTCAGACAACGGACGAAAATAGTTTTACCGTAATAATGGATTTCGACGGAAACGGTTCGATCGATGCGAGCGACACCAAGAGTTTCGATCTTCAGCCCGGAGTACGCTTCACAACCGGGATTCAAGCAGTCACCTTTGATTGGCGCGGCCGCATTTTTCAGGAGGAGTCCTTCGGTTTTTCAAATGGACAAAATACAGTGAGCGTGGGCATCACCGGCTCAGGTGACGTCACGTTCGATGCGCAGTTCTTTCATGATGCTTCGTTGCCGCCGGTGACATACACCGGAACTCCTGGTGGAGTAATTCCCGATCCGAGTCCTACGCCGGGTGGAGTTTCCCCTACACCTTCGCCGTCCCCTTCGCCGACCTCGTCGCCAACTCCGAACCCGAGTCCGACACCGACAGCAACGCCGACGGCTACACCGACCGCTTATCCGACGCCGACTCCGACGGCTTCTCCCAGTCCGGGAGCGAGTCCGTCGCCCGGCGCATCACCGTCACCGTCGCCAACGCCTGCGCCATGCACGCTAACAGCGAATCCTACGTCGCTGACCATCGTCAGCAATGGCTCGGCCAACGTGAACGTGAACCGGAACAGCGCGACCGGGACGGGCACCATAACCGCGACATCGAGTAACAGCGGCCAAATTCAGGTAACACCCGCGTCGAAGAGCGTCACGGGAACCGCGGCGGCGACTTTCAAGGTCACGGTAAAGCGGTCCAGCGGCAGCGTCACGTTCGCGGCTTCAGGATGTAGCTCGAAAACGGTAACTGTGACTATTCAATAGCGGGAGGTTTGAGAAAGTGAAAACAGTAATGGCACACACGAAACAAATGAAATGCCGCGAGGAAGCTGGCTTCACCCTGCTGGAAACCTCCATCGCGATGGTTCTGCTGGCGATAGCCGGTCTCGGAATCGCGTCATGCTTTTTCTTCGCCGCAAAGAACAACAGCAGCGCGCGCGATCGAGAGCTGGCGATGGCCGTTGCGCAACAACAGATGGAGCAATTTCGCAACCTTACATTTACCGACGCCGGCCTCAACGCCACTGCGACAGCAGGGACAACCGCCACAATTACGCGCGGCGGGCGCCGTTATGCGGTGCAAACCACAGTCACGGACTCGAACGTGCAGAACGGTACCGTTAGAACCAAGACGATCCAGATCAGGGTAGTTCCGTGGAGTGACGGGGACAGTTGGGCGCGGAGCGTCACATCGGTATTCGGCTCGGTCACGATCATTGGTCAGCGCACAGCGCAAACGGTCGGTCCAAATCGCGCGCTGTAAAGGAAAGGTGAATCTGATGAAGCAGCAATTCACGAGCAAGCCTGAGGCTGGTTTTTCACTAATCGAGTTAATCATCGCGATGACCATCACGCTGGTCGTGCTGGGCATTGCCACGACGATGCTGGCGCGGGCGCTGAACATTCGCACACGCGCGAACGAAAATATTGACGCGATGGCCGACGCGGAACGCGCGCTCAATATCATGTCGCGCGAAATTTCTCAGGCTGGGTTCAATCTGTTGGACAACGGAATCGTCGCCGCCGATTCAGTAACCGACGCAAACGGCAACAGCACGATCCGCATTCGCGCCAACCTGAACAAGTTCGATACGTCAGCCAGCCCGACCGCTCGTGGCGGCATCGGCGTCCAGGATGAAGATGCTGGCGAGGACGTGAAGTATTTCATCTATCCGACGCAGAATACGACGCTTCTGGCGCGATACGACGCTTACGCCGACGGTGGCCCGGCTTCGACCGTGTTGGCGAACCGCCTGGACGCCATGCACATTCATTATTTTGCCCAGAAAGTCACCTACAACACTTCTGGTTGCGACATTACCGGGGCTTCATTAGCGGAAGTGACGCCGGACGCCGCCCAATACGTAGTCCTCGCCGTGTGTGTGCGGCAATCCGCTACGGGCAAACCCGGCGACCCCGGCTATCAACCCGCCTACAACGTCTTGTTGACCAGCGACGTCGCCTTACGCAACGCGAATTTGATTAATTACTGAAGGAGAATCCCGATGAAGATCAAGGAAGACTCAAAACGGGTCAAGCAACAGCGCGGTGCCGCTTTGATAACTGTGTTGATGATTTCCACACTGCTGCTTGCGACGGGCGGTGCGCTCGTGCTGGTGACAGGTTTGTCGACCCGAACTGCCATCGATCAAACCGCGGAGATGCAAGCGTACTACAGCGCCGAAACCGGTTTGCAAGACACGCTCAATGTGCTGCGCGGGAACATTAACCCTCGTGGATCGATGCCTGCCAACAGCAAGATCGATTTTCGAAAAGCCATCGACGTGGCGACTGCGAACGTTCCCGGTGACGAAGGCCCGTCGTGCCGCTCGAACGACCCGACCAGCACTTGTAGTTTGTCGGGTTGGCTCAATTACAACTACACGTCCAACGGTGGCAGTCCTGATCGAGTTGCCCTGACGGCGAATTATTCGCCGATCAACGGCCTGGCGTACAGCGTCGAAGTCAGCGATCCAGATAACACGCCTGTCGCCGCGGGTGAACCGCGGCGCTTGTTGGTGCGTGTACGTGGCTTTGGCCCCAAAGGCGCCGAGAAGCATCTGGAACTGAGTGTGGCCCGCACAAACGTTGATTATTCTCCCGCCGCGATGTTAATGATGCGCGGAGCTGATGATTGTAGCCCAATGTCGTTTACGATTGGTGACAGCGACCCGAAACAATATTCCGGCCACGATCGCAGCGGATCGTCAGTACTGCCCACTTTCGGCGCCACGTGCGGCCCAGACGAAACAACCGAGGCTACTGCGGATACTAAGGACACGGTGGCTAATCCAAAGTCCCAGTTATTTGGAACCTCGTCATTGCCGCCATGGCTGCGATCCGCCGATGAAGCACGTGCGTTTCTTGCCGATCAAAAAGCGAACGCAATCGCCCAAGGCCGCTACTTCACGTCTTTGAGTGGAAGTTCCGGCACCACTACCAGCCCGGAATTCACATTCGTAGACGGTGATTGCACGCTCGACGGTGGTGGCGGCCTGCTGATTGTGACCGGCAATCTGATCTTGAATGGAAATCCGAACTTCAACGGACTCATCCTGGTGCTCGGCGGCGGCCACATTCAACGCAATGGCGGCGGCGATGGTGACATCTTCGGAGCGATTTCGGTGGCGAAGTTTAACATTAACGGCACCGGTGGATTCCAAGCGCCGTTCTTTGATACGAACGGCGGCGGAACTTCGACAATGCAGTACGATTCATCGGCGCTCCGCCAGGCGCTCAACGTGTCTGGCCCGCGTGTCCAGGGAGTCCACGAATACTAAACTGACGCAAAGCTGATTCACTCTTACTCCCACGCTTTGCCTTTCCAGCCAAATCGAAAACTGCCGGCGCATGCCGGCGCCTTGCTAACTGCCGCCTGAGAAAAAGACATGGCCAGAATCGACGACCTCCTGAAACAGATGCGCCAGCAAAACGCTTCTGATCTGCACCTGACCAGCGGCTCCGCTCCATTCATGCGAATTGATGGCGAGATGGTCAAGCAGAACTACAAGACTGTCTCTGCCGAAACCTGCCAGAGCCTGATTTTTGAGGTTCTCACCGACAACCAAAAAGAGAAGTTTAATGAAAAACTGGACCTGGACTTCAGTTATCCGTTACCGGGCGTGGGCCGCTTTCGCGTCAACGTGTTTATGCAGCGCCATGGCATCTCAGCATGTTTCCGTTTGATTCCGCATGACATCAAGACCATTACGGATCTAAATCTGGCGGAACAGCTCTCGGACTTGATTAATATTTCCGAAGGTCTGATTTTGGTGACTGGCCCAACCGGCTCAGGCAAAAGCACCACGCTCGCTGCGTTCATAAACGAAATAAACACGCGTCAGCAATCGCACATTATCACGATCGAAGACCCGATCGAGTTCGTGCACGACAACCAGCGCTGCCTCATCAGCCAGCGTGAAGTTGCCAGTCACACAAAATCTTTCGCCGCCGCCCTGCGCGCGGCACTGCGCGAAGACCCGGACATAATCCTGGTCGGCGAGATGCGCGACCTCGAGACGATCTCACTGGCGATCACTGCGGCTGAGACAGGGCACCTGGTGTTCGCGACGCTGCACACAAACAGCGCCATCAAGACTGTCGATCGCGTAATCGATGTCTTTCCGGAAAACCAACAGTCGCAGATCCGCGTGATGTTGGCTGAGAGTTTGCGCGGTGTTGTGGCGCAATCGTTGCTGCCGCGCGCCGATAAAAAAGGACGCGTGCCGGTGATGGAAATCATGGTCAACGTGCCGGCAGTGGCGAACCTGATCCGTGAGGGCAAAACGCACCAGATCGCCTCTGTGATGCAGACCAGCCGTGGACACGGCATGACGACCTTCGACACGGCCACTCACGATCTAATTCAGAAGGGACTGATTTCTCAGGAAGACGGGACGAGCTTCCTGCGCCGCCGCAGCGCCGCGAGAACTATGTCCGGCAGCGGCAATCAAGGGCCCCGAGTGACGGGCAGTTTGGCTGTGAACTAGTTCGGGACCTGCGAACGTCGCCTGAACTATTTTTCGGAAGGGTTTTGTGGTCTTCACTGTTCGTTAGTTGGGCGGGGCATTATTGACCGCTCGCCAGGATCTTTCGAAGCGATGATGACGATTCGTCGTTGCCGGGATAGAAGATATCGCTGATTTTCCAGGCTCTATGGTTGTCGCGCTCAACGCGCAACAGGATCGTCTGTTCCTTGCCGAAATTCTTGAAAGTTACCGGCACATCGGCAAGATCGCGATTGCCCTCGCCATATTCTGGCGGCTTAATTCTGAAGCCCGTGATCTTCATGTCTTGCGCGTTATAGAGCGGGTCACCATCCAAAGCGCCGACCTCGCCTTTGGCGGACGAGACGGCAGCGTCTTTCCAAATTAGATTGGCAAGCTCTTTCGTGAAGTACTTCTGCAAACGCGCAACGGCTTTCGTCTGGAAAAACGGATCGGTCCGCGGATTCTTGTGAGCGGCGTACAGGTTTCTTACCAGCGCATCGGGCGTGGTTCGCGCGCGCGATTGAGCGACGCTGAAAGGTGTCACGAAAAAAAGTAATGCTGCCAGAAAAAAGACTTTGGTAGTCATGCCATCTAGATTTCGTCTGATTCCGCTGGTCCGAGCTGTCTCACCGTGCGTTCCCACGCGCTCTTGAATGGGTAGCAGTAAATCAAAACGATTACTGAGACACCGGCTGCGCGCAGCATGTGCGTCCAATCAAATGGCGGCGCAATCATGGTGACAATGAAACCCATTAACGCGATTGCGCCGCCAATTGATGCGACTTGGATCGTTGTGCCTTCAAGAGTCTTCAACAGTCCGGACACGCCTTTGACCGCAGCAATGTCCTGCAAGCGCATCGCGGCAAAGCGGGTGCGGCGCAGAACAAAAACGCCAAGTCCGCAAACCAAAATTGCGATCCATAGGCCCATCGCGATCTTCGGATCTTTGGGACGCGAAATGCGCTCTCCCGCAACGAACGCGATGGCCAGCAATCCGATGTCGAGTGCGAAGAAAACGAGAACTACAATCGTCGCTGCGCGGTGGCGACGATTGAGTTCTTCGTTAACGGCTGGCGTCATTTGCGGGAAGGCTAGGTCAAAGCTACGGCTTGGGTGTGGCGGTCGGCGTCTGCGTCACGCGCGGGCGTTCCGTTGGCGTCGTTCGCTGAATAACCGGCTGCACGTTCTCAGGCAGTTCGCCCCCATTCGCGATGGCGCGGTCGATCAAGTCCGTGCCTTCGCCGTGACGAGTGATCAGTATCCCGTCGCTGTTTGTGGTCACGTTAGCGCTGCCGGTGATTTGCTGCATCATGTTCGCCATGAAGCCGGGCTTCGGGCACGGCGGCAGATCCTTCTTGATTGGATCCGGCTCGGGAATTGGCGCGCCTATGATATTCAGTTGGTCCTTGGCTTTGTCCACGTACTCACTGTTTGGATAGTCGCGCACGAGTTGCTGATAGAGCTTCGCCGCTTCATCCGGTTCTTCTTCTTCCTGGAACGTCGTGGCAAAGCGGAACAGCACCTCATCCATAAGACAGAAGTTGGGATATTTTTCGACGATTTCGCGTAGCCGATCCTGCGCGCCCTTCAGGCCACCCTTCTTGTGGCTGTAACGCGAGTCGTAATAAAAGCGCGCCACTTGCAGGTTATGCATCGCAAGGTTGTCCTGCACTTCGCGCAGCCGCTCTTCGGCCTGCGGTCGCAAATCACTCTGTGGATATTTTTGCAGCAGTGCTTTCAGGCGCTGCTCAGCCTTGCGCGCGTGACTGATGTCGCGATCGGACAAGCCCATCTGTCGCATTTCCGTTTCCGCGACTTTCAACAAAGCGTCGTCCGCGAGTTGGTCAGTCGGAAAGAACGTGCGCCAGTCCTCGTAAGCCTGGCCGGCCTGCGTCAAAGACGAGGTAGTTCCCTCGAGATAGAACGAATCGGCGATGGCCAGCTTGGCCAGCGGCAAGTAAGGCGAATCCGGATAGGTGTTGATGATCGTGGTGAACAGCAGACGGCCGGTTTCATGATTGCCGTGGCGCACTTCTTTCGCTGCTTCGATGAACAGAACACGATCGCGGCCCGGCGCGATGGTGCCGGTGAGCTCGTCGTACTTGTCATTCTTTTTGCCGGGGAGCAGTCCAAACAAACGACGTTTGCTCTTCTCCTTCGGACGGTAGTTTGCGGTTTCGCCGCTGCGCGCACTCGCCGTCGATTGCAGCGCCGCATCGACGCGCGTGTTCAACTCAGTGATAGATTGTTCCAATCCGCCCAATCGCGACGTGTCGTATTTTTCGGCTTTCTCCTCTTTCGTGTGCAGGTCGTTGACTTCGCTGAGAATTGAGCCGGCTTCTTTGTCCAAGCCGCGTAGACGCTCGCGCGGATCGTCCGGGTTCTTTTCTTTGTCGCCTTTGTCGGTCGAATTGATTGCCGCGATCGCCGCTGAGAGCGACCGGCGCATAGCCTCGAGCTTTGACCTCATAACGTTGAGGCGCTGCATGTTCGACAGATCGCTTTGTCCCTGGCTGCCCTGTTGAGCGAATGCGATCCACGATTGCGGTAATGTGAACGTGAAGATAAGCGCGCCGCACAGGGCCAATGTGGCCGCCCCGCGATGCCGAAAGTGAGTGCGCAAGCTGGTTGCGTTTGAAAGCATTTAAAATCCTCCGAAAAACGATGCCAATTCTAAACTGCTCATGCGCGATTGGCTAACGCGCGAGCCGTGAAACGCCATAGAAATCAATATCAAACCCAGAGTACTGTCGCTTCGCGCAATTCGCGGAGCGCCACTCCCGGATCTTTCGCGCCGAAAATCGCGGAACCCGACACGATAATCTCTGCTCCTGCCGCCGCGACCTCGGCGATATTATCCGCATCGATCCCGCCGTCGATCTCGATACGAGTTTTCAAGCCGCGCTCGTCGATCATCCGCCGCAGACGGCGCAGTTTCTCCAGCGATTCGGGAATAAATTTTTGTCCGCCAAATCCTGGATTTACCGACATTAACAACACGTAATCTGCGAATTTAAGAACTTCTTCAATGGCCGACAGCGAAGTCGCCGGGTTGATCGCGATGCCGGCTTGCCCGCCCGCGGCTCGGATTGCCGACAACGTGCGATGCGCGTGGTTGTCGGCCTCGATGTGAATTGAGACCATCTGCGCGCCCGCCTTCACGAACTGCTCGGCGTACTGACCCGGCTCGACGATCATCAGATGCGCGTCGATAGGTAAACGGGTTGCACGGGAAATCGCTTTCACGACCGGAAGCCCAATCGTGATATTCGGCACGAATCGGCCGTCCATCACGTCAACATGCAACAGGGAAGCTCCCGCGCGCTCGACTGCCTGAATCTGCTCGGCCAGATGCGCGAAATCTGCCGACAGAATCGAGGGCGCGATTTCAATCATCGATGTGTGATGGGAAGTCATGAGTCTTCAGTAAAGTCGGTATCGAATCTTGACCCGCTCGCTATCCCGATGTATCGGGATTCTGTAACGTTATGGCGTTGGTGCCGGAACGGGCCGGCGATTAGCGTTTGCGTTGCGCGGCGGGCGATTCGCGTTCTCGCTGTTTGTGTTCGCGTTAACCGGCGTTGTCGTGCGATTTGCGTTGCCGTTCAGGTTTGTCGGCACTCGGTTCGCGTTAAAGTTTCGGTTTGCGGCATTCGCGTTGTCGTTCGCGTTGCGGTTCGCTGGTTTCTTCTTTGGTGTCGGACTCGGACTCGCCGATATGCTGTTCGTGTTTTGGTTCTTGTTTTCAGTTGATGTGTTTTCGTTTGTGCTCGAAAGCGTCGTGGTCTCGCCATTTGTCGCGCGACTGATGTCCACCGCCACGGTCTGGCCCACTTTCACGGTGACGCCAGCCGCCGGAAGCTGAATCAGCACGGTATCAGGCTTTGCTTCCGCGGTCGCCCGCGTAGCCCTTACGCGAAAGTTTAAGCCAGCATCCTCGATCGTAGTCTCTGCCGCAGCGCGGTCCTTTCCTACCACGTCTGGAACCCGCGTTTGCGAGCTGCGTAGCGAAAGATAAATCGCCCCCATTAATCCCAATGAAAACGCCACGGCAATGCCGATCACAATGACGATCCGCTTGATTATTAAGAGGAATTGCCGGACGGTTGGCGTC